>JAICOJ010000226.1 GCA_025930755.1 Gemmatimonadaceae bacterium
GGCGCGCTCGCCCCCTCCGTCCCCACCAGCTCCGCGAGGTGGTGACCGACCTCACCGATACGACGCTGCCGCACCTGGTCCTTGGCCCATTGGAGCGCCTCGGTGAATCGCTCATCGCTGAACGGCTTCAACAGGTAATCGAGCGCATGGACCTCGAACGCCTTCAGCGCATAATCGTCGTGCGCGGTGACGAAGATGACGACCGGCATCGGGTTGCCGCGCGCCGCGACGAGCGCGGCGAAGCCATCGAGCTCGGGCATGTGCACATCGAGAAAGAGCAGCTCGGGACTCGCGTCGCGAATGAGGCTCACGGCCTCCCGACCGGTGCGCCCCTCGCCGACGACGACGGTATCCGCGTCGCTCGCGAGCAGGGCGCGAAGACCGTCGCGCGCATCGGGCTCATCATCGACGATGATCGTGCGGATGGGTTCCATGCGTGCGCGTTACCTCGTTCCGGTTTCGCTCGTGCGGAGCGGAATCTCGATGGTGGCGACCGTACCGGACCCGGGTGCGCTCCGAACCTCGAACACGTGTGTGTCATGATACAGTCGTTCGAGCCGCTCGCGCGTGTTCGCCAGCCCGATCCCGGCAGTCGCGCGCGGATCCCACCCTTCGGGGAGCCCCGTGCCGTTGTCGCGCACTTCGATGGCGAGCACGTCGTTTCTCCGGTGGCATCGAATCGCGACATGACCGCCGCTCTTGCTCGGCGCGATGCCATGCCGCACGGCATTCTCGACGATCGATTGTAGAATGAGGCTCGGAACGAGTGCGTCGCGCACGTCGGCATCGGCCTCAACGGCCACCGTCAGCCGATCGCGGAACCGCATTCGCTCGATGCTCAAATAGTGTTCCACGACCGCGAGCTCTTCGTGCAGCGGAACCTCGAGCGACCGATTGCCCACGAGCACCTTGCGGAGCAGCTCACTCAGGCTCACCACGCCCCGGAGCGCATCGGCGTTCGCGCCACGTCGCACGAGCATGGCCACGGTATTGAGCGCGTTGAACAGGAAATGCGGGTTCAGCTGTGCCTGCAGCGCGTCGAGGCGCGCGCGCGCGAGCTGCGCTTCGAGCTCCGCGGCTCGCACCGAACGGTTGCGTGCCTCGCGCGCCTCTCGAAACAGGCGAGCGTTGTCGATGGCCAGGGCAACGCGTGCGCCGATGAGCTCGACGTACGTAAGATCGTCGGCCTCGTAGTGACGGCCGGACTCCGACAAGGCGAGGACGAGCACGCCGAGGACGTCGTCGTGGGTCACGAGCGGTACGATGGCCAGCGATACCGGCTCGAGCGCAAGCGCGATGCGGAGCGCCTCCGGATCGGGGAAGACCAGTCGGGCCTGGTCGGCAGTCGGCGACTCCACGACCAGCGGAAGTGCACTCCCACCGACGCGGGCGACGACGCTGTGGACGTTCAGCGGATCAGGGCGATGCAACCGCCCCAGCTCCTCGAGGAGCGACTTCTTGGCACTGTCGACGTGCGACGACGCGGACTGGACGTAAGCGCCGCTGGCATCCCGGAGATAGATGATGCTGTAGTCGGCCAGCCGTGGCAGGACGAGCCGCGCCGCGTCGCGGAGGATGGCGTCGAGACCGCCCGAAGCGGACAGCAGGCGTGCCGCCTCCACGAGCAGCTGCTCCCGCTCAGATCGCCACACGTCATCCTCGGCGTGGCGTGGCGCGGAGATGGTGTCGGAACGATGTTCGTGCATGGCACCCCGCATCAATGATCGGACACCCACCGGTGCATAACGAGTGCACCCTCGGCACCTATCGGCCGTTGGTGGCCCGACGAGCGCCTGCGGGTACGCGCAGCGAAACGCGTACCCGCGCAGCCGAGGCGGCGCCCTGGACCACCGGCGCCCCGTACTCCTCGCTGCAGCCCCAGACGCCGTCACTGCACGCGTCGGCTCTTCGCTGCACCGACGGCGAATCGCCGACTCGACTCCCCTAACTTATGTGTGGGATGACCGTCACGCCTGAGTCACCACGGCCAGTGGCGCCACGACATTCACGGGAGGCATTTCATGCGCGACGACATGATGAAAGAGACCACGACTCCGCAGCTGGCGAGGCTCGACGATCTCGACGACGTCCGGATCGCCGAGGGCGACCCGGATCCCCGCGGCTGGGACGTCCTGGCAGCCGATGGTCGCGCCGTCGGCAGAGTGGACACGCTCATCGCCGACACCGCTGCCATGAAGGTCCGGTATCTGGACGTGGAGCTCGATGAGAAGGCGCTGGGGCTCGAGGAGGAGCGGCACGTCCTCATTCCCATTGGCGGAGCGACGCTCCACGAGAAGGAGGATGTCGTCTACCTGGGGACGGTGCCCAGCGCGCGCCTCAGAATGCTGCCGCCCTACCGGCACGGCTCGCTGAGCCGCCCCGACGAGCAGTTCTATCGCGAGGAGTTCGACGAAGGGTATGCGCAGCCCGCTCAGGAGGCCGACTTCTACGCGCACGCACACTTCGACGACCGACGCTTCCTTGGACGCCGCCGCCGCGGCGACAGGGCGTACCTCACGCGAACCAGCTGATCCTTTCACCAGGAGCTCATCATGGCCCGAGATCGCGAGCTGATCGAGCCTAACGAGGACGACCAGCGGTACGTCCGCCGGAATGACGAGGGTCAGTTCACCGAGTCGCAGGACGATCGTGGACGCTCACTCCGGCAGGACCGCCGCACGGAGGCCGAGACCGAGGTCGAAAAGGGTCAAGGCGACCGCGGCGATCAACGCTGACGCGCGGCGAGGGCGCGACATGTAGCTTGGAGCAGGCGAGGGCCTACGTCACGGGGCGGGCCTCCCGGCGCGTGGCACAACCGTCTGGAGGTTCGACCCGGTCTCGCGTACCGAGAGGGTCAGCTATGGCCAAGTGCGAAGTGTGTGGGAACGACTACCATCTTGCGTTCCAGGTGATCGCTGCCGGCGTGACGCACACGTTCGACAGCTTCGAGTGTGCCGTGCAGAAGCTGGCGCCGGTTTGCGACCATTGCGACTGCAAGATCATCGGACACGGCGTCGAGGCGAACGGCACGTTCTATTGCTGTGCCCATTGCGCCAGGGCAGTTGGAGTCATGGAGGCGGTCGATCACGTCTGATGGGATCCGTGAGGCATCAGAGCCGGGAACGACGGAGCGCGCGACGCGCCTCGAGTATTCCCCATATCGCCAACGTGAGCCCGGCAACGATCAGCACAACCGCTATATACACCGTTACCTCGAAGACGGCGTACGCAACAACGCCGACCACGAGGAGCGCGGCTCCAAGCCACATCACGAGGCCTCCGATGTGTGTTCTCACTCGTGAGGCGGTCGGTAGAGCAGGACTGCCGTGTCCGAACCAACCATCACTTTGGTGCTGACGCTCCCGATGACGAGCCGGCGAAGGCCGCCGTGGCCGTGTGTGGCCATGGCGATCAGGTCGGCACCGCTCTCGCTTGCGTAGTCGAGAATGGCGCGTGCGGGATCGCCATGGATCAGGGCATGCCCGCGCGCGTCGAGCCCTCGGGCGCGCAGCCGCTGCGCAACCAGCTCCACATCGGCAAGCGTTCGGCGTTCCTGTCGCGCGTCCTCCTCGCGCTCGAGATCGGCGACGTCGCCGAAGCTGGCAATCGCCAGTGATGTCATCGGCTCAATCACGCGAACGAGCGTATACGCCACTTCCAGATCACCAGCGACGTCGATCGCCGGCTCGACTACTGCCTCGCTGAGCGGCGACCCGTCGATGGGAATGAGCACCCGCTCGAAGCGATGAGCCACC
>JAICOJ010000212.1 GCA_025930755.1 Gemmatimonadaceae bacterium
AGGTCGTTGACGGCGATGAAGACGCGGGCCCGCTCGAGGAGGAGTGCGCGATCGTCAGGGCGCGTGGCGAGAAGCCGGTCGTACTCGAATATCGCGAGGCGATGGTCCTTGCCCCACGAGAGGACGCGCGCGTATTCGCGGCGCAGCGCCGTGTCCGCCGGTGTCCTGAGCAGCACACGCAACAAGTGCTGCGCTGCACCGCGCGGATCATCCGCGCTCGAATGCACACCGGCCGCCTCGATGAGCAGCGCGTTGGATGGGTCGCGGCCGATCACCCGCGCGTACAGGGGCAGCGCCTCACGAGTCCGCTTTTCCCGCACCAGTGCCCGCGCCTGCGCGAGGACGTACGGTGCGTGGTCCGGATCCTCCGCCACCCACCGCCGCGCCTCCTCGGACGTCGGCTCGAACGCGCCGCGCGCGACGCGGAGGAGCGCGATCACATCGCTTCGCGCACGCACCTCCGCGGGGAGCTGCATCAGCTCGGCCTCGGCCTCGCGCCCGAGTCCCTTCCACGCCAGCGCGCGCGAGAGGCCGAGGCGGTAGTCTGCGCTCCGGGGCGATCGCGAGAGGAGCCACCGGAACTCGGTGGCCGCCTCATCCCAGCGCTGTGCATTGAGAAGCACCTGAGCGTACTCGCTGCGAAGCGCGACGTCGTTCTCGGCGACGCTCTGCTGAGCGGTGAGCGATGCGGGAATCAGGAGGAGAAGACACGCGCCGCGCCGAAGGCGCCGCGTCACGAGCGCCCTCGACGCGCGATCAACTGGCGGTAGCGGGCGATCGACGCGTCGTATCGACCGGCTTGATTCAGCAGCCGCGCCAGGTCGAGCACCGATTCGCGATCCTCGGGGTGGCGACTGACCCATGCCTCGAGCACGGCGATGGCGGCCGCCACGTCGCCGCGGCGGGTGAGCAGGTAGGCGCGGTCGCGGGCTTGCTGTCTCGCGCTCGGCTGCCACACGGCGCCGGTGCTCGTCGTCGCCGTGCGCAGCGCAATGCGCTCGCCGTGGCGCCAGAGCGAGTCGGCCCGCGAGAAGCGCCGGTAGGCGTCGCGAGATGGCCGGATCTCGTCCGCACGACGAACGACGAAGGCCTGATCCTTGGGATCGGCTCGGGGAAGTGACGCGGCGGACGTCGCTCGCGGCGGGTCCAGCGACAGGAACGCCAGAAGTGCCGCCACTGGGAGCGCCACGGCCGCGATCGCGACGGCCAACCCGTACCAGCGTGGGCGAGGGAGGGTCATGCGGCGCCGAACATGCTCGTGACCTTCGCATCGTCGGTGGGGTAGCTGGCGACATCCAGCTCCAGCTCCTCCTGTGCGGCGTGATTCCAGTTTTCGCGCAGGCGCTCGACGAAGCGGGTCACATCCTTGCGGCGTGCGGAATGAAGGTAGATCGCCACGCGCCCATCGAGGACGCCAACGAGGTCGCCGCTGTCGACACGCACGCAGCGGAGCGCTACCTCCGAGAGGCGTCCGGTGTCGCCCCCGACGGGGCGGGCGGACACGACCGTGAACAGCGGAAGCCGGTCCTCGGCCATGTGCACGCGAAGGACGCGTCGGAACCCTTCGTCGTCGAGGGGCGTCGGCACGGTCCCGCCCCCCGTTGGCTGCCTAACGCCCGCGGTCTCCTCCTCCGGTTCCGCCGCGAGTGGCGCGGCGTGGGGTCCGCGACGAAGCAGCGACTCCACGCGCGTGCGCAGCTCTTCGGGATGGAAGTCGCCCGCTACGAACTCGTCCGCTCCGGCTCGCAGCGCGCGGGCGCGATCGTGCCAACGCATGGTGAAGCGTGAGACCAGGGCAATCGGGGCGAGCCCGCCGGCGCTTCGGAGCTGCCTGACGAGGCTCAGCGCGTCGTCGAGGGTATCGCGGCGCACGTCGATCAGGATGGCGTCGGTCCGATCGCTCGCCAGATCGTGAAACGCGGTGGCGACGCCCCGTCGCACAGCCAGGTCGTACGCGCGCTGAAGCGGCGCGACGAGCTCGGCGGGAACGTCGTCGGCGAGTGTGAGGAAGAGCACCCGAGCGGGTCCTTCACCACGGGCATCGCTCGCGCGACGGCGCATGCGATCGGCCGCGGTGACGAATCCCACGCCGGGCGCGATACGAAAGTGAACGGGCGCGGTCGATGCCGCTGGGAAGCGGACCTTCCGGATCTCCATCCGCCCGGCCCGGTCCCCCTCGGCGACGAAATGCACGATCGCCGCTGCACGCTGGAGCAGGGGCTCGAGACGCCGGTCGTACACGGCGGACAGGTCCCCCGGATACGTGACCATGGTCGTCGCGCCGTATTCGTCGAGGAACCGCATCGCCCCCGCGATCCCGGCACCGGCCGCCGCACCTGCTTCGAGGAACGGAGCGATCGAATCGATCGCCAGCCGCGAATGGGTGCGCGTCCCCAGGAGGCGCCGCAGCTCGTCGAAGGCGACATCGGGGGAGAGCTGGCGGCCGAAGCGCCGCGCAAAGTCCAGCTGATACCGGATGAGAACGAACTGCTCTTCGCGCAGAGGACGGTCGAGGTCGAGACCAAGGAAGGCCGCCTGCGCGATCAGATCCTGCGGATCGTCATGCGTCAGGATTGCCGCGGATTCACCCCGCTCGAGGGCGCCATTCAGGAACTCCAGGCAGGCAACGGACTTGCCCGCTCCCGGACTTCCGCAAACGAGATACGTGCGGCGGGCGACGAAGCCACCCAGCCGCTCGTCCAGCGGCGAAACGCCGCTGGCGATGAGGTCCGACATGTGAGGTGATCCAATCCCAGTGTGTGTCTGGAGTCACCCTTTTGCACCAACCGTTCCGTTGGGGGCCGAACAGGGGGCGAATCGATCGCGAAATCGCAATCGGCCTAACTGCTCGAGCCCTGTTCATTGCGCGCTATTGTGCATCTCGGAGGCGATATTTCGCACGAAGCAGGCGAAGGACGATCCCGCATCGCTCACGTCGCGCTCGAGGTCATGGAAGACGATCGCGAAACGCTGGTCGCCCTCGAGTATCGCACCACCCATCGCTCGACGATCGTGCCCGTCGCCTGGCGAAGCCGCAGCGAGGGCGCGCGAGTCCTACCGAGGCAACGTCTCCGGCATCCGGGCCACAACGAGCGCGCCCGACGCAATCGTGAGCAGGCCGACGACTCCGATCGCCGCGCCCATGCCTAACGCGTCGGCGATCAGCCCGGCAACCACCGCCCCGATTGCGTAGCCGAGATCGCGCCACAGACGGTAGATGCCAACGGCGGACGCACGCCAGGAGGGATGCGCCACGTCGGCGACAGCGGCGAGAAGCGTCGGGTACACCATCGCCGTGCCGACGCCGAGCGCGACCGCGGCCGATGCCCACGGGAGTACGCCTTCCGTGAATGCCATGGCGAGGAGCGCGGCCCCTTGCACGTGCATTCCCCACGCGATCAAGCCCTTCCGTCCCCACCGGTCGCTGAGCGCGCCCGTCCAGAGCTGGGCGAGACCCCACGTCGCCGGATAGAGCGCGACCAGGATGCCGATCACACGCAGCGGGAGGCCGGCGGCAGCGAAGTAGAGGGGGAAGAGTCCCCACGCCAGTCCATCGTTGAGGTTGTTCACGAGGCCGGCCTGGCTCGCGCTCGACAGAGCGGGGTTCCGCCAGCTCGCCTGCGCGAAGACCTCGCGGACGCCGCCGTGTTCGACCCTCGGCCCAGGCGCCCTCCCGAGCTCCGCGTCGCGCATCCGGCCCTCGGCGTTCGCATGCGCCGTCGTATCTCGAACCAGCAGCAGCGAAAGGGCGAGCCCGAGCGACGCGAACGCGATCCCGAGGTAGAACGGCTCGGGGCGAAGCCCATAACGAGTGGCGATCACTCCGGTCGCGAATGCGGACGCGGCCACCGCGAGGTACCCCGCGAACTCGTTGAGCCCCATCGCGAGCCCGCGCCGCTCGGGACCGACGAGGTCGATCTTCATGACGACGGTCGTCGACCAGGTGAGCCCCTGGTTAATTCCGAGGAGCACGTTGGCGAAGACGATCCAGGACCATGTCGGCGCCCACATGACGAGCAGCGGCACGGGAAGCGCCACGACCCACCCGGCGATCAGGACCCGCTTGCGCCCGACACGCTCGCTCAGCCAGCCGGCGGCGAGGTTGGCCGGCGCCTTCGCGAGTCCGAAGGCGACGATGAACGACAGTGCCGCTCCCTTCGCCGCGAGACCAAAGTCGCGTTCGGCAATCAGCGGCAGCACCGTGCGCTCGAGGCCCACCCTCGCGCCGACGAACGCGTTGATGAGCACCAGGAGCCAGAACTGGCGCCAGTTCCGCCGCAGTCCGAGCGGCGGCG
>JAICOJ010000155.1 GCA_025930755.1 Gemmatimonadaceae bacterium
AACCTAATCCCTGACACCCCCTGATCCCTGATCCCTGACCCCTGGCTCCTAGTTCCTATTCGCCTTCGAGGTACGTGTACCCCTCGAGCCCAGCCACATAATCCGCGATGAACGCGTTCGCCTCCTCCCGCGAAAGCGTCTTGGCCGCCGTCACTTTCCGGCGGAACGTCGCCAGCAGATCCGACGCGCGGAACTGCACGTAGTTCAGCACTTCGGTGACCGTGTCGCCGTGCACGAGGTCGGTCACCTCGTACCCGTTAGGCGCCAGGCGGATGTGCACGGCGTTCGTGTCGCCGAACAGGTTGTGGAGATCGCCGAGGATCTCCTGATACGCGCCGGTGAGGAAGAATCCCAGGATGTACGGCTGTCCCTCGTGCCAGGGATGGAGCTCCAGGCTCGGCTTTCCCTTTCGACCGCCGGTGAACCGATCGATCTTCCCGTCCGAGTCACACGTCATGTCCTGGAGCGTGCCGCGCCGCGCCGGCGCTTCGTCGAGCCGGTGAATCGGCATGATCGGGAAGAGCTGATCGATCGCCCAGCTGTCGGGCAGCGATTGGAAGACCGAGAAGTTGCAGAAGTACCGGTCGACCAGCGCGGACTCGACCTCCGGCAGCAGATCGGCGTACTCCTCGCGATCCAGCTGCGCGAGCTTGGCGATCTCGTTCACCGTGGCGGTGTAGAGCTGATCGGCCATCGCGCGGCCGCGAAGCGTGAGCACGCCGCTCTTGAACAGCTCGTGCGCGCGTTCCTTGGCGAACGTCGCGTCGTGATATACCTCGCGTACGCTCTTCGTGGAGATGGTGTCGTACCCTTCGCGCAGCTCGTGCAGCACCAGATGATCCTCGTCCGTCGGCACCGGCGGTGATACCGCCACCGGAGTCTCGACGTCGATGACCTTCACGAGGAGCAGCGCGTGGTGCGCGGTGAGCGCACGACCCGACTCCGAGATGATGTGGGGCATGGGAAGCCCCTGCTCGCGGCACGCCTCGCCGATCGTGTAGATGACGTCGTTGGCGTACTCCTGCAGCGTGTAGTTCACGCTCGAGATCACGGTCGTCCCCGACCCGTCGTAGTCGACGCCCAGCCCACCGCCCACGTCCACGTGCGTGATGTTCACGCCCAGACCGCGGAGCTCCGCGTAGAAGCGCGAGACCTCGGCCAGACCCGCCTTGATGTACCGGATGTCGGTGATCTGCGAGCCGAGGTGGAAGTGAATCAGTCGAAGGATGTCGAGTCGCCCGAGGGCGGCGAGCTTGTCGATCATCTTCACGAGCTCGCTCGACGACAGTCCGAACTTCGACTTTTCCCCGCCACTCTTCGCCCAACGGCCGAAGCCTTCCGAGGCCAGCTTGATGCGAACGCCCGCCGTGGGCTCCACGCCCAGCGAGTCAGCGGCCTCGAGGAGCACGTCGAGCTCCGAGAGCTGCTCGATGACGATGAAGACCTGGTGGCCGAGCTTTTGGCCCATGAGGGCCAGGCGCATGAACTCGGTGTCCTTGTACCCGTTGCAGACGATGAGGTGATCGGTGCTCTCTCGAAGCGCGAGCACCGCCTGGAGCTCGGGCTTGCTTCCACACTCCAGGCCCACGCCGTGCGGTGCGCCGAACTGCACGATCTCCTCGACGACGTGGCGCTGCTGATTCACCTTGATCGGGTAGACCGTCGTGTAGCTGCCGTCGTAGCCGAATTCCTCGATCGCCGCGCCGAACTTCTGGCTCAGCGATTCGATGCGAGAGCGCAGGATCTCCGAGAAGCGAAGCAGGAGCGGCAGCCCCACGCCCTGCTGCTCGAGATCCATGGCGAGATCGAAGAGATCGAGCTCCCGCTCGGGATGCGCCTTGTCGGGTCGCACGACGACGTGCCCCTCGGCGCTGATGTCGAAATAGCCGAGCCCCCAGCCTTCGATGTTGTAGAGCTGCCGGGAGTCCTCGATTGTCCAGCTTCGCGGCGGCGCGGGCACAGGCGAGCGCTCGGCGATTCGAGTAGCCATGATCGTCGAATAGTAGTGAGGTTCTCCGCGGAACGGCAGAGATGTCAGAGGTCAGAATTCAGAGCCCGGATTTCCGACAGACCCATCGGAGATTCGAATTCTGAATTCTGACCTCTGACGTCTCTGCCGCCCGAATCGTTACGGATAAAGAAGGGCCTCCCGCCATCCTGACCCCTCCTTCTCGAACAACCTCCGCTCGTGCAATCGGCTCGGACGGTTCCGCCAGAATTCGATGCGCTCCGGCACGACGCGATAGCCGCTCCAATGCGGGGGGCGCGGAACGTCCCGCCCGTCGAACCGACGCTCCATGTCGGCGAAACGCTCGTCGAGATCGCTCGCGCGAGCGAGCTCTTCGCTTTGATCGGATGCCCACGCGCCGATCTGGCTTCCTCGCGGCCGCGTCGCGAAGTACTCGTCCGCCTCCGCATCATCCACGCGCTCGGCCAGGCCCTCGATGCGCACCTGGACCTCCAGCGGTTGCCAGTGGAACGTGAGGGCCGCCCGCGGATTCGCCGAGAGCTCGCGCCCTTTGCGACTGTGAAGATTGGTGTAGAAGACGAACCCGCGCTCATCGACCGACTTGAGAAGTATGAGCCTGGCTGACGGCTGCCCGTCGCGCCCGACCGTCGCCAGCGTCATCGCCGTGGGCTCGGGAAGGCGGGCACGATCGACCGCCTGCGCCGCCGCGAGCAGCGTTCGAAAATGCTCGATAGGGTCCATGCAGGGTCGCGAATGAGCTTGAACGGCGGAGACATCGGATGTGAGAATTCAGCACTCACGTTTCAGACAAGAATGTAATCTGAATTCCGAGATCCCAGCTCTGACGGGACGTCTCCACTCACGTTCACTTTGCCGATGACGCATTGACTACTCCGGGATGGCGGGAACGGCTGCTCGCGATGGCCGCCGAGCTCGAAGGCAGAGTCGACGCCGCCATGGCGCGCCGAGCCGACCGGAGGGGGCGGCGAGATCCGCTCATCATTCACGCCTATCGAGGGTACGGCACCGACACGCGCGTCAGGGTGCGCGGCCGCGTCCTCGAGGATGACGGGATTCCGGCGGCTGGCGAGCGCGACTCGGCCTGGCGGAATGTGCTGAGCGCGGTGCGCCGGTTCGAGAGCGATGAGGTTCCCGGCGCACGCGTCGGCGTGCGCTTCGCCGGGGCGACTCAGGAGCTCGTCACCGACGCCGAAGGCTACTTCGATACGTGGATCGCGCCGCGCGAGGCCTTGCACGGCGACCAGCTCTGGCACGACGTCGCCTTCGAGCTCCTCGCGCCGCGTGAGCCAGCAATCCCATCGCCCATCACGATCGGTCGTGTCCTCGTCCCTCCGGCTACCGCAAGGCTCGGGGTGATCAGTGATCTCGACGACACCGTGGTGCAGACGGGAGCCACCGACGCGCGAGCGCTCCTCCGCTCGGTATTCCTGGCCAATGCGCGAACGCGTCTGCCCTTCGCCGGCGTCGCGTCGCTGTATCGCGCGCTTCAGGACGGGGCCGGCGGCGGCCAGAACAATCCGGTGTTCTACGTTTCGAGCAGCCCATGGAATCTCTATGACGTGCTGGCGGAGTTCCTCGCCATCCGCGAGATCCCCGAGGGGCCCATCATGCTGCGTGACTGGGGACTGTCGAGCCGGGAGCTTCTGCCGACGTCGCATGGCTCGCACAAGATTGCGGCGATCCGCGACATCATCGAGCTCTATCCGACGCTGCCTTTCGTGCTCATCGGAGATTCCGGCCAGGAGGATCCCGAGATCTACCGCGACGTCGTGGCGCGGTATCCGTCGCGCATCCTCGCGATCTACATCCGGAACGTGACGCCGGACGTCGGCCGGGCGGAGCGCATTCGCGCCCTCGCGCGCGAAGTCAGTGACGCGCGCAGCGAGCTGCTCCTCGCCACCGATACCGGGGAGGTCGCCGCGCACGCGCTCGATCGCGGGTGGATCGACGCCGCCGCCCTCGAGCGCGTGATCGCGGATGTGCGCGCGCCCTGACCGATCAGGAATCTCCGTCGAGCACGTTCCCCAGCATCCCCAGCACGCCGCCTTCCTCACGGCGCGCTCCGCCCGCGCGTGGCGACGCCGCGATGATGCGGTCGGCCAGGCGGGAGAAGGGCAACGTCTGCAGGATGACGCGGCCGGGGCCCGTTAGGCGCACGAAGAACAGCCCTTCGCCTCCGAAAAGGGCCGTCTTGATGCCCTTCACCATCTCGATGTTGTAGTCGACCGAGGGCTGGAAGGCGACGAGGCAGCCGGTGTCGACGCGCAGCGTCTCGCGCGGTTTCAGGTCGATGGAATGCAGCGTCCCGGACGCGTGGAGAAACGCGAGCCCATCGCCGGTGAGCTTCTGCAGGATGAAGCCTTCCCCGCCGAAGAACCCGGCCCCGATGCGACGATTGAAGGCGATGCTCACGTCGATCCCACGCGCGCCACAAAGAAACGCGTCCTTTTGCGCGATGAGCGTCCCGCCCCAATCCTTGAGATCGATCGGCTGAATCTTCCCCGGATATGGAGACGAAAACGCGACGTCACGCCGGACGTGCGCCTGGTTGGCGAAGAGCGTTATGAAGAACGACTCGCCCGTCAGCATCCGTTTGCCGGCGCCGAGGAGCTTGCTCATCAGTCCGCCCCCCGCGCCCAGCGGGTCGAGAGTGGTCGCCATCTCGATCCCCTCCTCCATGTACATCATCGCCCCCGCCTCGGCGATCACCCCCTCGCCAGGATCCAGGGTCACGATCACCGCTTGCAGGTCATCGCCGATGAGCCGGTAGTCGATCACGTCCGCTGCCATGCACGCTCCCTTCGCAATTGTGGTCTGCCGTGCGAAGGAAGGTGCGCGAGAGCATCGAAGTGCTCAAGGTGGGGCGAGATGATCCAGGTGATCGAGGTAACCGAGGTCACGGCGGTAACCGAGCTTGGCGCCTGTCCTCTCGATCACCTCGACGACGTCCAGCGACGCCCTCGACTACCTGGGCTTCTTCGCGCTGAAGGTGGGGCTGACGTCCCTGCGCGTGGCGGAATCGATACGCGCCATCGCGTTGGCTGCGCTCACCTCGGCGGCCGCGCCAGCCCTGTTGAGACTCGCCGCGGGAGGCAGCGGCGTGTCGGGCTCCGCCTGACGAGTGGTCGGCAGCATCTGCTCGATCTGCCGCGCGAGTGGATCGCTCCGCTGGAGCGGTGCCGGCACGTTGACTTCCTGCGACCCGCCCGGCCCCCGCTGCGCCGGGGGCGGCGCTGCTGGTGGCGTCCCGATGAGCAGCGCGACGGAGTCGCGGACCGCGGCAGCGAGCGAGTCGACACTTGGCCGAACGACACGAGCCGGGCGCTGCTTGCGCGGCGCCGGGCGAAACTCGCGCGTCGGCGCGTCGGCCACGCCTCTCGACTCGGTGACGCCGCCGCGGTTGATGGCTGCCGCGGCCGCGCCGGCGGTGATGAGCACCGCGAGCACGACGATCATCTTTCTACCGCCGCGTCGCGGCGGTCGCGGGCCGGCCGACTCGCGACGACGGCGCGGGCGAGGGCGAGGACGAGGCTTCTCGGGCCGCACCTGACGCGGCGTGCTGCGTCGAGGCGCCGGCGCGATGACCGGCGGCGCCGGGCGTGGCGGAGGCGCCGCTGGGATCGGAACGATCTCCTGACCGGCCCCTTCAACGCTCGTAGTGGGCTCGGCGGTCCGTGGTGCCTGGGGCAGCGGAGGTGGCGCGGCCGGTGGGGTCTTCCGCCGCGTCACGATCGCGTCGGTCGACTCATCCATCGAGATGCGTGGCATCTGCGAGATCGGCGACGGCATCGGTGCGCGTGGCGCGCTCTCGGGGATCGGCGTGATGACGTCGCTGGGGCCGATATCCGGCAAGAAGAACGCGTGATCGCCTAACGGCGGCGCGGCCGGCGGCTGCGGCTCGAGCTTTCCGCGCAGCCCGGACGGCGTCGGATGCGGGGCGAAGACGTCCTCCGGCGCCGCGGGGGTATGCCGCTGATTCAGCGGCATCAGGCCAGCGGTCGCCGCGGGATGGCCGCGCAGCGTCGAGGCGCGCTGTCGCGCCGTGCGCTCCTCGTCGCGCTTCCCGACCCGCGCGAGAACGTCCGCCAGCAGCTCCAGCGATGATGCCAGCGTCATCTCGCTGGGCGGTTGCTCACTTTCGCGAATCGTGACGACGCGGCGGGCCAGGCGTTCCGCTTCGTCGAGTGCACCCTCGGCACAGCGAACCTTCACCAGGCTTCCCAGAATCGGCGCTGCCTCGGGATGATCGGGGCCGACGGTCGATTCCTTGAGCACCAGCAGTCTCTCGAGCAGCGGACCGGCGGCGCCGTAGTCGTTGCGCTTGAACGCAATGCGCGCCAGGCTGTTCAGGCTCGTGACGATGTCGGGGTGCTGCGCGCCGAGGCGGCGCTCCGTGATCGTGAGCGCGCGCTGAAACAGTGGCTCCGCGGCGTCGATGTCCCCACGCGCGTAGCACACCGCCGCCAGACCGTTGACCGTCTGCACCAGGCTGGCGTGATCCGGCCCAAGGGCACTCTCGCGGATCTGCAAGGAGCGACGAAAGAGCCGATCCGCCTCGTCGTAGTTCTTTTGACGCAGCTTGAGCTGCGCGAGATTCGCGAGGCTCGTCGCGAGACGCAAATCGGCGGCGCCGAGCTGTTCCGCTTCACGAATGGCCGCAGCAAACGCTTGCTCGGCACGAGCGAAATCGCCCCTGCCGAAGAACCGTCGCCCGGCCTCGTTCTGCGTCTCCCAGCGCTCGACGATCTGGTCTTGCATGGGGGCTCCTTGGATACTTTAAAGACGCTCCCCAGGAGACCCCGTCACCGAGCGAAAACGGACAATTTGACCGCTGGGCGCGAAAATACCGCTGTGATGCAGGTCAGCGTTTCCGAACGGGATTGATCACAATTGCGAGCAGGCCGTAGATCGCCGAAAGGCGAAGGTTTCTCCGGGTCCTCAGGGTCCTCGAGGTCCTCGAGGTCCTCGAGGTCCTCGAGCTCCCCGGGGGTCTACGCACCCTGAGGACCCTGAGGACCCTGAGGACCCTGACTCGTTAGGGCGCCGGGTTGCTCAGCATGGCATCGTCGGGAAGGATGGGCCCCGAGGAAAAATAGGAGCCGCCGACGGTCACGCGCGCGCCGAGCACCACCGAGCCATACTCGAGGATGCTCCGGAATACGCGCATGTAGGATTCGGGCATGTGCAGTGCGCCAAGGCAAACGCGTTCTGCATCGCGGTCGGCGCGGAAGGCAAACACCTTCACGCTGACGCTGTTCTGCAGCTTGCGACTGATCTCGAGATGGAGATCTCGCTTCAGCTTCATTTGTCTTTCCTCTTGCGACGTTCAACGTGGCACGACGTGAATGCGCGAATGGCGCGGTCGCACGAAGAGTGCGCCACGTGCGCTGGGAAGGTGCATTTTCGGGGCCGCTTCGCTCCGTGACGTGGATCATCTTCACGGAGGAGCGGAGAACCCGCGAATGGGGCTCAGGTCACACGTCGTCGTCGATGACGGCGTCAGCCTCGATCTCGACCAGCATGTCGGGGTCGATCAACCGGCGGACCTCGACCATGCTCGTCGCCGGCCGCACCGCTCCAAAGGTCTCGCCGTGCGCGCGACCGATCTCCTGCCAGCGGCCAATGTCGGTCACGTAGATGCGCGTCCGGAC
>JAICOJ010000051.1 GCA_025930755.1 Gemmatimonadaceae bacterium
AGACGGGGCCGGCGAGGACGCGTGTCAGATCGAGAATTCGAACGCCATCAAGCACTTATGTCGCTATACATAGCTATATGTGTCACGATTATGGCGGAAAAGCTCTCCCGTCCAGGGTTCGTCGTTCGCGCCGCTCCCACCTTGCATATGACACGAAAAATCATATACTTACCGGCATCCACGAGGCAGAACGCGCGCGAAGGTAGCGCAGTCGCTCGCCCCGTTCAATGAGGGGCTCAGTGCCCATAGTCGAGAGCGCTCAACACATGGTCGATAAGACCCCGGGCAGCGACATCAAGCCTGCCGAACTAACTCCTGCCACCGCGACGCCAGCTGGAACCGCAACGGTGACGCCTCCCCGTCGGCCCGGTCATCGGGGCGCCGACGTGCGCGATACTGTCGCCGAAATGGCCGCACGGGCTCAGGAGATCTCCCTCGAAGCTGGCAGCAAGATCGCCGCGGCCATGAAGGACGTCATCGGTGCGGCCGCCGGCCTCACGGGCTTCGCGCTCGAAAGCGCGCGAGATCTCGTTCAGTACATGGTGCGCCGCGGGCAGATGACACAAGATGAAGCGGACAAGCTGATTCGCGAAGTCGAGGAGTCGCAGGGGCCTCGTCGCCCGTCCGTGCCGGCGCGTCCCACCCAGCCGCGCCCCGCCGAGGTGATTCGCGCCGAACCGCCTCGTCAGGAGCCGGCGCGCGTTGAAAGCGACGGAAAGAAGCACGCGGCCCCGGCGCCACCCGCGCCCGCCAGGCCAGCGGCGAAAGCGGCGAAGCCGGCGAAGTCGGCCGCGCGGCCCGCGAAGAAAGCCGCCGCCCCGCGCACCGCCGCGCGAACAAAGCCCACCGCGGCCAAGAAAGGCGCGGCGAAGGCCAAGAAGAAGCGGTAGCACACGAAGCGCGCTTTCGAGCGCGCTTCGTCGCGTCAGCGCCGCACGCGCGCGAGCTCCTCGAGGAACTGCCGCATGGCGTGGGTGTCGCGAAGCGTGAACTCCGCTTCCGTCGGTGAGCTCTCCTCTCCGAGAATGCGGACGGTGACGCTGCGCGGGTGATGCTGGCGCAAGGCGCGGATCGCGTCCTCGTCCGTCACGTCGTCGCCCGCGAACACGATGGAGGCATCGTCGTGCCCACTCGTCAGGCGCTCGGCCAGCGCGAGCACTGCTGTGCCCTTGTCGATCAGCGCGGGAGGGCGGATCTCGAAGATTCGCTTTCCTTCCGTGATGCGAAGCCCGAGAGGCTGCGACACCTGGTCGATCGCGTCGCGGAGCTCCGGCGCAATCGCGGGGTCGGCCAGCCGCCAATGAACCGAGAGCGTGATGGCCTTGTTCTCGACGATGACCCCGTGCATGGCGCTCACGAGCGGTTCCAGGCGCTCGACCGCGGCCGCGATGACGGCGCGGTAGCGGTACACGCCGGGATCGGCCAAATCCTCCCCGTTCGGTCCCTCGATCTCGAAGCCATGGTTGCCGGCGACCCACAGGTTGCTGACGCCAACCATGCGGCGCGCGACCGCGGCGCTCCGTCCCGACACGAGCGCGACGTGGACATCCGAGCGGTCGGCCAGCGCCGCAACCGCACGCCGCGTTTCGGCAGGGACCAGCGCACGGTCGAACATCTCGACGATCGGAGCCAGAGTCCCGTCCACATCGAGCATGACGACGAGCGGAGCTCCAACCAGGCGCGCGCGGGTGTCAGATGAAAGGGGAAGGAGCGCGGTCGTCACGGGCTCACGCAGAGCGGACAGGCTACGAATTTCATCGCCCGCATGTAGCGCGCGAAGGCTGTGCCCGCAAGGCGCAACCGATTGGCGTCGCCCCGGCGCGGCGGTACCTTCCTGATTCTCCCTACCCTTCTCTCATGCGAATCGCATCGCTTGCTCTCCTCCCGCTGGCTCTGGCCGCATGCGCTTCGACGTCAGGGTCGGCCCCGGATTCATCGACTGCCCGTACCATCGCGCTCTCGCTGCTGGATCGCGGAGCCCGCGCCTGGAATCGCGGGGACCTGGACGCCTTCATGGACGACTACCTCGATGGGCCTCGCACGTCGTTCGTGACGAATCAGGGCGTACTGCATGGCCGCGCGGAGATTCGCCAGCGCTACGCGCCTCGATTCGCTGCCGGTGGAGTGCGCGACTCGCTGTCGTTCGAGGGGGTGGAGGCGGACCCGATCGGCCCCGACGCGGTTCACGTGATCGCGTGGTACAAGCTCATGCGGGGAGACTCCCTGATCGCCCGGGGACCGACATCGCTCGTGCTCATGCGCGCGGCGGGACAGTGGCGCATCCTCAAGGATCACTCGAGTTAGGCACGTGGTAGACAGGGTCGTCGCGCGCGCACCGGCGCGTCTCGATTTCGGCGGCGGGTGGACCGACGTTCCTCCGTACGGCGCGGAGGTGGGCGGGTTCGTCTGCAACCTGGCGATCTCGCGCCATGCCGTGGTGACGCTGCGCGACGATGTCGCACCGACCGCTCCCCGCGACGACCTAACGAGCGCGGCGATGCGGAGCGCGCAGCTCGATGGGGTCGCCGTCGAGTTGACCACCGACTTTCCTCCGGGGGCAGGGCTCGGCGGCTCTTCGGCGGTCGGTGTGGCGCTTCAAGCGGCGATCGCCGCCTGGCGCCACGAGGCGCCGGACCGCGACACGCTCGCTCGGCGCAGCCGGAGCACCGAGGTCGATGAGCTCGGCGTCGCCGGGGGCTGGCAGGACCACTATGCGGCCGCGTTCGGCGGCGCCCTGGGACTCACGTTCACTGATCGCGTCGATGTCCGCGTGCTTCCGATCGACGATGCACTCGCCGCCGAGCTCGAGCGCCGATGCGTGGTGGCCTACACCGGAGAGTCACGCATCTCCGGCGCCACGATCACCGCCGTGCTCGATGCCTATCGTGACCGCCTTCCGCACGTGATGAGGGCGCTGGCACGCATGGCCGAGCTCGCGCGCGCGATGGCCGTGGCCATCGCGGCACGGTCCCTGGACGACCTCGGGGAGCTGGTTGGTGAACACTGGACCCACCAGCGCGCACTTCATCCCCGCATAACGACGCCCGGGATAGAGCGCGCGCTCGACGCGGCGCGCAACGCTGGCTCCCTCGGTGGCAAGGCGCTGGGCGCTTCGGGCGGTGGCTGCGTGCTGGCCATCGCCGCCGAGGGGCGCGAGCGAAAGGTGCGGGAGGCGATGTCGCGCGTGGCCACACTCGTGCCCTTCGGGGTCGATCGCGATGGCGTGCAAGTGGAGCGGCGCGCGCAAGGGGCGCCGGCGTGACTCGTGCCGATCCGCTCATGCTGGCGCGGCAGCTCGTTCGCGTCGACTCGCGGAATCCTGCGCTCGCCCCCGAGAGCGCTGGAGAAACAGCGGTAGCCGTGGTGCTCGCGCAGACGCTCGAATCGTGGGGATTGTCCGTCGAGCTTCATGAGGCCGCGCCGGGGCGGCCGAACGTCATCGCGCGAGCGGGACGCCGAAGCGGGCGCTCGTTGATGTTGAATGGGCATCTCGATGTCGTGGGCGTGGAGGGAATGACACATGCGCCGTTCGCCGGCGACGAGCGCGAGGGCCGCCTCTTCGGGCGGGGCGCAGCCGACATGAAGGGCGGTCTCGCCGCCATGTGTGCGGCTGCCGCGCGGGCGGCCGTCCGCGGCATCAATGGAGAAATCATCGTCGCGGCGGTCGCTGACGAAGAGCACACCAGTATGGGAACGCGGCAGCTGCTGCGCCGTGGCGTTCGCGCCGACGCCGCCATCGTCGGCGAGCCAACGGGCCTCGCGATCATGCCAGCGCACAAAGGGTTCGCGTGGATCGAGATCGAGGTGCGCGGCCGCGCCGCCCATGGAAGTCGGTACGAGGTCGGTGTCGATGCGATCCTCGACGCCGGACTCGTGCTCGAAGAGCTTGCCGCGCTCGAACGCGACACGCTGCCGTCACGCCGTCACCCTCTGCTGGGTCGTCCATCGCTCCACATCTCGACGATCGAAGGAGGAACCGGCTGGTCGACGTATCCGGATCGGTGCGTCATTCGCGTCGAGCGTCGAACGCTTCCCGGAGAGCCCCCCGAAGCGCCCTTGGCGGAGGTGCGCTCGGCGATTACGCGTGCGCAGCAACGCCGCCCCCCGCTCGCTGCGGCAGTCCGGCAAGTGCTGGCGCAGGCGCCCTCGGATGTCGCGTCGAGCGCACCGATTGTGAGCGCGCTGTCGACGGCGTTGATTGATCGAAACGAGCGGGTGACCTTGGGCGGCATGACCGCCTGGACGGATGCCGCTCTGCTGAACGAAGCAGGGATTCCCGCGATATGCTTCGGCCCTGGCGACATCGCGCTCGCGCACGCCGCGGAGGAGTGGATCGATACCGGTGAGATCGAGCGCGCGACCGATGTTCTGGAGTCGCTCATCATCAATTGGTGCAACGAGGGGCGCTGAGGTGCAGCTGACTCACGACCAATACGAGGCACTCGAGCGCGCCGTGCGAGTGGGCGAGCGCGTCGCGGCCTACCGCCGTGGGACCGAGTATGTCGTCGTGCCGCAGGAGCTGATCCTGCGCGGCGGCCGCGAGATCATCCGGGCGAGACATCCTACCACGGGCGAGCCCATCGAGCTGGCGCTCGACGAGCTCGAAGCGCTGCACGTGATCCGTGCCCGCTGAGCGTGTGCGCGGCGACGCGCCGCTGGTCGCCGTGTACGCAGACGAATCCTGCCTCGGCAATGGTCGCGAGGGCGAAAACCCCGGTGGGGCGGGTGGACTGATCGAGATCGCGCGAGGCGATGGGCTCGTCCGGCGAGACTACTGGATCTCGGAGAACGCCACGACGAACAATCGCATGGCGTTGCGGAGCGTGATCGAGGCCTTTCGCGCACTCTCGAAGAAGGGAAACACCTTTCGCGTCGTCTTCACGAGCGATTCACGCTATCTCATCGATGGGATGACCGACTGGGTCCACCGGTGGGCGGCGCGTGGCTGGCGACGAAAGACGGGTCCGGTCGAGAACAAGGAGCTGTGGCAGGAAGCGATCGAAATCGTGAACGGGCATGCCGTGCATTGGCGGTGGGTACGTGGGCATGCCGGGCATCCGCAAAATGAATATGCGAACGAGCTCGCGACGAAGGCTGCACGCGAGCTTTCCTCTTCTCACGGCGCGGTCCCCTCGGGGTTCGACCTCTGGCTCGCCGCGCAGCGTGCCAAGGGACGCATGGCGCTCGAGCCGGATCCTCTGCCGGCACGCTTCGCGTCACATCGCGCGTTACCCGGCTGAGCCTCGGCCAGTCTGACATGAGAGGGACTGACCCCTGAGGATGTCATGAAAAAGCTAGTGGTGCTCTTCATCGCCGGCATAGTCGTGGGCTATTTCTACGGGTTCGCGGATGCGAAATCGCACCGGGACAACGTGGTGCGCCGCGTCGTCGCCACCGTCGGGGGCTCGAATCGCTCCAAGCTGAGCAACGACGTGGATGCGAAGGTGGAAGCGGCGGAAAGGGGAAGAAACTAAAGGCGCTGGAAGCGCTGAAGGCGCTGGGAGCGCTGGGGGGCGATGAGCGAAGCTCGTCGCCCCCTCGGTTTTTCAGCGCCCTCAGCGCCTCCGCCCTCAGCGCCTCCAGCGCCCTCAGCGCCTCCAGCGCCTTCAGCGCCTTCAGCGCCCTCAGCGCCTTCAGCACCTCCGGCGCCTTCAGCGCCTCGCCCTTTGGCCCTCCCCTTGCGCTCCCAAGGCGCGCGGCGCACCAATAGGGCCGCGTTACCCGAACGAGCGTCGGATCCAGCGACCGATGTCGAGTCTGCTGAATTCCTCGTTCCTCGTCCCTCATTCGCCATTCGTCATGGATGATCTCGACCGCATACTCCAGCGGCTCGTGCAGCGGATTCGCGCCGAGTATCCGGAGTACATGAATCGACCGTTCGAAGTGTCCGAGCTCTACCAGAACATCGTGCCCTATCGTCACAACCGGCGCGAGCTGCAAATCGAGACGAACCAGGACTACGAGCTCGCGCTCCTCCGCCTGCTCGCTGGCGAACGCGGATATCTCATGGGTGACACGAGCATGCAGGACGCGGTGAAGCGGGAGCTCGCGAGCCCGAATCCCAACACCGCGCTCTTCCGTGAGTTCGCGGCGGCGCGCGTGTCGTTGTCGCCGGAGGCGGCGCGCCGGTACGAGCAGATGTCTTCGGGCGAGACGAAGCCAGACGATGTGCGGACGGTGACGGCTGCGGCCCCGCCGCCGCCGCCCCGCCCTGCGGCACCTCCTCCACGGCCGGCACCGAGCGCGGCGCCGCAGCCGAGCATGGGAGTGAGCGCGATGGCGTCGCCACCACCGCCCCCGCGTGCCCCGACACCACCACCTGCGGAGTACTACGCCACCCCGGCAACGAGCGATCGCGCGATGGGAAGCGGCCGCGCCGCAGCGATGTCGGGAGTCGTCGCGGCGGGTGGATGCCGGTACTGTGGCGGCTCGCTCCCGCAGGGGCGCCGCGTCACCTTCTGCCCGCACTGCGGACAGAACCTCGCGGTGCAGCGGTGTCCGGCGTGCAGTACGGAGCTCGAGCTCGGATGGAAATTCTGTACGACATGCGGACGCGCGGTCGCGTCCGCGTGAGGATTTCGCTCGCAGCGACTTCACTCCTCGCCGCGTTGGGTGCGTGTGGTGATGCACCGCGCGAAACGCCGGCCGACACGGCGCTCGCGCCGCCGTCGACCGCCGAGTCCGCTGCGCCAGCCGACTCGATCGACGTGCCGAGGGACACCACCGATACGGCCTCGGCGGCGGCCGAAGTCGCTGACGTCAGGCTCGTGCTCGTGTCCGACAGCGCGTCGGGTGATACGATCTTCAACCGAAGCGGCACCTGCTTCACCTGCCACGGGCAGTACGGCGCGGGAATGCCCAACCTGGGACCCGACCTGCGA
The DNA here is from genome assembly GCA_025930755.1 of Gemmatimonadaceae bacterium. Lineage (GTDB taxonomy): Bacteria > Gemmatimonadota > Gemmatimonadetes > Gemmatimonadales > Gemmatimonadaceae > JAICNG01. The sequence goes on from JAICOJ010000051.1 coordinate 6,882, forward strand.
GACGGAACCTGGCTGCACGGGGATGGATCGTTCCGATCCATTCTCCGCGTAATCCGCGAGGGCGTTGCGGTCCCGAAAGCGTCGCCGATTGGAATGCCGTCGTTCAATGGGCGCCTCTCCGAAGCCCGGATGTATCGCGTGGCGGCTTACGTGTTCGCCATTTCGCATCCTGGCGCGGTTGTGTTCGACACGACCACCGTCCAGCCAGACACGCTTTCGCCGTTCACACTCCCCTCGGCAGCGAATCCTCCGCGCTGACGCGCGCTCTCCTTCTCGAGCCTACCGACCATGCCGAAGCTGGCTGTCATCGCCGGAGATGGGATAGGCCCCGAAGTCATCAACGAAGCGCTGAAAGTGCTCGACATCATCGAGCCCATCTATCGTCCGGGGATCGAGCTGGAGATGCTGCCGTACGGCGCCGACCACTATCTCGCGACCGGCGAGACGATCTCGCCGGCGGAGATGCGACGCCTGGGCGAGGAGTTCGACGCGATCCTCGTTGGCGCACTCGGTGATCCTCGCGTGCCGGGGAACGAACACGCACGCGACATCCTCCTCGGCATGCGGTTTCAGCTGGATCTCTATGTGAACGAGCGTCCGGCTCGGCTGTTCGATGAGCGCCTCACACCGCTCAAGGAGAAGACGACCGGCGACATCGATCTGGTGATCTTTCGCGAGAACACGGAGGGGCTCTACGCGGGCATCGGCGGCGCGTTCAAGCGCGGGCTACCGGACGAAATCACGATCGCCGAGGAAATCAACACGCGACGCGGCGTGGAACGCATCATTCGTTACGCGTTCCACTGGGCGCGCGAGAATGGTCGCGAGCACGTAACGATGGCGGACAAGGCGAACGCGATCCCCGCGCACATGCTGTGGCGGCGTCTCTTCGACGAGATCGGGAAGGAGGAGTTTCCCGACATCCACCGGGAGACGCGGTACATCGACGCGATGGCGATGGAGCTGGTTCGGAATCCGGAGCAGTTTCAGGTGATCGTCACCGGAAATCTCTTCGGCGACATCCTCTCCGATCTCGCCTCGGCCATCGTTGGAGGACTCGGCCTGGCGCCAAGCGCGAACCGGCATCCGGGATTCGTGTCGATGTTCGAGCCCGTGCACGGCAGCGCGCCGCCCATGGCGAAAAAGGACATCGCGAATCCGATGGCGGCCATTCTCTCGATGGGCATGATGCTGCGGACGGTGGGCTCACCCGAGGCAGCTCTGATGGTCGAGCGCGCGATTCGCGCCGCGATCGTCGAGGACCGCGTCACGCGCGATCTCGGCGGCGACTACGGGACGCGCGAGGTCGGCGACTGGATTGCGGAGTGGATCAGGAGAGCATAGGTGCTGGAGGCGCTGGAGACGCTGAAAGGGAAAACCCCCAGCGCCTTCAGCGCCTCCAGCGCCTCCAGCGCCTCCAGCGCCTCCGTAGCTTGAATCCCCCCCTGCGCCGGAACCATCTTCCACCCATGACTTTCCAGGCGCACTCATGACTCAGTCCGCAAATCGCGACATCGTTTTCCTGTCGGCGGTCCGTACCCCCTTTGGCACCTTTGGCGGCTCGCTCAAGGATTACACCGCGGTCGACCTCACCGTCGAGGCAGCCAAGGCCGCGCTCGATCGGGCAGGGGTCGATCCGAGCGAGATTCAACACTCCATCTTCGGCAACGTCCTCCAGACGACGTTCGACACGATCTACTTCGCGCGGCACGTCGCCCTGAAGTCGGGATGCCCGATCGAAACGCCGGCGCTCACGGTCAATCGCCTGTGCGGCTCCGGCTTTCAGGCGATCGTCAATGGGGCGCAGGAGATTCTGCTCGGCGAGGCCGAGGTGTGCCTCGTCGGCGGTGGAGAATCCATGTCGCAGGCACCGCACATTGTCCGCGGCCTTCGATGGGGAACGCCGCTGGGCAAAGCGCCCGCCCTCGAGGATTCCCTCTGGGAATCGCTCAAGGATCCGGTCGCCGGTCTCTCGATGGCCGAGACGGCCGAGAATCTGGCGGTGCAATACAAGCTCGAGCGGTCGTGCGTGGATGAGTTCGCCCATCGGTCGCAGGTGCTCGCGAAGCAGGCCTGGGACTCGAATGTCTTCGCCGATGAGGTCGTGTCCGTCGCGGTGAAGGACAGGAAGGGCCAGGTGACGCAGTTCGCGCGCGACGAGCACATGCGTCCCGACACCACGCTGGAAGCGCTGAGCAAGCTGAAGCCGTACTTCCGCGCCGACGGTCTCGTCACCGCCGGCAACGCGTCGGGAATCGGGGACGGGGCCGGCGCCCTCGTGATCTCCAGCCAGGAGTATGCGAAGCGCACCGGCAAGAAGCCCCTCGGTCGCCTCGTCGCGTGGGGCGTGGCTGGCGTCGATCCGAAGATCATGGGAATCGGACCGGTGCCGGCGACGAAGAATGCCCTTCGAGCGGCGAAGATGTCGCTCGATGCCATGGACCTCATCGAGGTGAACGAGGCATTCGCTCCGCAGGCATGCGCGGTCGAGGCCGAGCTCAAGCTCCCGAGGGAGAAGCTCAACGTCCACGGGGGTGCCATCGCGATCAGCCATCCGCTCGCCGCCTCGGGCGCCCGCATCACGGCGCACCTCCTGCATGCCCTGCGTGCACAAGGGAAGCGCTTCGGACTGGGAACCGCCTGCATCGGCGGCGGACAGGGAATCGCGGTAATCGTCGAAGCGCTCGATTCGTAGATCGGTCAGGGGCCAATCGCCATGCATACCATGACGACGCGTTACTCACGCATTCTCCAGGCGCTCACCGCGCTCGCACTGGCTGCCTGCGCCTCGTCGGGTCCCGGTGAGCCGCTTCAGGTACCCACGCCCGCGGTGGCTGGACAGGCGGGAGTGACGTGGCCGGTCAGCACTCGCGCGCATATCGATCTGTGGTTGCATGGGTTCGCGCTCCTCTCCCCCGACACCGGGCGCGTTCCGATGTTCAAGCGCGGCTACGCGAGTCGCATCGCCGAGAGCAAGTCGCGGAGCAACGTGCAGACGTCGCTCGACGTGAACCGCGATCGCCTGCGCGCCCGATACGAGACCAACCGCGCGCTCCTCAACGCGCAGTTCCTGGCAATGCGCTTCGGGAGTTGGGAAGATCTGCGTCAGGCGATCGATCTCTTTCTTCGTGCCGAGGGCGATCCGGGGCGCGCGGGCGACCCGCTGGCGCAGCAGATCATCGCCACCTTCGCGCAGACGTTCTCCACCGCGGCCGATCGCGACTGGCTTCGCTTGTTCGCGCTCTCGCTCAATGACGAGAACGAGCGCTTTTACCGCGCATGGTGGACGCAGCGCCAAACCGATCTCGCCCCCGTCCGGGAGCGTATCCAGTCGCTTTGGACGGATACGTACAATGCGCGATTCCAGCCCTTCCTGAACAACACGCAACAGCAGGCCGGGGAGTGGATTCTCTCGCTCCCGATCAACGGTGAGGGGCGCTCGTTCACATTCGAGAAGCGCAGCAACATCGTGGTCGGGACGATGCCGGAGTCTCGCGATGCGGCCAACGACGCGCTGTACGTCTTCGCGCATGAAGCGGTGTACGGGATGGCGACGACGGCGGTCACCGACAACACGACGCCGAACGACCGCCGCAGCGGGGTGACCGATGCTTTTATCAGTGCCGCGGCGGTCAGAGCCGGGTATCTGCTGCTGGAGCGCGTCGCGCCGGATCTCGCCCCCGGCTACGCGCGGTACTACCTGCGCGAAGCGGCAGCGCCGGCCACGGGCGATCTCGGCGCCGCGCTCACGAGCGCATTTCCCCTCCCCGAAGCGATCCGCGAAGCGATCAACCGTCAGCTCGCGGTGATCCTCGGAGGCATCTGATCGATGGCCGACGGCCGCGATCTTCCTGCGCGGCTCGATCGGTCAGCGCTCGAGCGGGTGCTCGCGCGCGCCGCGGAGCTCCAGGCCGGTGAGCTCGACCCAGGCGAGTACATCTCGGAGGATCGCCTTCTCGACATCGCAAAAGAGGTAGGCCTCGCTCCACACCACATGCGTCAGGCGCTCGCCGAGGAGCGAACGCGAATCGCGGTGCCCGAGGAGACCGGTGCCATGGCGCGATTCGCGGGCGCTGCGCGGGTCATCGCGACGCGCGTCGTCGTCGGAAAGCCCGCCGAGGTGCTCGCATCTCTCGACACGTGGATGCAGCGCGAGGAGTGCCTCATGATCAAGCGACGCTTTCCCGACCGGATCATATGGGAGGAGCGCAAGGGGTTCTGGACCCAGATCCGCCGCAGCATGGACATGGGAGGCCGCCGGTACATGCTCGCGCGCGCTCACGAAGTCGCGGCGACGGCGGTGCCGGTGGACGAGGAGCGGGCACTCGTAAGGCTGGAAGCCGATCTCTCGAACGTGCGAACGGGGCGGCTCGCCGGCGCCGGCGCGTCGACCGCGGTCGGAGTCGTGGCCGGCGGAACGCTCCTCGCGATCGGCTTCTTCCCGCTCGCCGCGATCGCGCCGGTGCTCGTAGGAGCGGTAACGGGATACGGCGTCGCCCGCAGCCACCGCGGCGTCGCCGCCCGCGCCCAGTTGGCCCTCGAGCAGGTGCTCGATCGTCTCGAAACGAAGCAGCCGCAGCCGCCTCGCCCAATCGGTACGGCCATCGAGGCGCTGGTGGATCGCGCGACACGGGGATTACTGCGATAAGCTGCGAACTGCGAACTGCGAACTGCGAACTGCGACTTGCGAGCGGGCTACCGTGCCAATCGTAGCCTCCCGAGGGTTTCAGCTCGCAGTTCGCAGTTCGCAGTTCGCAGTTGGTAGTTCTGGCCCGCAACCGGACCGCCTCATACCTTTCCGTCCGCAATCAGCAATCCGCAATCTCACGATCTCATACATGGCATCCATCTCTACCGTTGGCGTCCTCGGAGCCGGGCTCATGGGGAGCGGTATCGCGCAGGTGGCCGCACACGCGGGGTTCACCACCAAGGTGCGCGAAGTCTCCGACCCGCTTTGCCAGCGCGCCCGCGCCAACATCGAGAAGTCGCTGGCGAAAGTCGTCGAGCGCGGCAAGGTGACCCCCGAGCAACGCGACCAGACCCTCGGCCGATTGTCGTTCACGACGACGGTCGCCGACCTTCGCGACTGTGACATCGTCATCGAGGCTGTCGTCGAGGACCTCGAGGTGAAGAACGCGCTGTGGAAGGAGCTCGATGCCCTGTGTCCGGCGCACACGATCTTCGCGTCCAATACCTCGAGCCTGACCATCGCCGCGATGGCCGCCGCCACGACGCGTCCCGATCGCATGGTCGGTCTCCACTTCTTCAATCCTGTCCCGGTGATGAAGTTGGTGGAGGTCGTCCGGACCGTGACGACGAGCATGGCGACCTTCGATGCGGCGTATGCCTTCGCCCAGAAGCTGGGCAAGGAGCCAATCCGCGCGAAGGACAACTCCGGCTTCGTCGTGAACCTCCTGCTCGTCCCCTACCTGCTCGACGCGATCACCCAGCTCGAGCACGGCGTCGCCTCGGTGGAGGACATCGACCGCGGCATGCAGCTGGGAACGGGATATCCCATGGGACCGTTCACCTTGCTCGATTTCGTGGGCCTCGACACGACCTACAAGATCGCCGAGATCATGTTCGATGAGTATCGCGAGACTCGTTATGCGCCGCCGCCGCTGCTGAAGCGGATGGTCCTCGCGGGAATGTACGGAAGAAAATCGGGCAAGGGCTTCTACGATTACGCGGTCGACCCGCCACGAGTGAACGACCTCGGCCTATGACGTCAGCATCTCTTCCAGTCGCGACCGGCAAGCCGCCCTACGTCGCGGCGGCGATCGCCTCGGTCGTCGTGCTGGTCCTGTACGGTCTCACGCTCGCACCCACGACAGCCATGTGGGACACCAGCGAGTACATCGCGGCCGCCTACCGGATGAGCCTGCCGCATCCGCCGGGCAACCCGCTCTTCATCCTCATCGGACGCGTCTTCACGCTCCTGCCAATCGCTCCGACGATAGCGGAGCGCGTGAACCTGCTCGCCGCGATCACCAGCGCGCTCTCCGCCGGCCTCTGGTTCCTGGTCACCGAGCGCATTCTGCGAACCTGGATCGAGGATCGCTGGCAGCGGTTCCTCGGTGCAGCGCTGGCCACGCTGATCGGCGCCACGGCGTTCACGGTGTGGAACCAGTCGGTCGTGAACGAGAAGGTCTACACGATCTCGCTGCTCGGGCTCGCCGTGATTTCGTGGCTCACCCTCCGCTGGCTCGATTCGCCCGATGGATTCCGCGCTGACCGCATCCTCATCCTCATCGCGTACCTCCTCGGCCTCGGTTACGCGAACCACATGGCGGGCTTCCTCGCGGCGCCCGCGGTCGCGGCCGCCGTGCTGGTACGGCGACCGGCGACCCTCGTGCGGTGGAAGCTGATTCTCGTCGCGATCGTCGCGGTGCTGTTCGGCATGACGCCGTTCGCGACGCAGCCTATTCGCGCCGCGTATCATCCCCCGCTCAACACCGGCGAGCCGACGGGGTGCGTGGAGCGGCTCGCGGCCTCGTGCCTGTTCAGCAGCGAGACGGTGGATCGGTTCCTGCCGAACTTCAACCGCGATCAGTACCAGAAGCCTCCGCTCAGCGAACGGCAGGCGCCGATCACGGCGCAGATCGGAATGTGGTGGGAGTATTTCAAATGGCAGTGGCTGCGGGACTCCGATCGCGACAGCGCCCGGCTGCAACGTGTGCTCGCGGTCATCTTCCTCGCCCTCGGTCTCTACGGTGGATGGGTGCATTGGAAGCGCGACCGAACGACCTTCTGGTATCTCGGTCCGCTCATGCTCACCGTGACACTGGTGCTGATCTACTACATGAACTTCAAGCTGGGATGGACGCAGGGCGAGCGGCTGGGCGTCGATGATTTCTCGCGGCGCGAGGTTCGTGACCGGGATTACTTCTACCTCTGGAGCTTCTCCGCCTGGGGGATCTGGGCGGGCGTGGGGCTTGTCGCGCTGTGGCGCGAGCTCGCCCAGGGACTCGAGTCGGTGGCTGGCGGCGGCGCGGCGCGGACACGACGTGCGCTTCTCGCCGCGTCACCCGTGCTGCTGCTCGCACTCATTCCGCTCGCCGGGAACTATGACGACGCCTCCCGTCGCGGCGAGACGTTCACGCGCGAATGGGCGCGCGACCTCCTGAATTCCGTCGAGCCGTACGGCATCCTCATCACCAACGGCGACAACGACACGTTCCCGCTGTGGTACGCTCAGGACGTCGAGGGCGTTCGCCAGGACGTCACCGTGGCCGTGACTTCGCTGCTCAACACGGACTGGTACGTCCGGCAGATCATCCGCCGCCCGCTCTACGACTACGAGGAAAGTGAGGGCCCCGCGATATATCGCGGCATGGCTCCGCGGAAACCGGGCCCCCCTCTTTCGTTGACGATAGCCGAAGCGGATCAGATTCCCCCGTACGTGCAGCTCCGCGAGCCCCAGATTTTCCGGAAGGACAGCCTCGTCGCGCGCATCGAACCGGGCTTTCTGACTCGCGACCAGCTGATGATCCTTCGGTTCATCCGCGATTCCTTCCCCGAGCGTCCTCTTTATCTCGCGACTCCGGTCATCGCGGGCCCGCTCGGACTTTCGCCGTACGTCGTGGCGCAGGGCCTCGCCTACAAGGTGATGCCACGCGCAGTACGTCCCGAAGACGGATATCTCCGCTCACCGGTGGGCTGGATGGATGTCGCGCGTACCCGTGCGCTCTGGGATACCGTCTATCGTGCGCAGGAGGCGGCGATCTCGCGAGGGAAGTGGGTCGATCGCGCCTCCTCCAACATGCCGATGGCGTACCTCATCACCGGCGCGTATCTCGCCGAGGGGCTCTATCGCAGCGGCGACTCGACGAAGGCGACGGCGGTAATGGACACGGTGATGGCGATCGCCAGGGCGACGGACCTGGAATCGCTGTTTGGCCCTGCTCAATGAGGACTGCGGATTGCTGATTGCTGACTGCTGATTTCACAAAACTGATCAGCAACCAGCAATCCGCAATCTGCCCCCGCTGTTCGTGCTCCCTCCCATCCGCGGACTCTATCGCGACGATCTCCTCGCGCGAGCCGTCTACTCCGAGGGAGCCGGGATTGCACGCGCACTTCCCGTCGGCATCGCCGTTCCCGCCGACGCCGACGATGTCGCTCAGCTCGTGCGGTGGGCCACGGCGGACGGTGCTGCGCTGATCGCGCGAGGCTCCGGCAGCGGCATGGCGGGGGGCGCCGTCGGGCGCGGGGTGATCGTCGATCTCAGCCGCCTCGATGCGATCGGTGACATCGACATCACGCATCGCCGGGTGTGGACGGGGCCTGGTGCGTTGCGCGGCGCCGTCGACGCCGCGGCGCGGGCGCATGGCCTTCGCTTCCCCGTCGATCCCTCGAGCGGCGTGTTCTGCACCGTGGGCGGAATGGCGGCGACGAACGCGGCTGGCGCCCGCACGCTGCGATACGGCGCGACCCGCAACTGGGTGACGGCGGCCGAGTGTGTCTTCTCGGATGGCGCTCGCGCGATCGTCCGTCGCGGAGCGCAGCCGACGCCGATGCCTGCCGCCATCGAGCGATTTCTGTCATCCGTCGCGCCACGCGCGCGGAGCTTCCCGCCTGCGCTCCTCACGCGAGAGGGCGTGCGCAAGGAATCGTCGGGGTACGCGCTCGCCGAGTTCGTGCGCTCGGGCGATCCACTGGACGTGATCCTTGGCTCTGAGGGCACGCTCTGCCTCATCACGGCTCTCGAGCTCGCGCTCGATCCGATTCCGGGAGCGACGGCGAGCGTACTGGCCGCGTTTCCATCGTTGAACAGCGCGGTGGAGGGAGCCCGCGCGAGTCGCGACGGAGGGGCGAGCGCTTCGGAGCTCCTCGATCGGACCTTTCTCGAAGTGGCGGCGCTCGGGGGCGCACGTCTGGTTCCGCCCGAGACCGAGACCGCCCTCCTCGTCGAGGTCGAGGAGCCGACAGCCGCCGAGGCGAACGCACGGAGCCGCTCGATCGCCGATGCATGTGCTGCGGCGGGGGCGAGCGTCGTGCGCCTCGCCCTGGAGGCGCGTACGGAGAGAGAGCTCTGGGCGTTGAGACATGCGGCGAGTCCGATCCTCTCCCGGCTCGATCCTCATCTCAAGTCGATGCAGTTCATCGAGGACGGCGCCGTTCCGCCTGACCGCTTGCCCACGTACGTCGATGGCGTTCGCTCGGCGCTCGCGTCGCGCGGAATCCACGGTGTGATCTTTGGCCACGCCGGCGACGCTCACGTTCACGTGAACCCGCTCATCGACGTGCGCGTGCCGGAATGGCGAGATCAGGTGGACGGTCTGCTCGAGGAGGTCACATCGCTCGTCGCGTCTCTCGGTGGAACGCTGGCTGGCGAGCACGGCGATGGCCGACTTCGGGCACCACTGGCTTCGCGAACGTGGGGCGATGAGGCAATGGAGCTCTTCGCGAGCGTGAAGCGAGCGTTCGATCCCGAGGGGGTCTTCAACCCCGGCGTGATCGTACCGCTCGGAGGCCAGCGCGCGATCGAAGAGGTGAAGTACGATCCGTCGATCACGCCCCTGTCCGCCGCCGCACGCAACGCTCTCGATGCGATCGAGCGAGAGCGCGGGTACGCGCGCTTCCGATTGTCGCTGGTGTGAGTGTAGCTTCCCCGCGACCCGGGCACCTCGACAACCTCGACCCCCTCGACACCCTTTGCTCTTTCTAGAACCCCGACTCACGCTGATCGCTCGCCCGGAGTTCACGGAGCCGAGCCACCTTCCCGTCGAATGGCTCGGTGAAGCGAGTGGAGGGGAGCGTCTCGCCGAGTTTGCCGGGCGCCTCTGCTACATGAGCCAGCGGAACCCCGCCCGCCGCTCGACGCAGGACTATCTCGAGAACATCAAGCGACAGGGCCACGGCAGCGTTCTCGAGCACGCGAACTATTCGATTCTGCTCGAGGGTGTGAGTCGGTCCCTCACCCACGAGCTCGTCCGTCACCGTGCCGGCTTCGCCTACTCGCAGCTCTCCCAGCGATACGTGGACGAGTCCGAGGCGCACTTCGTCGTTCCGCCGGCCATCATCGGCGACGAGGCGCTCGAGGCCGCGTGGAAGCGCCAGATCGACGAGGCACAGCGCGCCTACGTCGAGACGGTCGATCGTCTCATGGAGCGATACGGCTGGATCGCGGACAAGGTCCATCGGCGGAAGATGGCGCGCGAGGCGGCGAGGAGTCTTCTGCCGAACGCGACCGAGACGAAAATCGTCGTGACGGGAAATTCTCGAGCGTGGAGGACGATGCTCGAGCTCCGAGCGGGCGAGGGCGCCGAGCTGGAGATTCGCCGCTGCGCGGTGGCGCTGATTCGTCTCCTCCAGAAAGAGGCCCCCGCCTTCTTCTCGGACTTCGAGATCTACGACGCCGAGGATCGGCGAGAGGCCGCGAAGGTCCGGTTTCATAAAGTCTGAGAGGAGGAACGAAGGAAGGAGGAACGAAGGAAGGAGGAGCGAGGAAGCACGCTGGAATTTTTTTTTCAGCTTCCTCGTTCCTCCTTCCTCGTTCGTCCAGATTTTTTTTTCGATCTCTTCCAAAAAATCATTGCATCGCCTTCCCACGGATTTTATCTTGCGCGCCATCCAATTGGCATCGCGTTTGCTTTGCCTGACGCGAGTGAGCTAGCGCACCAAGTCGCGAGTTGGTCGAACGGAAGCCCGTAGTCGCCGCACGATGAGGCGATCGTTCCAGCGAAGGAACACGAGCAGGCCCGGACCGGATGACGCGAATCGGTTTCGCCTACAATCTGAAGCCAGACCCGAGCGCACCACTCTCGATGGAGGATGCGACGCCGTCGCGTCCCGAGGACGACCCTCCCAGTAGTCGCCGGGACATCGCGTCCCGGACCTCCAGCTCCCTCGCGGTGAACGAGAGCCGCGCGGGCGAGATGACCGACCCCCAGTCCGCGAGCGCGATCGAGATGCTCGAGTCCGCCGCGGATGACGAATACGCCGAGTGGGACAGCGAGGAGACGATCGCCGCCGTCGAGCGTGCCCTCTCCGCGTGCGGCGAGGTGATTCGCCTCGAGGCAAATCAGGATTTCCCGGAGCGGCTGAGGCGAGAGCGACCGGACATCGTCTTCAACATCGCCGAGGGGGCGACGGGCGTGAATCGCGAGGCGCACGTCCCCGCGATCTGCGAGTTCTTCGGAATCCCCTACTCGGGGAGCGATCCGTTCTCGCTCTCGCTCTGCCTCGACAAGGCACGCACGAAGGAATGGCTCTCGTATCACGGCGTGCGGACGGCGCCCTTCGTTCTCATCCGTGACGTCACGGAGCTGGAATCGTTTCTCGGCGGGAAGCATGCGGGGAATGGCAAGAAAAGTCTTTCCTCGTTCCTCGGTCCTCGTTCTGCCGGACTGTTCGCGAAGCCAGTCCACGAGGGGAGCTCCAAGGGGATCACGGAGAAGAATTTCTGCCGCACGACGGACGAGCTCAGGACCCAGGTGCGCTTTCTCCTCGAGCGGTACGCGCAGCCGGTGCTGGTCGAGGAATACTTGCCGGGCGCCGAGTTCACCTGCGCGATCCTCGGGAACGGGACCGCCGCGAGAGTGCTGCCGATCGTCGGAATCAATTTCGACGCGCTGCCTGAAGGCGCCGTACCGGTCTATGGCTTTGAAGCGAAGTGGCTCTGGGATCGCCCGGAGAATCCACTCGAGATGTTTGAATGTCCTGCGCGGATCGACGAGGCGCTGGCGAGCGAGATCGAGCAGGTGGCTCTCCGCGCCTACCAGGTGCTCGGCTGTCGCGATTGGTCGCGAATCGACGTGCGGCTGGACGCGGCCGGCGCGCCCAACGTCGTCGAGGTGAATCCCCTTCCGGGGATTTTGCCGAACCCGGAGGACAACTCGTGTTTTCCGAAGGCCGCACGCGTGGCGGGGATGAGCTACGACGCCTTGATCCAGTCGTGCTTGCGGGCGGCGGCGGAGCGCGAAGGAGTCATGCTGGTCGATAGGCCTATTGGAACGAGGAACGAGGAACGAGGAAACGGCGCGTCGAGACTGGCGCGCAAGAACCTCCGGTCCGCTTCCTCGGTCCTCGTTCCTCGTTCGTCGGAGGCTCGCTCATGAAGATTGCCCTGTTATTCGATGGAATGTCGGCGCTCGGACAGGCCGCGGACCTGCTGATCCTCGAGACGGTCGAAGCGGTGGAGAAATCGCTCGTCGACGAGGGGAATCAGGTCGTGCGCGTTCCGGTCGCCCTCGATGGCCGCTGGGTGGAACGGGTGCGTCGCGGGAAGTTCGACCTCGCCTTCAACCTCTGCGAATGCATCGACGGCATCGCGTCGTATGAGCCCGCGGTCATCTCGGTGCTCGAGGTGCTCAGCATTCCGTATACGGGAAGCTCGAGCTGGACCACCGCCTTCTGCCTTCGCAAGCACGTGGTGAATGCGCTTCTCGAGCGCGCCGGCCTGCCGGTGCCGCGATGGGCGGTCGTCACACCCGGCTCCACGCTGCCGACCGTCGGCTTTCCCGCGATCTGCAAGCCGGCGGCCGAGGATGCGTCGATCGGCGTCGAACAGCGCTCCGTCGTGCGGAACATGCGGGCGCTCGCCGCGCGCGTGGATGCGATGCACGAGCGGTGGAACGAAGTGCTCGTGCAGCGATTCGTCGATGGCCGCGAGGTCAACGTCGGCATCGTCGACGGGATGGTGCTCCCGGTCGCCGAGATTGAATTCGACGCGATGCCCAAGGGCAAATGGCGGATCGTATCCTATCGCTCGAAGTGGGAAGTGGGGAGCGATGAAGACATTGGCGCGGCGCCCGTGTGTCCGGCGAAGATCTCGCCGGAGCTCACCGCCGAGCTCAAGCGCCTGGCGCTCGATGCGTGGAAGGCGGTAGGGGGCGAGGGGTATGGCCGCGTCGACATGCGCATCGATTCGCAGGGCCGTCCGTGGATCCTCGAGGTGAACGCGAATCCGGACATCGCGCCGGACGCGGGACTCGCACGGATGGCTGGCGTCGCCGGAATGGATTTCCCCGCGCTCATCTCCGCCGTGTGCGAAGCGGGTGCCCGTCGCCAGCGGCAGCTGGAGCAGAATCGCTGGGCGCTGTCGGCGCGGCTGTCGGGCGTCGTCGTCCCGACCGATCCCGCGTCGCTGGAGCTGTTCGCAGCCGGGGTTCGTTGATGAGCCTCGTCACCCGCGCCACCGACGGCGCGATCGAGTCCGAGCCTCCGAGCGGACCGGTGAAGAGTCAGTCGCCAGCGCCGGTGGTGGAACAGTCCGCGGCGCTCCCGCGCGCCCGGGAGGGGTTTGCGCCGCGGCGACGATCCGACGGCGCCGGAGAGCTGACCGATTCTCGCGGAACCGGAATCGTCCTTGGCGAGCTCTCTGCCGCCGCCCGTCCACGAATCGCCGAAATTCTCCGAGGCTCGAAGGTGTTCAGCGCGGCAGAGGTTGCTGTCGCGCTCGAGCTGTTCGACGAAAGTCTGGAAGAACGAGGAATGAGGAACGAGGAAGTGGGGCGCCCGGCATCGGTGCGCGATGCCGGTCCGTCGCTTCCTCGTCCCTCGTTCCTCGTTCCCGATTACCTCTTCCTCGGCGCCTTCACCCCGGAAGAGGTCCTTGTCGGGTACGCCTGCTGGGGACCGACACCCGCTACCGACCGCACCTGGGACTTGTACTGGATCGCCGTCGACACGTCGCTCCAGGGTGCCGGTATTGGAACCATCCTCCTCGAAGAGGTCGAGCGAAGGCTCGTGGGACAGCACGCCAGGATGTTGATCGCTGAAACATCGTCCCGATCCGACTACGCCGCGACCCGCGGCTTCTATGAACGGCGCGGCTACAGGGAAGCCGCCCGCGTGCGCGACTTCTACGCGCCCGGCGATGATCGGATCATTTTCGTCAAACGGTTCCTCTACTCGCCCAAGGGCGGGGAGCAGATGCGCGATGAGTGAATGGCAGCAAGTCTTGCGGGAAGGCGTCGATAATCTCGAGAAGCTGGCGGAGCGCTTCGGCCACGACGTGATCGACGTCGAGGCGTTGAAGCCGGCGTTCGACAACTTCCAGATGCGCCTGACGCCGGCCGTGCTCGAGCAGATCAAGGAAGTCGGCGATCCAATGTGGCAGCAGTACGTGCCAACCGTGGAGGAGCTCGACATCCAGGACGGGATGATCGATTCGCTCGATGAAGACGGCGACTCGCCGGTGCCGAACATCACGCATCGATATCCCGATCGGGCGCTCTTTCTCGTGAGCCCGGTGTGCGCCAGCTATTGCCGGTTCTGCACGCGGCGCCGGAAAGTCGGCGATCCGGAGAAAATCCCGCTCAACCAGTACGAGTCGGCCTTCGAGTACATCCGGAGCCACCCGGAGATACGCGACGTCATCATGTCGGGTGGCGATCCGATGATGTTGAGCGACCGGCGGCTGGAGTACCTTCTCCAGAATCTGCGGGCGATCCCGCACGTGGAGATCATCCGTATCGGCAGCCGCATCACGTCGCACCTGCCCGAGCGCATCACGCCGGAATTCTGCGAGATGGTGAAGAAGTACCATCCCGTCTACATGAACACGCACTTCAACCATCCGTCGGAGCTCACCCCGGCGGCGGTGGCGGCGCTGGGGCGGTTGGCCGACGCCGGGGTGCCGTGAGGGTGTCAGACCGTGCTGCTGCGCGGCGTGAACGATGATCCGGCGATCATGAAGGAGCTGATGCAAAAGCTCCTCAAGGCGCGGGTGCGCCCCTATTACATCTATATGGCCGATCAGGTGGCGGGCGGCGAGCACTTCCGCACCCAGGTCCAGAAGGGACTCGAGATCGTGCAGGCGCTGCGCGGATGGACCTCGGGTCTGGCAGTGCCGCACTTCGTGATCGACGCGCCGGGCGGTGGCGGCAAGGTGCCGCTGCTCCCGGAGTACGTGGAGGAGATCAACGAGGACGAAGTGATCTTCCGGAACTACGCGGGCGAGCGGTACGTCTACAAGCAGCCGCGGATTCCGGTGCCGGTCGATGGGTGCGGCGTCGCGGCGGAGGCCCCGCCGGACATCGTGCCGATTCAGATCGGGAAGAAGCCGAAGCGATCGAAGCGGCCGGCGGCGAAGCGGTCGGCGCGGGCGGGGTGAGATGTGAAACGGGGCGCTCGAGAGAGCGCCCCGTTGCTGTTCTCGCTCTGACTCCTGCTTACGGCGTCGCGCGCGCATCGGTGAAGTTCGGAGCCCCCGGCCTGGTCACCCAGAAATAGTAGGTTCCCGGTGTCGGTGGCAGGATCCAGAAGAACGCCTGCTGACCTTGCGGTCGGTAACCTGGAGCCGGAAAGATGGTGCCGCCGAAGCCCGTCCCGCCGGCACCGGACACGAAAATGGAGCATCCTTGACTCGGGCCCCCCTGCCGATCCTGGCAGCTCGCTACTACGGGTGACTCGACCCGAGTTCCTACCCGCGCCGAGAGAAAGCCCGGAGGCGGTGAAGCGAACCCGGTGACGTTGGCGCCTGACCACTGAACAACGATGTACAGGGTCGCGACGGCACCGGCAGCGCTGATGGTCGCCGTCTGCACCCCCGGCATGTCAACGTACGTGACGCCGGCAGTGGACCGACCCTCCGCGTCCGTCGTCGTGGTGAGGGGTGGTCCAAAATGCGTCCAGGTCACTGTCGCGCCTGAAATCGGCAGTCCCGCGGCATCGACGAGGCGAACAGTGACGGGTGCTAGCGACAGACTCGTGCCCCCAAGAGCAGACGCCCGGCCAAGCGGCTGGTTCTCTATGAACAGACTCGGCGAGCTCGAACCGACGACACTCGCGTCGAACGTCGTGGAATGTCCGGACGCAGTTGCCGTCAGGGTGGCTGCGCCCGGGACACCGGGAATCCACCTCGTGCCCGCCGTGAATCCCAGGCTGTCGGTGACCAGGAACGTGCGCTCGACGTAGCCGCCACCGGTCGTAATCGAGAAGCGGACCGTATCCTGATATACGCCGTTACCGTACTGATCCTCCACCCGCGCGCGGATCTCAGTCGGCATCGGTTGGCCAACGACGCCGTTCTGATTGTCACCAGTGACCGCAACGACCCGCGCGGGTGCGAGCGCGCGCGTCCAAATGAGATATCTGCCTGGGGTCGCGCCCGTGACTCTGGCCTCGACGAAGTTGCTCCCGGCTGCTATTCCGGGTGTGAAACTGGTGGAGGCCTGGCCTGACGCGTCGGTCGTGGAGGTGGACGCGCTGAAGTCACCGGACCCCCCCGTCAGTACCCAGTCCACCGTCGCGTTCGCGATCGGAACCCCATTGGCGTCGCGAACGAGCGCGGTCAACGTCGACGCCTGGCCAATGACGCCAACGCGCTCGCGGAAATTCCCTGGGTCCACCGTCGCCGCTGACAATCCGGTGACCGTTGCCGCGAACGTCACGTTGAGCGATCCATGAACCGCCTGAACCTGATTGGCACCGGTACCGCCAAGCGTCCAGCTCGTGCTCGCGAGCCCGTCAGCAGTGGTGAGTGCGCTCGACGGCGAAACCGAGCCACCTCCTCCGATAACGGTCCAGTGGACGGTCTGGCCTGGCACTGGATTGCCGTATTGGTCCCGCACGCGAACCACCAGCACATTCGCCAGCGGCTGGTTGAGTCCGCCTGACTGGGCATCACCGCTCACCTTCTCCAGTGTGACGCCCGGTCCCGGGTTCGCCGTTGCGCTGAAGGTGAGTTGACCCAGCCCCGGTGCGGTCGCGACCGTCGTGTTCGCACCAGGTGTAGTGCCGAGCGTTCGACGCGTCGAGGCATGCCCGGTGGACGACGTGAGGCTCATCGAGGGCGATACGGAGCCTCCGCCGTTAGGCGTCCACGTCACCGAAATGTCGGGCACGGGGTTCCCGTATTGATCGAGGACGCGAACGGTCAGCGATTCCGGGAGTGCCTCTCCGACGGGAGCAGTCTGCCCGTCGCCCCGAGTCTTCGCCCAGGTCGCCGCCGAACCGGCCATCGCGGTCGCGGTGAACTGCGCGACGGCGAGGCCGGGGACCGACGCGTCCGTCGCGTAGGGTCCCGCCGTCGTCGGGAGCGTCCACACCGTCTGCGCCTCACCGGTGGTGGACGTGGTCGCGGTCGAAGCCGATAGCGATCCGCCGTTTGCGGTGAAGTTCACCGTAACGCCAGGAACCACGTTCCCGTGAGGATCAACCACTCGAACGACCAGCGGAGCGGGAAGCGTTGTGCCGACCGCCGCGGACTGACCATTCCCGCTCACGACGGTGACTTCGGCCGGGTTTCCCGGAGTCGCGGTCGCCGTAAAGTCCACGTCGCCAACGCCAGCGACACTCGCGCGAACGGACTGACTGCCGACGACCGTTCCGAGTCCCCAGTCGGCGCGCACGATGCCATTCGCGTCGGTGACGGCCGCGCGCGGCGTGATGGTTCCATTGCCGGTTACCATCGTCCAGGTCACGGCCACGCCCGCGACGGGGTTCTCGTTCGCGTCGACGACCATCGCACCGAGGGGATTCGGAAGGGCGGTAGCGACGCGGCCCTGTTGGCCATTTCCTTCGGCCACGCGCACGTGCGCGGGCGTGCCGGCAGCCGCGAACGCACTGAATGATTGCGGGGGAAGCCCCGCGATAGTCGCGGTGATGCTGCCCTGCCCGGCGGCCGGACCGAGCGTCCACTCGACCGTCGCATGGCCCGTCGCATCCGTCGTCGAGGTAGCAGCGCTCAAGGTGCCGCCGCCATTCGCGACCGCCCACGAGACACTGACCCCGGGGACCGGATTCCCGTACTGGTCGGTGACTCGAACCTCGGGCGCGTTAGGCAGGGTGGCGCCGGCGATTCCCTGTTGTCCATCGCCGGCCGTCTTGGCCAATGTCGCCGGGCGATCCGGGCGAGCGGTCGCCTGGAAGCGACCAAACACGATCGGCGCACCGGTGGTTGGATTTACGGCGCGGACCTCGACCTGCTGTGGCGGGGCGGTCGAGGTGCCAAGCGTCCAGCGATTCTGCACGACGCCCTGCGCATTGGCCTGGGCGGCGGGAGAGAAGACACTCCCGCCCCCCGACGTGACAACGAAGCTGACCACCGCCCCTGGGACGGCGCGCCCTGACGCATCGGTGATCCGGGCAACGAGTGGTTGAGGCAGCTCCTGCCCGACCGTGTCCTCCTGATGATCGCCGGACACGATCACGAAGCTCGCGGCGGGGCCGGGCGTACCGTCGGGACTCGTGGAGTCCCCGCACGACCCAACGACGATGGACGAGATGATCGCCCCCAGGGCAATCCCTCTAGTGCGGGACAGCATTCACGCCTTCCTGCGACAGGAGGTTCGACGCCGGTCGAACAGCGGACCGCGACACATCTGATCTGCAACGGGCACACCAGGACTTTGGTTACCAGCCCGGCGCTGAAACGATAAGATCAGCGGCGCCGCCCGATCTCTCAAGGAGACCCCCATGTACCGAGCCTTATGGATCGTCCTTCTGCCGGCCCTTCTCCAAGCCCAACCGGGGCTCGAGCGCCTTTTCTATTATGTGGATCGCGAGGACAGCTACGACAGCTTCGTCCGACACGCCGACCGCATCGATGTTCTCGGCGTCGGCGGGTATCGTGTGGACAGCCTCGGCATCCTCTGGGGAAGCGTCGACCGGCGCGTGCTCGAGCTTGCTCGGCAGCGGAACGTGAAAGTGATGCCGCTCCTCGTGAACGAGAGCTTTCATCAGCCCTCCCTGCGGCGGCTGCTGGCGGACACCGCCGCGCGTCATCGCGCGACGCGCGCCATGGTCGACGAATGCCGGCAGCATCGCTATTGGGGATGGCAGTTCGACATCGAGAACGTCCACATCGACGACCGGGACCGTCTCACCACCTGGTACGGGGAAGCGGCGCGGGCGCTTCGAGCGGCGGGGTGCACGATCAGCATCGCCGTCGTCCACCGCCCCACCGAGCTCGCGGGTCCGCTTGGCTATCACCGCTTCCTCTTCGATAGCTGGCGCGCGGCATACGACCTGGCGGCGCTCGGCCGATTGGGCGACTTCATGACGATCATGACATACAGCCAGCACACGCGCCGCACGACACCGGGCCCGCAAGCGGGCATCCCCTGGATGCGCGCGGTGGTGGAGTACGTGCTCCGCTCGGTGCCGGCGAACAAGGTGTCGTTAGGTATTCCGTCCCAGGGGCTGCACTTCTACACCCGCGAGGACAACTCGCTTCCGGAGCGTGCGCGCTCCTGGGCGGAGACGGTCACGTGGACGTGGGGATCGGGAATGGCCGACCGCTACGGCGCGCGGCTGATGTGGGATTCCACGCAGGCCGTCACCTACGGCTCGTTCGAGAACGGCGGCACTTTCGAGTGGCTCTTTCTCGAGGATGAGCGGAGCTTTCGAGCGAAGCTGGCCCTCGCCCAGGAAAAGAAGCTCCGCGGATTCTCGGTGTGGGTCCTGGGGCAGGA
>JAICOJ010000007.1 GCA_025930755.1 Gemmatimonadaceae bacterium
CCGGGGGGGTTGGCGGGGCCCCCGGCTTTTGGGCGGCGTGTTTTGTTGGGTTTCTCTCCTACGCCTTGGGGCTACACTCCTTGGTGGGGGGGGGTTTTTCTCGGGGGGTTAATCCCCCCCCGGGGTAACCCCCGCCCCCTCAGCGTTTTACCCCCGCCCCTCCTCTACTCCATGATAGTCCCGAAGGGCTTGATTTGCTCTTCGATAACACGACGGTCGCCGGCGATGACGATCGTCATCGTGTCATCCTTCAGGTACTCGCGCGCGATGCGCTGCACGTCGGCCGGAGTCACCGCGTAGATCTTCCGCACCAGGTCGCGCAGGTAGTTCTCGCCCAGGCCGTGCAGCTCCGTGAACTGGAGCTGGTTGATGATGCCGTTGCGCGACGAATTCTGGAGCACGAAAATCCCGGCGAGGTACCGTTGAATCGACTGGAGCTCCTGCGCCGATGGGGCCTCGGATTGCAGACGGTCGATCTCGAAGAAGATCTCCTTCAGCGACGGGCCCGTCACGTTCGTCGTCACGTCCGCGATCTCCGCCCAGTACGCGTTCTTGAGGTAGGGGTTGATCGTGCTGAACGGGGAATACGTGTACCCCTTCTGCTCGCGGATATTGCTGGTGATGCGGGATCCGAACGAGCCGCCGAGGATCGCGTCGGTCACGCGGAGCGCGACGTAGTCGGGGTGGGAGGGGTCCACCACGGGCAGTCCGAGGTAGATCGTACTCTGCACGGCACCCGGACGATCGACGACGTGAATTACGCGCGAGGTTTTCGGCGCAGGCGCGTTGAACACCGGCTCCGTACCCGGCTGCCAGTCGCCGAGACTCTGGCGGATGGCGGCTTCCATCGCGGCGGCATCGAACCGGCCGACGACGTAGAAATGTGAGCGACGTGCGCCGTAGTTCGCGGTGTGGAAGGCTCTCACCTGATCGAGCGTGTAGCTCTGGACCTGCGACTCCGTCGGGAACATCCGCCCGTACGGGTGGTTCGGGTAGAGCACCGAGAGGAACTTCTCGTTCGCGAGCTGCTGTTGCTGGCTCTTGGCCACGGTGATCTGGCGCAAGCGGTTGGCCTTGAGGCGCGCCAGCTCGGTCTCGGGGAATTTCGGGTTCCGCGCGATGTCGGCGACGAGCCGCACCATGTTCGGACCGAACTCGGAGAGCACGTCACCACCGATCGAGCTCTCGTTCATCCCCACGTTGAAGGCAACGGCGCCACCATACTGCGCCGCTTCCTCGGCGATCTGCTGCGCGGTGCGCGTCGTCGTGCCCTCGAGCATCAGGTCGCGCGTGAGATCGGCGAGCCAGGTCGTCTCGGCGGTCTCGTCGATGTTGCCGCTCTGGACCACGAGGCGGACGGCGACCTTCGGCGTAATGCCGTAGGGCGCCATGGTCACTTCGAGCCCGTTAGGCAGGGCGAAGCTGCGGACCGCCGCGAGCGCGAAGTCCTTCGGCGCGCCCGGTGCGGGTGGTGTTTCGCGTGGCGCTTGCGCGCGCGCGGGAAGCGCGGCGGCCGCGAGCGTCGCGATGGTTACGAGAGGCGTGAGCCGCTTCATGGCGTGGGCTTCCTTGGCTCAATGGTGAGAATGGTGCGATTCGTCGACCGCAGATACTCCTGGGCCGTCCGCTGGATCAGCTCCGGGGTGACTTTGGCGAACTCGTCCTCCAGGCGGTTGATCCGTGCCGGATCCGAGTCGAACAGGGCGAAGACGGCAAGCAGGTCGGCGCGGCCGAAGCCGCCGAGGGCCTCGAGATACGAGTAGAAGCTGGACCGGGCCTTGGTGCGCGCGCGCTCGAGCGTTGCGGCATCGACGGGCCGGGTCCGGAGCTCTTCGATGACGCCATCGATCGCGGCGATGATCGAATCGGCCGGCTTGTCCGCATCATGGATGAGCGAGCCGATCATCAGCATCGGGCCATCGTAGTTGAGCATGTTGCCGAGCCCGAAATTGATTCCCCCGTTCACGCCTCCGGTGTAACCGCGGCGCTGCACGAGCTCCTGGAAGAGGCGGCTGTCGCGCCCCTGCAGGAGGATCTGCTCAATCAGGCCCATGGCCCAGTACTCGGGCGAGTTGCGCGGCGGCATGTGGTACGCGAAGCCGAGGGCAGGGCGTTGCGCGAGACGGTCTTCCTTGCTCTGCCGCTTTTCGACGGTCTGCCGCGGTTCGGCGATGTCGGGCTTCGGCGCGAGCTGGACGCGCGGGATGTTGGCGAAATACTTCTCGATCCACGCCTTCGTCTGTGCCGGGTTGTAGTCGCCGACGACGACGAGCACGGCATTGTTCGGGGCGTAGTATTGCTTGAAGAAGCTCTGGACGTCCGCGAGCGTGGCCGCGTCGAGGTCCTCGAGGTCGCCGTAGAAGTTGTGCGCGTTATACCAGTTCTCGTTGGCGATCTGCGGCATGTCGAGCCAGGGGAAGCCCCCGTACGGCTGATTCAGCACGTTGACGCGGACCTCATTCTTCACGACGCCCTGCTGATTGGTGAGGTTCTCCTGCGTGATCGCCAGGCCGCGCATGCGATCCGCCTCGGCCCAGAGCATCGTCTCGAGCGTGTTTGACGGCACGACCTCGAAGTAGTTCGTGAAGTCGAAGCGGGTCGATCCGTTGAGGACGCCGCCGTTCGACTGCACGAGCTTGATGAACTCCATCTTTCCGAGGTTGTTCGAGCCCTGGAACATCATGTGCTCGAAGAGGTGCGCGAAGCCGGTGCGATCGCGCGGCTCGATGCGGAAGCCGATGTTGTAGTAGACGGCGACGGCGGCGACCGGCGCGGTCGTGTCACGCGAGAGGACGACTTTGAGGCCGTTGGGAAGCGTGTCGTAGTCGACCGGGATGGAGAAGCGAGCGGGCGCTCGTGGTGCCGCGGCCGCCGGGGCGGGTGCGCTCGCGGGCGCACTCGCACCGCCGCCGGCGCACGCGGCGGCGCTGACGGCGATCGCCAGCGACGCGCAAGGACGGAGAAATGCCATTAGAGCTCCATGTCGAGAAGGAGAACGAGGAACGAGGAACGAGGAAGCTGCGACGAGGCCCACGAAACGGACCGGCGGGGAAGGATGTATAATCCACTTCCTCGTTCCTCGGTCCTCGTTCCTCAGCCGCTCCCTGGACGATCATGATTATGCGCGACCTAGCCAAGACCTCTTACATCATACTTACATCGCTGGCCGCGGTGGCATCGGCGAGCCAGGCGCAGCAGGCGAAGCGCGCGCTCACGTTCAATGATTTCGCGGCCGTCCGGCTCGTCTCCGATCCCCAGCTATCGCCGGATGGGCGGAGCGTGCTGTACGCGCTGCGAACGACCGACGTCGAAGCGAATCGCCGCCTCACGTACACGATGCTTGCCCCGGTAAATGGAGCGGGGATGGCGCGGCGGTTCCCCAACGACACGACGCGAGCGACGGAGGCTCGGTGGTCGCCTGACGGGTCCCGCATCGCCTACATCGCCGGCGGACAGCTCTGGGTGTCGGACGTGCGCGGTGGCAACTCGTGGCGCATTACCAATCTGGTCGGCGGCGCGAGCGGCATCGTCTGGGCACCGACCGGAACGCACCTCGCGTTCGTCTCGACGGTGACGCCCGAGTGCACGGACGACGCGTGCAATCGTGCCCGTGACAAAGCCCGCGAGGAGAGCAAGGTCAAGGCGTATACCGCGGATCGCCTCCTGTACCGCCACTGGACGGCCTGGGACGTTGGAACGCGCTCACACCTGTTCGTCGTCAACGTCGATGGGACGGGGTTGCGCGACGTGACCGCCGGCGCGCGCTACGATGTGCCCGTGCCGCCGTTCGGCGGAAGCGAGCAGTACGCGTGGTCGCCCGATGGTCGAGAGATCGCGTACACCGCGAAGGAGCCTACGCGCGATGAAGCGTGGAATACCGATGTGAACGTCTATGTCGTCCCGATCGCCGGTGGCGCTCCGCGGGTGATCACGGCGGGGAACAAGGGCGCGGATCAGAATCCGCTCTATCCGCCGAACGGTCCGTTCATCGCCTACGTCTCCCAGGAGCGCGCCGGGTTCGAGTCCGATCGCTGGCGGCTGATGCTCCAGCGCCGCAACGGCGGGGAGACTCTCGAAGCACCTCTCAGCTGGGACCGGAGCGTGGACGGCTATTTCTTTTCTGCCAGCAACCCGTGGCTATTCGTCGTCGCGCAGGACCACGGGCGGGAGAAGCTGTTCCGTTTCCGCATGGACGGCATGGGCGCTCAGAAGCCCGAGCTCCTCATCGGCGAGGGGAACAACACGCAGTTCACGCTCGCGAGAAACGCGAATACGATCGCGTGGGTGCGCGACGGCGCCCATCGACCGCACGAGGTGTTCGTCGCGACGGTCACCGACCGGGGCGTGACTGGCGTTCGTCAGCTGACCCACCATAACGATTCGCTGGTGGCGCAGCTCCAGCTGCATCCGCTGCAGGAGATGTGGTCGCGCGGGGCGCTTGGCGACAGCGTGCACAGCTTCGTCCTTCGCCCACCGCAGTGGGAGGCAGGCAGGAAATTCCCCGTCGTCCTTCTCATCCATGGTGGGCCGCAGGGCGCGTGGCTCGACACCTGGCATTCGCGCTGGAACTATCAGATGCTGGCCGCTCCGGGATACGGGCTCGTGATCGTGAACCCGCGTGGGTCGACCGGGTACGGCCAGGCTTTTCTCGACTCGGTCACGAAGAACTGGGGCGATGAGGTCTATACCGACCTCATGCAGGCGCTCGACGCCGCACTCGCCCGCAACGCCTGGATGGACTCGACCCGGCTCGGGGCCACCGGGGGCTCGTTCGGCGGCTACATGACGAACTGGATCGCCGGTCACACGAATCGCTTCGATGCTCTGGTGACGCATGCTGGTGTGTTCAACCTCGAAGCGATGTACGGCGCGACGGAGGAGCTCTGGTTCACCGAGTGGGAATTCGGTGGTCCCTGGTGGGACTCGACGGCGATGGCGACGCAATATCGCCGCTACTCCCCGCACCTCTTTGCCCAGAACTTCGAGACGCCGACGCTGGTGATTCACGGCGAGCTGGACTACCGCGTGCCCTATACGGAGGGCCTGTCCCTGTTCACCGCACTTCAGCGCCGCGGCGTTCCCAGCCGTCGGGTGGTGTTCCCCGACGAGGGCCACTGGATCCTCAAGCCGCAGAACCAGCGACTGTGGTGGAGTGAAGTACAGGGATGGTTCGGGCGATACCTCCTGGGGGCGGCGATTCCCTGAAGGAACGAGGAAGCTGCAGAGAGAGTTCTGTCGGGCCGCTTCCTTGTTCCTCGTTCTTCTTTGGTGATTCGCATCACGACACGGATCGACCACCGTCGGCACGCTTTCTGCCGCACTCGTCAGGCATCCAGGAGGGGTGATGTCGGCCAGTTGGAGCGGGTTGCGCAGGGCGGCGGCGGTGGGACTCATGACGATTTCCGGACTCATGCTCGGCTGCCGCGCCGAAGGGAGTGAGGAATCGCGGGGCGACGTCGTCATCGAGCGGGTCAGCGATCCCTTGCGCGTGGTGGAGATCGACCTGGGCCGCGCCATCGGCCCGGACAACCGCGTGGTCGAGCCCACCGATGAGTTCCGGATCACCGATACCATCTACGCGTCGGTCGTGATGCTCGGTCGAGCGAACTCGGCCACGCTCAAGGCACGGTGGAGCGGGGAATCGGGCGAGGTCATCGACGAAACGGTGAGGACAGTGACCCCCGTCGGCGAGACGATCGCCGAATTCCATCTGGTGCAGCCCGCCGGCTGGCAAAAGGGGAAGTACCGGGTCGAGATCCTTCTCGACGACGCAACGGTCGGCCAGGAAGAGTTCGAGGTATCGTAAAGGGAGAGGTGGTCGAGGCGGTCAAGGAGACGTCACCTCGATCACCTGGATTGCCTCGACATTCCTCGACTACCTCCGACGGCATTGAATCCAGCGGGCCGCCGTCGCATCATGCGAGCGTACACACTCCGCCGAGGATTGCTCGTGCCTTCCATTCGACCCGCCGTCGCCGTCGTCGCGCTTCTCACCGCCGCGACACTCTCCGCGCAGGCGCCATCGCCGTCGACCGGCCAGCGCTACAACCGGCTGCTGATCCGGAACGCAATGGTGATCGATGGAACGGGCAATCCGGCGCGCGGGCCGATGGACATTCTGGTCGAAGGATCGACCATCGCGCGGGTCGCACCGACGACCGCGCCTGACGAGTTCGGCACCGGACGGCGCGATAGCGCGCGCTCCCCTGCGGCGGATCGGGTCATCGACGCGACGGGCATGTACGTGATGCCGGGGATCGTCGACCTGCACGGTCACATCCACTTCTCGCGCAACCGGCAGGCGATGCCCAAGGATTACGTCTACAAGCTCTGGCTTGGCCACGGCATCACCACCATTCGCGAGCCCGGATCCGGCGAGGGCACCGACACGACCGTCGCGCACGCGCGGTTGTCGTCGGAGAATCGTATCGCCGCGCCGACCATCATCCCGTACGTCACGGTCGGGGGGGAGACGCCGGCCGCCGCGCGTGAGGCGGTGCGTCGCGCAAAAGCGAAGGGTGGCGTCGGCCTCAAGGTCTTCATTAACCGTCTCGACGTGTGGGATGCGATCGCCGAAGAGGCGAAAGCGCTCGGGCTGCCGATTGCGACCGATCTCAAGATTCAGGAGCTCGACGCGGTCGGCGCCGCGCGACTCGGCGTTCGCTCTCTGGAGCACTGGTACGGCGTGCCTGATGCGGCGATTCCCGGCCCGCAGAACTTCCCTGTCGATTACAGCTACGACGACGAGCTCGACCGCTTTCGCTGGGCGGGCGATCTCTGGCGGCAGGCGGATTCCGCGCGCCTTTCGGCGGTGCTCGACACGATGCTCGCGCACAACGTGACCTGGGACCCCACGTTCGCGGTGTACGAAGCCAATCGCGACCTGGCGAGAGCGCGCACGCTCCCCTGGTTCGCCGAGTATGCGATGCCCAACGTGCTCGCCTTCTTCGAGCCCGATCCGCATCGGCACGGGTCCTATCACTTCGACTGGACGACGACCGACGAGATCATGTGGCGCAACAACTACCGCATCTGGATGCGGTGGGTACGCGAGTACGCCGCTCGTGGAGGAAACGTGACGGTCGGTTCGGATGCAGGATTCATCTACCATCTCTATGGGTTCGCGACCATTCGGGAGATGGAGCTGCATCAGGAGGCGGGCTTTCATCCGCTCGAGGTGATTCGCCACGCGACGTCGAACGGCGCGAAAGCGCTCGGGCTTCCCCACACCGGCGTCATTCGGCAGGGGTTCGAGGCGGATCTGGCGATCGTCGATGGGAACCCGCTGCACAATCTCAAGGTCTTATATGGCACGGGCGTCGAGACCGTGGAGAACGGTCGCACGGTGCGCCGCGGCGGCGTGCGCTGGACGATCAAGGACGGGATCGTCTTCGACGCGCCGCAGCTGCTCGCCGAGGTCCGCGACATGGTGCGTCGCGCGAAAGAGACCCCGACGGCGCCATGAGGCAACGGTGGGCGAGGGCGTCGAGGTGAGCGTGGAGAGGCAACGACGTCCCGTCGATCGCCTGGAGCACCCTCGACTACCTCGGAAATCACACAGGAGATCAGCGAGAGACTTATGAGCGATACGTCCAGCAAGATCGACAAGGACTGGAAGAAGGAGCTCACGCCCGAGCAGTACCACGTGCTGCGGGAGAAGGGCACCGAGCGCGCCTTCACCGGTGCCTACGTCAACACGAAGGAACGGGGTAGGTATCTGTGCGCCGGATGCGGCACCGAGCTCTTCTCGTCGGAGACGAAGTACGACTCCGGCAGCGGGTGGCCGAGCTTCTGGGCGCCCATCTCGGAGAGCAACGTGGCGACGGAGGAGGACCGCAAGTTCGGCATGCGGCGCGTGGAGGTGCACTGCGCCAACTGCGGCGGCCACCTGGGTCACATCTTCGAGGACGGTCCGAACCCGACCGGGATGCGCTACTGCATCAACTCGGCGTCGCTCAAGCTCGAGAAGGAGCAGGGGTAATCATTCTCCGCACGATCATCCTGCTGGCGTGCTCGAACGTCTTCATGACGTTCGCCTGGTACGCACACCTCAGGAACATGAGCGCGAAGCCCTGGTGGGTGGCCGCGCTGGCCAGCTGGGGAATCGCGCTCTTCGAGTACATGCTGCAGGTGCCGGCGAATCGCATCGGCTATCAGGTGATGAGCCTCTCGCAGCTGAAGATCCTCCAGGAGGTTCTCACCCTCACCGTGTTCGTGCCGTTCGCCGTGCTGTACATGCGCGAGCCCGTGAAGCTCGATTACCTCTGGGCGGGTCTCTGCATCCTGGGCGCCGTCTACTTCATTTTCAGGGCGTAGACTCGTGAGGGGCGCGGGGAAGATCGCCGGCATCGTTGCCGTGACCGTTGCGCTGACGCCTCCGGTCGAGCAGCCTCGCGACGCGCTGCCGCTCGTCGTGCCGGAGAGCGTCGGCATGTCGACGGCACGGCTCCGCGACATCGACCGCGCATTGCTCGAGGGTCTCGCGGCGGGCGGGTATCCGGGCATCGTGACCGTGGTCGGCCGGCGAGAGGGCGTCGTGTGGCGGCGCGGATTCGGGCGGATGACGTGGTCGATGCTCAGCGCGCCGGTGACGCCGATGGAGACGATGTACGACGTGGCGTCGCTGACGAAGGTCGTGTCCACCACGATGGCGGCGATGCTGCTGTGGGATGAGGGGCGTCTCAGGCTCGACGCGCCGGTGTCGCGCTACCTTCCCGAGTTCCGTGGGGAAGGGCGCGATCGCGTGACCGTCGAGCATCTGCTGACGCACCGCTCGGGGCTTCCCGCGGCGCCGGCGTTAGGCGGTGCATCGTCCCCGGAGGGCGCCCGACGCGCCATGCTCACGACGCCGGTGACGCGCGAGCCCGGCGCGCGGGGCACGTACTCCGACGCCGGACCGGCGATCCTTGCGCTGGTCGTCGAGGCGATCGCGCGTGAGCCGATCGACCGGTTCGTCGAGCGGCGCGTCTACCGCCCACTGGGCATGCGGCATACGAGCTTTCGTCCCTCCGCGTCGCATCTCGAGCACATTGCGCCGACGTCGCGCACGCTCGGGGCGGGGGTCGTGCACGATGGCAACGCCCGTCGCCTCGGCGGCGTCGCCGGGCATGCGGGACTCTTCTCGACCGCGGACGACCTCGCGCGGCTCGCGCTCGCGCTGTTGAATGGCGGCGCGGCCGGTCACGTCCGCATCGCGAGCGACAGCGCCGTTGACCGCTTCACACGCCGCAGCGCCGGATGGCGGGCGCTCGGATGGGATACGTGCGCGGGGGGCGCGAGCTGCGGTCAACGGATGGGTGAGCGCGCCTTCGGCCACACCGGATTCACCGGCACATCGATGTGGATCGACCCCGTGCGCGAGCTGTTCGTGATCGTGCTGACGAATCACGTGCTGCCGCGCGAATCCCCGGTGCCGAACGCGATCCTCGCCGACGTGCGCGCGGACGTCGCCGACGTGGCGACGATCGCGATGGACGCGGTTGGGGACTCTTCCTTCGTCCTGAGATCGGAACGGAAGATCGGATGGAGAGAATGAAGAACGAGGAACGAGGAAGTCGATCAGCGAAGGTTGTCCTCGAATCAGCTTCCTCGTTCCTCGTGCTTCTTCATTCGGGATCCGTCGGGGGAGGGTTGCGCGCCAGCCCGATCCCGATTCCTCCGTACTTTCCATCCGGCGTCAGCACGATGCGCAGGAGCACCGGACCCGGCGCATGCTCGAAATCGGCGGTCCGCCAGTACTGGTAGCTGCCAAGCCGGCGCACCACTTTCTCCTCGGTGACCTTCACCTGATTCCCGCCGTGGATGGCGATCTCGCCAACGAGGCGGGTGAGCTCCATGCGGGCGGTATCGGCGTTGGAGTTCGGTGCCAGGTTCAGGACGACGCTGTCGAGCTGATTGGCGAGAATCCAGTCGGCGAGCTTGCGGCCGGCGACGACGAGATCGGTCGTCGGCGGGGGCGGCATCGCTGGTGAAGACTGAGCGGTCGCGGTGCTGGTCAGCAGAACGACGCTGGCGATCGCGAGAAGGCGGAAGGACATCGGATCCCTCGAGAGGGTAGGAGGCTTTCGACCGTACGCCGGGGTGGACCCCCCAGTTTCGCAGGATCAGCGGCCGCTATCGATCGATGCCAGAGCTCCCGGACATCCTCGCGTACCTCGAAGCGCTCGGCCCACGAGTGGTGGGCCGGCCCATCGAGCGCGCGCGCGTGCTCAGTCCCTTTGTGCTGCGCACCGTGGAACCGCCGTTCCCGGAGATCGAAGGAAAATCCGTGCGTGGGCTCCGGCGTTTGGGGAAGCGAATCGTGTTCGAGCTCGATGATGAGCTGTATCTGGTGATTCATCTCATGATCGCCGGACGGCTGCGCTGGCGCGCGCGTGACGGAAAGCTGTTCGGGCGCATGACGCTCGCCGCCTTCGACTTTCCGGACGGAACGCTCGCGCTCACCGAGGCCGGAACCAGACGGCGCGCGTCCATTCATCTCGTGCGCGGAGAGGCGGCGCTCGAGCCGTTCCGGCGAGGCGGGCTCAACGTGCTCGAGATCACCGAGGCTCAGTTCGCCGAGCGTCTGCGCTCGGAAAGCCATACGCTCAAGCGCGCCCTCACCGATCCCCGACTCTTCGACGGCATCGGCAACGCATACTCCGACGAGATCCTTCACCACGCACGCCTCTCACCGCTTCAGCTCACGCGGCGGCTCGATGACGACGCGGTGAGCCGTCTCTTCGTGAGCGCGCAGGCGACGCTGCGCGAATGGATCGATCGTCTGGGGGCGGAGGCCCGAAACGGGTTTCCGGAAAAGGTGACGGCGTTTCGCGATGGCATGGCCGTGCACGGTCGATTCAAGCAGCCATGTCCGGTGTGCGGCGCGCCGGTGCAGCGCATTCGCTACGCGGACAACGAGACGAACTATTGCGCGCGATGCCAGACCGGCGGACGGCTGCTCGCCGACCGGGCGATGTCGCGACTCCTCAAGGAAGACTGGCCGCGAACGCTGGAGGAGCTCGAAGCATGACCACTGCGCCGGTCTCGGGTGCGGAGTCTCGCCGGTCGTCCGAGCGCAGCCTGATCGAGCAGGCGTTTTCGCGCGCGGCGGGTGGGCCGCTCATCACCGGGAACAGCGTTCGGCTGCTTCGTGATGCCGCCGAGAACTATCCGGCATGGCTCGACGCGATCGCGGCCGCGGAGCGGACGGTCCACTTCGAGACCTACATCATTTGGGATGATGCATCGGGGGCGATGTTCGCCGACGCGCTGACGGCCAAGGCGCGCGACGGCGTCCGCGTCAGGGTGCTGTACGACTGGCTGGGTGGCGTCGGCAAGACTCCGCGTCGTTTTTGGGACGCGATGAGTCGCGCCGGCGTCGAAGTGCGCTCGTTCAATCCGCTGCGCCTCTCGAGCCCGTTAGGCTGGGTGCACCGCGACCACCGCAAGGCCCTCATTGTCGATGGTCTGGTCGGGTTCGTGTCGGGCCTGTGCGTTGGCCAGCAGTGGGTCGGGTACCCGCAGCGCGGCATCGCGCCGTGGCGAGACACCGGGCTCGAGCTTCGCGGCCCGGCGGTCGACGACGTGGAGCGCGCATTCGCTCGCGCGTGGTCGGTCGCGGGCGCAGCGAACGCTACCGAGGCGCATCTCGAGGTTCGCGGCGCCGCACCGGCGGGTAACGTCGCCGTCCGGGTCATCGCGAGCGAGCCGTGGAGTGCGCGGATGATCCGCGTCGCGCACCTCATGGCATCGGCCGCGCGCGAGCGCTGGTGGCTCACCGACGCGTATTTCGCCGGGACGCCGGAGTACGTGCAGGCGTTGCGCGCCGCGGCACGCGACAGCGTCGACGTCCGCCTGCTGGTGCCGGGAACGACGGACATTCCGGTGCTCCAGGCGTTCACGCGCGCCGGCTACCGTCCGCTCCTCGAGGCTGGCGTTCGCGTCTTCGAGTGGCGGGGCTCCATGCTGCACGCGAAGACGGCCGTCGGTGACGACGAGTGGGCGCGGGTGGGATCGAGCAACCTCAACATTGCGAGCTGGATCGGGAACTGGGAGCTGGACGTGGCGGTGAACGACAAGGCGTTCGCCGACCAGATGGTCGCGATGTATATGGCGGATCTCGAGAACGCGACCGAGATCGTCCTGCGTGAGGCGCGGGTCACCGATCGGCGCCGGTTCGTGCGCTCACCGGTGGCGACGCGGCGCCGGGTGGGGAGCGCCGGCCGCATCGCGGCGGGTGCGCTTCGACTCGGCAACACCGCCAGCGCCATGCTCACCGAGCACCGCGTCCTCGGCCGGGTCGAAGCGCGGGGCGCGGCGGCACTCGGCGGCATCTGCGTCGCGATTGCCCTCGTCGTGCTTTTCTGGCCCCGACTCCTCGCCCTGCCGTTCGGGGTGGTTCTCGCTTGGATCGGTACGGCGATGCTGCTCAAGGCGCACCGACTCCGCCGCGAGCGCGAGCAGCGTGGGGAGCGGCGGACCCGCGTCGTCGAGGCAGGCTCGGAGGGCACACGCACCTAGCGCTCGCCGGAGACGGGCGCGGTAGGAGAATCCCTGACTCGGGTCGTCGTTCTGCCCGACGTGATTTCCCCCTTCTCCCGACCGAGAAAATGTCGGCTCCGAAGCAGTTTCATGGCGAAGGAAGCAACCGCCACTCAGGAGACCGACATGCAAGTCCCGAAGATCATGCTATCGACCGTGGGCGCCGCTCTCGTGGGCGCGAGCTTTTTCGCTCTCACCGACGTTGGCGGTACCTCGACCGAGGTCATCGACTTCGGCACCAGGGTGACGGCGACGACTCCAGCCTACGACGCGCGCCTTGCGCGCGCCTCGGATGCGCGGATCAAGGAATTCATCATTCCGGTCACGCACGACACGATCGAGATCGCGAACGGCGTGAAGTACGAAGGATGGACCTTCGGCGGCACCGTTCCCGGGCCGGTGATTCGCGTGCGCGAGGGCGATCTCGTTCGGATCAAGGTCGTAAACAAGTCGCCGATGCCGCACTCGATCGATTTTCACTCGGCGCGCATCCCGGCGAACATCGCGTACCGCACGTTCAATCCTGGCGACTCGATCAGCTTCGAGTTCGTGGCGCGTGATCCGGGCGCCTACATGGTGCACTGCGGAACGCCGCCGGTGACGATGCACATCATGCAGGGGATGTACTTCGCGATCATCGTCGACCCGAGAAACGGCTGGGGGACCAAGGCGGACAAGGAGTTCGTGCTGGTCCAGAGCGAGTTCTATACGATGAAGGACTCGACGACTGGCGCCGTCATCCCCGACTGGAACGGCGCGATGTCGAAGCAGGCGACGCAGGTCGTGTTCAACGGCCGTGCATTCCAGTACAAGGACAACCCGATCAACGTGGACGTGGGCGATCGCGTGCGGATCTTCGTCGTGAACGCGGGCCCGACGTTCCGGAGTGACTTTCACGTGGTGGGTGCTGTGTTCGATCGCGTGTACGCGGACGGCAATCCCGCGAACGTGATGGAGCGGGTGCAGACGCAGAGCATCCCGGCGGGTGGCGGCGCGGTGTTCGAGACCGTGTTCGACGCCGACGCCAGCGGCGAAGGCCTCTATCCCTTCGTGACGCACAGCTTCGCGGACGCGGAGAAGGGAGCGGTCGGGATCATCAAGGTGGGTACGCCCACGGCGTTTGCCCACATGGATCACTAAGATGATCAATCGACCGATCGACGCCGGCATCACCGTCAACGAGATGCTCCGCGTGTACCCGGCGACCGTGTCCGTTCTCAATGCCTTCGGAATCGACGCCTGCTGCGGCGGCGCAGCCGCACTCGGTGAGGCGGCCCGCCGCGACGGCGTCGACCTCGACGAGCTCCTCCGTGCGCTGGCAGCTGTGACGGCGGTCGCGGAGGTAGCGAGATGACCATCATCGATCCTCGTCAGGCGGCGGCCGACGCCGTGGCGCACGACCCCCGTCGCCCGGCGACCGCCATCGTATATGACTCACCGGACGCTCGCTCGATCGTGTTTCGTCTCGCCGAGGGCCAGCAAGTTCCCCCGCATCGGAGCCCGTCGACGGTCATGCTCACCGTCCTGTTCGGGCGCGGCATGGTGTCAGGTGCCGATGGCGAGAAGCAAGTCGAGGCGGGAGAGGTTATCGTGTACGAGCGCGGTGAGCTTCATGGCATGCGGGCGAGCGAGGGGTCGTTCGTCCTGCTCGCGACCATCACTCCAAGGCCTGGCGAGCGCCCCCCGTTAGGAGTGGTCTGATGGACTGGTTCGTGAAGGCATTCATCAAGGCGAGCCTCGCGTGGCTGGTGCTTGCCGTCTCGATGGGTGTCGCCATGGCCGTGCGCCCGCAGTGGCTCGTCTACCGCCCTGCCCACTTGCACATGGCGTTGCTAGGATTCGTAGCGATGATGATCTTCGGCGTGGCCTACCACGTGATCCCGCGCTTCACCGGCAACCCGTTGCATAGTCGCACGCTCGCCGGGGTCCATTGGTGGCTCGCCAACGTCGGCCTCACCAGTCTCGTGGGCGGCTTCGTGATGCGCGTGCATTTGGGCGAAGGGGCGATCCCGGTGCTCGCCGGCGGCGGGGTGGTTGCCGCGGCTGGTGCCTACGCGTTCGCGTACAACCTCTGGCGGACGCTCGACGCTGCGCCTCGCCCAGCCCTGGCTGGAGTGCGCGTGTCTCGCGCCTGATGCATTCGCTCGTCAGGCGGTTTCTCAAGACCGCCATCACGTTCCTGGTGATTGGGCTGCTCCTCGGCCTCTGGATGATGGTCGAGCGCGAGCTCGGCGGCCGCATGGCCGGGCCGTACGCGGTGAGCGCGCACACGCACGCCATTCTCGTCGGCTTCGTCATGATGATGATTCTTGGCGTCGCCCTTTGGCTTTTCCCGAGACCGTCGAAGGAGGACACCCGCTATACGCCTCGCGCGGCCGAGGGGGCGTATTGGCTGGTGACGGTCGGCACGGCGGTGCGGGTCGTTGGTGAGCTCGCCCGGCCGAACGTGCCGGCGCGCTGGATGGGGATCACGATCGTGATCGCCGGAGCGCTACAGGTGATTGGCATCGCGCTGTTCTTCTATACCATGTGGCAGCGGATCCGGCCGGCCGGAAGCCAGGCTCGCGAGGCGCAGGGAGAGAGGTTCTAGTCGCGATCGCGAGGCGCGCGGCCTGACTCGCCTACCGGCGTACGACGCGGGCCGCGAGCGTCATGTCCCACAGGCCGCTCACCGGCTCGCCATTGCGCATGGCCGGACGAAAGGTAACGCTCTCGAGCCAGCGCTCGATGGCGATACGATCTTGCGTGCCGACAACGCCGCTGAGTTTGAGCGTCCGCACATCGGCCCGTCCAAGGGCATCGACCATCACCTGGATCCGTATTCGCACCGTGGCCCGCCCGCCGGCGTTGGACTCGGGGACCGCTATGTCCGGGGCGGATGCGCGCGTCAACAACCGAGGTGGTTCGGTTTGCGCTGGCGCTGGGGACGCGCTTGGCTGAGCGGCTTTCGCGCACGCGACCGCGCCGAAGGCGCATAGCGCGCCGAGCGGCACCAGCCGTATCAGTCTGAATCTCGCCATGACTTAGAGATCCTCGCCGATGAGGTTGCCGAGCGCGCTCCGGAACAACTGGAACTCCTTGGTCATCTCGAGCTCGTGCTCGCGTCCAAGCGCGTCGGGATATGCGTTGGAGCCGCTCGATGTGAGGCGGAAGTCGCCAGCGGTGAGCCGGAGCGTCCAGCCATCTCCGTCGACGACGCCTTCGGCCGCATACCGGGGGCGCCAGCGCTGAACGCCCGCCCGCTCGGTAGCGACCCAGAACTCACGCCACGCGTCCGCGGTCGGTGCACTTCGGATCGTGTCGATGGCGACGCCAGGCCGCCAATCCCACGGCGTTCGCCACATGGCGATCGAAGTGCCTTCGAGCTCGACGGTCACGGCATCCATCGCGAACCCGCCGTAGATGAAGCGGAGCTCGTCCGGCGCTCCTTCTCGCGGAAGGGGCGCGGTCGGCGCCTCACAGCGGGTGAGCGCCATGAACGCGATGCTTGCAGCGACGATACGGGCGGTCAGAAGCGACATCATGGCCCTAAAATATCGTTAGGACTGGGCTTGGCCAGACCGCGCCGGGTGGCCCGTGCGAGACTCGGCCACCGCGAGCAGGAGGCCGGCCGCGATTCCGAGGCTCCAGCTCTTCGGATCCTGCCAGAGCCAGAGCTTGAACACCGTGGTCTCGAGCATCAAGAGCAGCGCGAGCACGCGGTAGCCGCGATGCGGCGTGACGATGCCGGAGTACGTGAGAAAGAGCGTATGACCGGAGAAAGGGAGACCGGGCACACCGATCCCGCGCAGCGCCGACACGAATACCACGACTGCGTCCAGCAGCCATCGGCGAGAGAACGACAGCGGGCCTTCGGCGAGGCGAAGACGCAACCAGATCGGCGTGGCGATGAGCATCGGCGCCACGTACAACAGGAAGAAGCGGAGTCCGCGCACCTCCAGGCTCATCCTGCCGGCTGCGTCTCACGCGGAAGAACGAGATCGAGGCTCCGGCTCACTGCGTGCCGCGCTCACTTGGCGCCCTGGATCCCAGCCACGCATGGCGAAACGCGCGGATCTCGTCCGTCAGCGGAAGGCCTGCACTCTCGTACGTGACAAGGCGAAGCCGCGGCTGCCCGCGAAGCGTCATGGATACGACCCTTCGCTGCGCGCGCTGGGTCACGTCGACGCGAACGAGGTCACCAACCCGGCGTTGCCCGATGATGCTATCGAGCGCGTTCACGGATGGCGTCGCCTGGCCATCGATCGCATGGATACGGTCGCCGTTCACAATGCCCGCGCCGTAGAGGGAGCCGTTCTCGATCGACCAGTTCACGAACACAGCGGTGGAGTCGTCGGCGAGCGATCCCCCGAGGTAGGGCGTCACGACGCTGTCGGCGGCGAGTCTGAAGCCGGCGCGGTCGAGCAGCCGCCCGTAGTCCGGAACGTCGCGACCCTCGATGTAGCGCCGGAAGAAATCGTTGGCGAACGCCGTGTCGCGAGCCACGCGTCCCAACGTCGATCGCAAATCGCGAAGCGTGTACGTGCGCGCGGGAGCAAGCGCGGCTGTCTGGCGGCGGCCGTACTCACGCCACATGGCTCGCATGAAGTCCTCGAGCGTCGCGCCATGCTCGGCACGCAGAGCAAGGTCGAGCGCGACACCGATGGCCGAGCCCCACGTGTAGTACGAAAGGAAGGCGTTCTGCCGGTTGGTGGGATCGAGATGGCTTCCGCCGTCGAAGAAGGGCGCGAGCCGGCTCATCTCGACCGCCGAGCCGTGAGTGCGCGCGGGCGATTCGATGGTGGCGATGATGTTGCCGGCCAGGCTCCTCGCATACTCGTCGTCGGTGTAGTAGCCGGCGCGGCGGATGAAGAGATCATCGAAATAGCTGGTGAACCCCTCGGCGAACCAGAGCTCGCCGGACATGTTCTCGCGCTCGAAATCGAACGGCTCCAGGGAGCGCGCACGCAGCCGCTCGCCGTTCCAGGCATGAAAGAGCTCGTGCGACAGTGAGCCGAGCTGCGTCACCCGGCCCGCACGCTCGGCGATCGGAGTGCGACCGGTGAGGAAGGTCGAGTTGCGGTGCTCCATCGCATCTCCGTTCACCCATGGCAGGTAGTCGGCAATGAACGTGTAGACGCCGTAGTCCAGGCGCGGCGGCTCCCCCCACGACGCGATCTGCTCGGCGACGATGCGCTGCGCCATCTCCGCGAACGAATCCACCTGTGCTTCGGTGCCGAGGTGGTGGACGGCGAGCCGCCAGGTGGACGGACGCCCCGCGTGCGTCGTCTGCCAGCTCCGAATGGTGACCGGTCCCACCTCCGTGGGAGAATCCAGAAAGTACGTGACGTTCGGTGCGGTGAAGATCGTGGAGTCGCGCGTGGGCACGAGCTGCGTGACGACACGCCAGCCGTCTCGGGGGCGGACGGTCAGTCGCACTGGCGCCGCGTCGAAGCCACGAGCCCAGACGAACGTCGCCGGCATGTTGAGGTGCGCGTGCGAGGCGTCGATCTGGAGATACGTGCCGTCCGCTCGGTCTCCCCACACGGTGTACGTCATCCGAACCGTTCCGTTGTGTCCGGCTACGTCCCACCCGTGTGGATCGGGACGCGTGATCTCCAGCCGGCGTCCGCGACCATCGGCGGCGGTGACGTCATAGACGTTCTTCGCGAATTGGGTGATCGCGTACCGGCCAGGGGACGCGCGGCTCATGCGGACGCGGAGGGGAGTCCCCGGCGGAACGCCGACGAACGTGGCCGTCACGCGCGCCTCGTGCTGCGCCGCATTGGGGAAGGAAATCTCGTACTCGACGCGACGGGCTTGCGCGTGAAGCGCGCCGGTCGCGGCGACGGTGGCGATGGACAGGAGGGCGAGGCGCATACCGGACGGGATAGGAGGACACCGAAGCTACGTGCGTGCACGGGCAGGCGGCAGGTTACCGTCGGCGCTCCCGAGTGACCCGCCGAGTGGCGGCCCCTACCGATGGATGGCGCCCCTCGGCCTCTGCGTCGGTCGACCAGTGGGGCGCCACACCAGCGTCATCGACTCGCCGACCTGAAGGCGAGACCATTGGGCACTCGCCTGCTCGAATCCGCGGCACACGCGCGCGATGTCCTCGGCGTTCACGCCCTCGACGCCCGCAGCCGGAATAGTCGCGCCGGTGGTCCAGAGCCGCCACGCGATACCGACGATCTTCTCGGACCGCATCGCGTCATCGCGGTTGGCGATGGCGAGGCGGTTCCCGCGCTTGACGACGCGTGTCCGCGGCCGTTCACCTAACGGGCGAAAGGTGTTCACGTGCCCGCCATCGGCGAGCTGACCGAAGACTCCTCCCCGAATCCCCAGCTCGCTTTCGACGACGAAGTGCGCCATGTCATGTGGCAGGCGGGCGTCGTAGCCGGGCGCCGGCTCCATGAATGACGGCCCGAGCCCCTCGCCCTCGACCGACACGCGGTAGCGTCGCTCGGCGGTTCGCGTAAATCTGACGTTCATCGGCGTTGACTCCAGCTCTCACACCCTACAACAACTTCGCCAGGCACACGCTCGTTCCCGGTGACATCGTGTACTCCCCGTAGGCGGGGATTCCAGTGAACCCCGCGTTCCGATAGAGGGCGAGCGCCTCCGCCTGACGGGTTCCCGTCTCCAGCACGAGCCGGGTGAGGCCGAGCGCGCGCGCTTCGTCCTCGAGGCGGGCGAGAAGGGCGCGGCCGATTCCGTGGCCGCGGACATCGGGCGCGACGTACATGCGCTTCAGCTCCCCGACGCCGGGCCCGAGCTCACGCACCAGTGCTGGCTCGCGCAAGGTGCGGACCGCTCCGCACCCGACCGGCCGACCGGACAAGCGGGCGACAACGAATGCACCGGTGCCGGGAGCGACCTCGGTGGGATCCAAACGGAAATGCGTCGCTCCCGGTTCGGGGTACCTCGTTGCGAGCTCGGCATTCAGCGCGCCGATCAAGCCCGCAGCGACCTCGCTCGTTAGGGATTCCGGCACGATGGTCAGCGCCGGCGAAGCACGCACGCGACGGAGAGTCAACGCGCGACGGTCTGTTGCCGGGAATCGCGAATGGGATCGCCGCTCCAGAGGCACCAGACCTTCGAGCCGATCTTCGTTCGCTCGAAACGGTCCTTCGACGTCTGGCAGCGCGTTCCGTCCTCCGCGACCAGGTCGAGTGGGGCCTCTTTGCCGATGACGAGCTTTCGCCCCAGCTCTTTGGTTGGCTCCGGGCTTCGGTGACCGCGCGTGTGCAGCGGCACCACGCAACCGGAGAGCGCAAGGGCGAGGAAAAGTGCGCGGCGAAGCGAACGGGTCGCGAACATAACACCCCTCGGCGGCGTCACTGGAAAGACCTCTGCAGGCTCGTGGAGGTCACGACAGCGGAACTCGGAGCCTCTCATTGCTCGGCAGGGCGCGCGAGTGCGGCTCGGATCTGATCGAGGTGATGCTCGTTATGGGCCGCCACCTTCTCGAATTCGTCCTTCAGCGTTCGCACGCCGGTAACGCTGTGCACGAACTCGAGGTGTCCTTTGGCCTCGTAGTACAGCTCGGCGTAGTAGATGATGGCTTGTCGGACCGACTCATAGACTCGGCGCGAAAGGTCGAGCGGAACGCGGGAATAGTCGAGCCCTTCCGCCCAGGCGTCCTGATCGAAGACCCACAAGACCTGCCGGGGCTCGCTCAGGACGCGTCGAATGCGATCGAAGAGAACCGTTTCAGCGTCGGCGAGGTGCAGCAGGATGAATCGGACCGGCCATTTCCCGGGCGCGTACGTCCGCGCGAGATCGTGGTCGCCGAGCGCGAAGAGCGCGAGGGTCTCGTCGCGGGTTGCTTCCAGCCGTTGAAGGAGATCCGCGGTCGGGGAGAATCGCCTAACGCCAGTCATCGGAACGTCCGCCGCGGCCGCGGGGGATCCTCATACGGCACAGTCGGCCGGCACACGATGACCGCGAGCGTGACCGCTCGTGATGCGGAGCATGCGTTGACCCCGCACAGTCCAGTCTCCCATGAGGTCACGGACGAGCTCGTACTCGTCATCCTGCGCGAAGGCGCGGTGCACGCCCGCTGTGGCTCGGCAGTGTCGCAGGACGAGAACGCGAGCCGTATCGCCTCGGAACGTGATGCGAGCAATGGAGATTCGAAATCCCGGCCGTGTGGGAGGATCGGTCTCCCAGGGACATGGCGGGACTCCGGAGGCGCCGCGATCGACGAGTTGAGCCCCCGCCTTCTCCGCGAAATCACGAATCAACGGGTTGGGCGTTGATGCATCGGGGTTGGGGCACGTGTACGGGTGCGAGCCGTCGTGGCATGCGAACCACTGGACCACGGTGCGGGCGTCCTTGCGCAGCTCACTCGCAAGCGTCTGGAGCACGAAAAGCGAGTCGAGGCGACCCTGCGCGTCCACCCGGGCCGCGAAGGTGAACGCGATCGTGGCGACGGCGAGCAGGCACCGGAGCAGCATATTCTGAACCCCGAATGCGAGCTACTGGTGCGACGGCGGACGCGGACGAGGATCCCAGATCTCGTCCTCGGTTCGAGCGATCATCACGTGGGCGAGGTCGACCGTGAGGGCGGTAAGCCCCATCAGTGGCAGCGCCACCAGAGTAGCGCCGAAGCTTGCCAGCGTACGGTGATCCGGGGCGACCGGGAGCTGCACCGCCTGCTCGAGCAGCGCGTCATAATCCCGCGTCATCCGCTCCGTGCGAGCCAGGAGCTCCGCCTTCCTGGGATGCATAGCCGTTGGCGGCTATTTACTCGACTGTCGCGCGCGTGACCCAAGCGCCACTGCCTGGGGCGCGACGTGCTGCACTTGCTCGAGCACGTGGACCACGTCGTCGTACGATACATCGTCGGATGGAACCACCGTGATCCTCGCGCGTCGGCCCAGTCCCTCAGTGAGGTCGGTGAGGCTTTGTCGCAGCCGAGCGAATGCGCCCTCGTCGGTGGGGTCAGCCCGGTAGATCAGGGTTTCTCGATCGCCACGTCGCACTACCAGTTGGTGGCGATCGAGGCGCACGACGACGTCTGGGGTGCCGGTTGTTGCAGCGGTACCCTCATCGACGTCGACGGTCGCAGGCGGCGCCACGAGGTCGAAGCTGGCAAGCGCCGACCGAAGTGTTACGGCGCTCAGTAAGCTGAAGAACACGATGGCCGTCAGGATATCGACGAGCGGCACGAGGTTGAGCGGGCCGTGCGCGCGTGCGAATTCGCTGCGGCGAGCGTGGAAGCGTGAGCGGGCGAGCGCCATACGTAGTTCCTCGACGAGATGTGATCGACAGACCTCAAGGGCCGTGCCATGCACTTCGACCTAACGGCGAGGGAGTCGGCGCCTAATAGGCCGAACTGCCGCGACGTCAGCTCACGACGACGGAACCCTGATACACGCCGCCCCCCGCCAGCTGCGCGTCGACCTCCAGCGTCGGCTGTACGCCGTCGGCGAAGACGAGACGACCCGTGATGCGTCCGCCAGGCCGCGATCGACCGATGTGGAGTACGTTGCCGCTGGCCGGTTCCCGTCGAGGGAGCCGCATCGGTCGCGCAACGATGGGCCCTCGTTAGGACGGCGGTGTCGCGTCACCCGCTCACAGGCACAGAAGCGCCACGTCCGCCGCCGCTGGAATCCCGGCACTGACCACCGAAGAATGCGATGTCGTCTGCCTCCGTGGAGCCACGCTCTCCGGCTCGGCGGTGACGTGCAGCAGATACGGCATGCCGAGCGACTGGAGGTGGGTGTCGAAATACTCGAATCGGCGGGAGGGCCCGCACCCCCAGCCGACCGTCACCCGGCCGAGCGTCCACGCGCCGGTTTCGGCTCCCTGTGGGACGGTGATCGTCGCCTTCCAAAGCCCGTCCGCCGGGGTGCCGGTGCTGAGGGCGAGCGCCTCGTAGAGCGATTCGAAATCGGTCGATGTCGCCGTGGGGTTGTAGAACTGCACCGCGCCATAGGCGATACCCCAGGTCGTGCGGTCGTCGGTTGCCCACACGGACACCGTCGCCGAGGCGTCGCTCGATGCGACATTCACGTGATCCGGGGTGATCCACACTCCCCGAAGCACGGCGCCTCGTCTGACGTAGCCCGTGAACCTCGCTGAACCAGCTCCTTCGACCGTCGCCGTGGCGTGGTGGTCTCCAAGGGTTGAATTCCCGGTCTCGACGGAGTGGAACGACCAGCTTGCGCTCGCCACACCGTCGCCACCGGTCGCCGTCGACGCCGGCGAAATCGCGCCCGAGCTCGCCGTCCAGCTGACGCGCACTCCGGCGAGCGGATTGCCGGCGCGGTCGAGGACGCGTACGCGCAGCGAGTCCGGCAGGGTCTCGTACCCGAGGCCCTCCTGGCCGTTGCCGGCCGCGATTTCAATGGACGCGGGAGCGCTGCCAGGCGCAGTGGAATCAGCGCAGGCAGCAAGACCGCCGGCAAGCACGACCGCGGAGAGCAGGGGAAGTGTACGCATGGACTGAGGGTTCAGGCTCCTGATCGGCCGGTCCAGGACACTATGCTATGCGAGCGCCGCCTTGTAAAGAAATTGTCCCCGTGGCGAGTTAGCGAGCTGCGGCACGGAACTGCCCTTCCGTCGCGCCGAACGCTGTCGGCGTCAGGCGGAGGTTAGGCGACGCCCTCAGGCACCCTTGTTCTTGTCATCCCACAGCTTCGGCTCCCAGAGCTCGACCTTGTTGCCGTCCGGGTCCATGATCCAGGCAAATCTGCCATTCTCGTGCGATTCGGGTCCTTGAAGGATCTCCACACCACCGGCCCTCAGCTGCTCGAGCAGCTCGCCAAGGTTGTCGACCCGGTAGTTGATCATGAAGGACGACTGGCTTGGGCTGAACCATTGGCTGTCGTGCGCGGCGACATGCCACACCGTCAGGCCTTGATCGTCGGCCTTGTCGTCCGGCCATCGGAGGATCGCGCCGCCAAAGTCTTCCAGCGGCAGGCCCAGGTGCTTCCGATACCACGCCGCCAATCCCGCGCCGTCACCCTTGCTCTTGATAAAGACGCCGCCGACTCCGGTGATCTTCGCCATGGTCACTCCCATGCCTCGAGCTGGCTAACGGTTTCTCATCAATGCGCCGGCGTTGGCGACGGTTGCCGTTGTCGCCTTCGGACAGCGTTAGGTCACGATGCCTGCAAGCGCGTCAGAAGGCGCGTCGTCTCCTCTTCGGGCTCCGCCTCGAGTTCCGTCCGCAGCCGGTCGGCAAAACGTCGATAGGCCCGAAGCGCTTGTGAGCGGTCGCCGGCTTCCGCGAGGCAGTACATGAGCGCTCGCAACGCCTCCTCGTGCAGCTCGTCGCGCGCGAGCACGCGCCGGTACAACTCTGCGGCCTTCGCGTACCGCTCCTCCCGGGCGTAGTGAGCGGCGAGCTCCATCAGCGCATCGACGTAGACGCGCTGGAGGCGCTCACGATGCTCCACGTGCCAGTCGCCCACCGGCTCACCATCCAGGAAGTCGCCCCGGTACCGCAGCAGCGCCTGATCAAGCGCCACCGCGGCTCGGTCGGACTGCCGCTTGAGCGCATGGCGCGCCGCGGACACCTCACGTTCGAAAGCGATCGCGTCGAATTCCTCGACCAGCGCCGGGTCGACGCGGTACCGGTCGTTGACCACAACGACGATCTCGGGGCTGCCTAACGCCTTGCGAAGACGGTGGAGCGTGACGTGAAAGTTGTTTCGCAGCTGCGCCGTACTCGCGTCGGGCCAGAAGGCGAGCCCCGCCTGCTCCTTCGTGCGCCCTTCCGGATGCATGAGGAGATAGACGAGCAGCTCACGCGGCCGCGCCGACCCCCACGCGGATGGATCGACCGACCGATCCCCGAGGAAAACCTGCAACGGCCCAAGCGCCAGCACACGCAGTCGCGAGCGGGCTCCATCGGTCGCG
This sequence comes from Gemmatimonadaceae bacterium, assembly GCA_025930755.1. GTDB lineage: Bacteria > Gemmatimonadota > Gemmatimonadetes > Gemmatimonadales > Gemmatimonadaceae > JAICNG01. The sequence continues at coordinate 24,373 of JAICOJ010000007.1, forward strand.
GACGTGTCATCCGCGTGTACGATGCGATGCTCGGCGGTGTGGCGCGCGGCCTCGGCGAAACCGAGCTGCACGACTTCCGTGGTCGACAACGAGTGACCCGCGGCATAGATCTCGTCGAAGCGCGCGCCGAGCGATCCGCGCAGGCTCGCGAGCAGCTCGACGCGCTCGGCCGGGGTCGGCTCCGGGAGGGCGACCGCCAGCCGAGCGCGGTGCGCCTCCGTGCCAGCGACGAGCCTCGCAGCGTCCTCGAAACGGCCACGACGTACCGCTAGGAACGCGACGACGTCCAGCGCGAGTGCGATTCCCCACCCGTCATTGATCGCCACCTCGCGCTCGAGGCTCTCCATGACGAGAGCGCACGCGTCCTCCATCCGCCCCCGCGCAAACTCGATGCGCGCCAGCGTCGCCAACGCGTGAGCGAGCGTCGTGGGGAGGTGATGCGTGCGTCCGACCTCCACGTTGGCGGCGATGAGCTCGTGCGCCATGTCGAAATCGCCCTGCGCATACGCCGCCCACCCGCGCCAGAACCTGGCGAAGATCACGGCAATGTCGTGGGCTGGCCAGCCGCGCGTGAATCCGAGCGCTTCTTCCAGAATCGGCAGCGCGCGACCGATGTCGCCCCCGAGGAGACAGGAGGCACCGTACTTGGCGAGCGCGGACGCCGTGCCGGCGACGTCTCCGGCCGCACGCAACAGCGGGATTCCCGTCTCGAAGTCCATGCACGCGCGGTCGTACTCCCCCTGCGCAAGGGCGGTGAGGGCACTCGTCACCCAGGCGCGGCCACACAAGCGTGGCGTGCAGTCGGCGCCGAGGTCGAGCGCTCGGTCGGTGATCTGCCGGGCCTCGCGGAACTGCCCCACGGCGTACCAGAACCAGTACATCGCGCCGACGAAGCGCAGCGCGAGCTCGGCCCGCGACCTATCCGCGGCCGCCCAACTACACGCTGCGCGGAGGTTGTCGTGCTCGGCCACGAGCTGTGCGAGCCCCCGGGGAGAGTTCGAGCCTCCGACGATGTTAGGCTCCGCTTCTTCCACCACCGCGAGGAAGTACCTCGCAAAGCGCTCCTCGAGCGCCGGATTTTCACCCGCCTCGCGCAGTCGCTCGACGCCATACTGCCGAACCGTCTCCAGCATTCGGTAGCGCGCGATTCCGTCGCCCGGCTCCATGACGACGAGCGACTTGTCTACGAGCGCCGAGACGCCATCGAGGATGTCCTCCGCTTCGAGCGGCTCACCGGCGCAAATCGCCTCGGCGGCGTCGAGCGTGAACGTGCCGGCGAAGACCGCCAGTCGGCGGAGCAGCACCTGCTCGCGAGCGCCGAGGAGGCCATGGCTCCAGTCCATCGCCGCGCGCAGCGTCCGATGGCGGGGAAGGGCGGTACGACTGCCTCCGGTGAGGAGACGGAAGGCGTTGTCGAGGCGATGCGCGATCTGGTCGGGCGAAAGCACGCGCACGCGAGCGGCAGCCAGCTCGATGGCGAGTGGCATCCCATCCAGCCGGCGACAGATCTCGCCCACTGGCCTCGTGTTCGCGGACGTGAGCACGAACGATGGCAGGACGGCCTGCGCGCGGTCCACGAACAGCTGGACCGCCTCTGCGCTCGCGAGTGGTGGGACGAGCCACGCGGTCTCACTCGCGACTCCCAGCGCCTCACGACTGGTGGCGAGAACCGTTAGGCGCTGGCAGGCCCGGAGGAGCGAATCGACGAGCTCGGCGCAACGCTCGACCACGTGCTCGCAGTTGTCGAGGACGAGCAGGACGCGCTCATGGGCGTGGGTGGCAGCGAGGAGCTCGGGCAGCGGTGTCCCGCCGACCTCGTGTACCTGAAACGCGGCGGCGACGTGCTCGGGAAGGAGCTCCGCGTCGGCGAGCGGGGCGAGGTCGACCCACACGACGCGCTCGACGCTCGCTTTGGCGCGCGCCGCCACCTCGGCGCCAAGGCGCGTCTTTCCGCTTCCGCCGGCCCCGGTGAGCGTGAGCAGTCGCACCGAGCCAACGAGACGCGTGAGCTCGCCGAGCTCACGCTCGCGGCCTACGAAACGCGTCAGATGGACCGGGAGCTCCGGGGCGGCGCTGGCGCTTTGGGACTCGAGGATGGTCATTCGCGGCGGGCAGGCGGGTCAACAATAGGGCCGGGACCCGCTCGCATCAAGCAGCGAGAAATCCTGTAATGAGTCGGACGATTTCCTCTACCGGTTGGCCGTCGCGGACGATGATCAGCGGCACCGAGGCCTGCCCGGTTGCGGCCGCCAACGCTCCTCCGACATCGTGCTCGCCCCCAGCGTCGTGTGGCACGAGGGCGATCCGCGCGACCTGATCGAGGCCGAGCAGCGTCAACTCCAGAATGGGAATGCAGAAGCGGTCCGCCCCCACGATGCCGACGTTCGACATTCCCAGACCTTCGAGGAAATCGGCGAGCCAATCGGCGATGTCTGCGTCGGCCTCCGGGGGTTCCGGGAGGATCACGCGAAAACGCGAACCAAGCGTCGCGAGAAGCTCGGGCCACGGGGGCTTCGGGTAGCCGGTCGCGAGGATGATGACGATAGTGCGGCCCGTCCCGCTGCGGCGATAGCGCATGACTCGGTCGTTGGCGCGCACTTCCGCCCACTCCTGAGGGATGCGAGGGGGCTCGAGGGACAGGTTCGGCATGCCGCGGATAGTAGGCTCGACCGCTTACCGACCGCTTACGGCGTATGGGCGGTGGAGGTGGCCTGGTCGCGTTACGCGGGTCGTAAGCGGCGGGTGCGATCGTCTCCGGCGTTCACCGCGTCCGACATCACGCCGCCCCCGCGGCCTGTACACAAGGAGGGCCCAATGCCCCGCATCCGCATTTTCTTCGCTGCGAGCGCCGTTCTCGCGACTGTCCTCGCTGCTACCAGCGTTTCGTCGCTCTCCGGTGCCGGCAAGGAGGCGCCGGAGATGACACGGCGCTACGGAACGACCGTGAAGCTCGGGAACGCACGCGCTCGCGCGTACGTCAACGTCGACGACAAGAGCGGCGCCCCGATCGAGATCGGCGTGGCGCTCGATGAGAAGGCGCTCGAAGGTCTCCCGTCGATTGGCACCGGCCATCACGGCACGCACGTGATGCCCCACACCTATATCCTCGAGCTGCCCGAGCAGTATGCGAAGCCGTTCAAGTTCGTAGAGCTGAACTGGAACCCCGCGGGTCACGAGCCCACCGGTGTGTACGAGGGTGTGCCGCACTTCGATTTCCATTTCTACACGATCACGCAGGCGGAGCGTGAGGCGATCGTCCCGGGCGATCCGCAGTTTGCGGCGAAGGCGAACAACGTCCCGGCGCCCGAGTACGTGCCGCCGTTCAACGCGGCACTCGCGCCTCCCGGCCTCAACCCGTCCGATGTCGCCGTCCCGAAGATGGGCGTGCACTGGGTCGATGTGCGCTCTCCCGAGCTGCAGCGTCTGCTCAACAAGCCGGAGGCGTACAAGCCGTTCACGGCCACGTTCATCCACGGATCGTGGGACGGACGCCTGACGTTCTGGGAGCCGATGATCACGCGGTCGCACATTCTCGAAACGAAGACGGCGGTTGATCCGGCGGTACGCGACCAGATCATTCCGATCCCGACGCCTGCGCGCTACCAGGCAGCGGGGTACTACCCGAGCGCGTATCGTATCACGTGGGACGGAAAGGCGAAGGAGTATCGCATCGCGCTGACGCAGCTCACGTGGTGGGAGTGAATCGCGGTCCCGCTCGCGCCTCGGTTCGCGGTTGACCGGCGGGCGCCTGCGTAGTCGCGCAGGCGCCCGCTTCGCACGCTCAGCAGGCAGTCCTGGCGCGCAAGGGCCGCCGAGACCTCGTCACCGCGCGCCCAACGATCGCTCGGGAGGAATGTTCGAGTTGCTCGGTCGAGTCTCGTGATGCGGGATCGTCGAAGTGTTGGCCGCTGTTCCGGGATCAAACGCGCACCCATGGCCGACAAGTCTCGATCTACTTGATCTTCACTTTCTCGATCTCGGGGTTCGGCGTGAATGCGTCACCGAAATCCTCGACCTCCGACACCTTGCGGATCTCGACCTGCGCCTCGCCGTTCGGAAAGATGTTCGGAGTGCGCTTCACCCACTCGATCGCGGCTTGCAGCGACTCCACCTGAATGATCGAGAAGCCCGCCACGAGCTCCTTCGTCTCGGTGAACGGGCCATCGATGACGGTGCGCTTGTCGCCGCTGAAATTCACGCGCGCACCCTGCGAGGTCGGGGCGAGCCCCTCAGCGGCGAGGAGGATACCGGCCTTCGCGAGCTCCTCGTTGTACGTCTGCATCGCGGCAAACTCTTCGGGCTTCGGCAGATCGCCCGCCTCCGATTCCTTCGTCGCCATGACCATGACCATGAAACGCATTGCGCTCTCCTGAATTCGGCTCGTGACGGATGCCGCACGCTTCGCGGCCTCACTACACGTCGAACAAGACCGGTGAAAATCGACACGAGCTTCGAGAAAGTCGCAAAACTGTCGGGTTGAAGAACTTGGCTCATCCGGGGAGTGAAACGGCCAGCGATGTCCCGTTCCGGCCGATCGCACGCGCCCATGATTTCATGAGTGCTTCGCTACCACCGGCGGAGGAGTGGCCGACTACCGGAAGCCGGCCCGGTCGCCCGTCAGCCGCAGCCCTCGTTAGGTGACACGGCGCCCCTACAGCTGGCCGGGATTGCGCTGCCAGATTGCCCAGGTCAATGCCATCGCGAAGCTCACCCAGCCCAGGTACGGCGCGAGGCACCACGCGGCCACCGGTCGCACTCGGCCAAAGTGCCAAGTCGTAATGGCCACGGCCAGCCACAGCAAGGCGATCTCGCCAAATGCGATCGCGCCCTCTCGCCAGGCGAAGAAGAGCCACGTCCAAAGAGCGTTTAGCCCCAGCTGGCCCACGAATAGCGCCAGTCCACGTCGTCGGCTGGAGCGTCCCGCGGACGTCGCGGGCTGGGCGCGCCATACCGGCCAGGCCGCGACACCCATGAGTACGTAAAGGGCCGACCAGACCGGCCCGAACAGCCAGCCCGGAGGTGCCCAGCTTGGCTTCGACAAGCTGCCGTAGAAGACCCCGGCGTCGCGCGATGCGATCCCACCGATGGCGCCCGCCGTCACGGCAAGCACGACCCACCCGAGGAGCGCCAACCAACTCGGCGCTCCGCGCCGCGCGGCCGTGGTCTGCGCGTCCAATGCATTGTGTTGACCCATGGCTCACCGAGAATGTATGCGTGTCACCGCTTCGTGTTCTGCGGCATGGCCGCGGACATCGTCCGAGCTGCGGAGGCGGGCGCCGCTACGCGTTAGGATCGGACGATGAGCCATGGCCGTGGCGCCGGCGGGTTGCCGCATCCTGGATGTGCGAGGGCCGACCGGCCAGGTCTATCGCGCCGCCTCGAGCAGGGATCGGCTGAGGGCTCGCGGGTCAGCGCCGCTGGCGTTGATCAGCACGACGACCCCGATCTGTTCTGACGGAGAGAGGAGTACGTTGCTCGCAAACCCCGGATCGCCGCCGCTGTGATAGACCAATTGGCGACCATCTTGTACCGGAAGGAACCAGCTGAGACCAATGGCCAGGCTGTCGTATGGGAACACGTAGCCCGCCCTGCGTGTCTGCTCCGCGATGGTCGCTCGGATGTCCCGATGTGGACGCCACAGGTCATCGTAGGCGGACGCGGGCAGAATCCGTCGCTGGTCTAGGGTACCGCGCCCGAGGTTGGCGGCTGCCCATCGAAGCATGTCGTCGAGGGTGGAGTGCAGCGTGGAGCTCCCCGCATGGCGGCGATTGTAGGGATAGTAGCCGACGAGACTGCCATCGCGCCGGTGACCACGCGCCATCCGTGCGGAGTCGAGATCGCTCATCAACAGCGTGCTCCGGCGCATGCCCAGCGGCGTCAGGATGCGCCGTTGAACAACGGCTTCGAAGGGCTGGCCGTCGGCCTTGGCGATCGCGTCGGCGAGCACGTCGAAGCCGCGGTTGCTGTAGCGCCACTCTGATCCGGGGACGAAGTCGAGACGCAGGGACGCCAGGCTCCGAACGTATCGCTCAACCGCCCCGTCATCGTACTCCGGGGTGGTCCAGCGGAAGTCGTTGGTGTCGCCCGTGCCGGCGGTGTGGGTCAGCAAATGCCGGATGGCGATCTGGTCAGCGCCCGGTCCCTGCATCGAGAAGTACGGCAGATACCGTTGCAGCGGACAATCGAGGCACATCTTGCCGTCCGCCACGAGCTGCATAACGGCGGTCGCGACGAACGTCTTGGTGACCGACGCGAGGTGGAAGACGGTCTCGCCGTCGATCGGCGGCGACCCGGCTCCGGCCTGATGGCCCACGCCCATTCGAAGAACGACCTCGCCGCGCCGCCAGACCCCCGCGGCAAGCCCGGGCAGTCGATGCTGGTCCGCAAAGTCGCGGACGATCGCCTCGAGTGCCTCGGTGCTACCTGACTGGGTGCGAACCGGCTGGCTGCTGCGCGGGCATGCCAGAACGCACAACAGCGCTCCGATCGCCACCCATACGGCGCTCCCGCGAGCGATGATCGAGTGCGGCAGAATGCTCACTTGACTGAGCGGAACAGGGGCGTTTCACCTTCCAGCAGTCTGCCCCGAAGGGGCGGGGCGCTCCGCCGTCGCACGGAGTGCGACGGGCAGTAAAATGTGATGGCTTTCTCAACATTCGCGCTCGACAGGTGCAGACGCTAGTTCTGCCGCGCCCTTTCGGCCACGCCGCTATCCGCGCCTGACCCTACCGCTTCTGCGCCGCCGCTTCGCGCCGCGCCAATGCCTTGTAATACTCCTCAACCATCTTCCGATACTCCGCCGGCACGTCCGACGTCCCGCCCAGCAACGGCCGATCCGTCAGATCCCCCTCCATCGCCCGCCGCAGCGCGAACTCGAATCCCTTGAAGCCCTCGACCACCGCGCTCTGCAACCGCTGCAGCTCCTCCGCATCGTCGTACACCCGCGCCGATTCCAGTGCGCGAAGCTGCGCGATCATCCGGTCGAGCTGCGACACATCCACGCCTTCGCGCGAAAGCTCCCGCCGCAGGGCCTCCGCATCCGCCCGGCGCTCACGATATTCACGCGAGAACTGACGAATCTGCTCCGGCGTAAGATTGCGTCCGCCACCGACGCGCGCACCCTGGCCACCGCCTGACGAGGCCGTCGGACTCCCCTCACGACCGCCCTCTCCCTGCTGCCCCTGCTGCCCCTGCTGCCCCTGCTGTCCCTGCTGCCCCTGCTGCCCCTGCTGCCCCTGCTGCCCCTGAGGACCCTGAGGACCCTCCGCTTCCCGCGCCCTCTCCTCCAGCGACTCCAGTCCACGGGCGATATCGCGCGCCTGGTCCAGCGCCCGGCCCGCTCGCCGCTCACTCGGCTCACGCACCGCGCCCGCCGCCTCCTCGATCCGCTTCTTCACATCCTCGACCGAGCTGCCGATCTGCTCCTCCATGCTGCGGGCGTACTCCGGCGATCCACCCTGCACGACGCCCTTCGAGAAGAGAATGCGCTCGCGGAGGCGAGTCTCGCGAATCGCGTTCGCCGCTTCCTGCAGCTTGCGCGACGCATCACGCTGCTCGCGCCGCGCCTCGGCTGACATACGATCCAGGCGCGCTTCAATGTCCGCCACCTCGTTCGCCATCGCGTCCTTCCGCTGCATGAGACGCGTCGACGCCCCCAGCTCACGATTGTCGCCCGCACGCAACTCCTCGACATCCTTCGCCACGTCACGCTGCTCTTGGGCCAGACGCTCCGCACGCTGCACGAGATCGCGCGCGTCGCGCTCCAGCCGCGACGTTCTTCCTTCGTCGAGTCGACGACGCGCCTCCTCCAGGCGACGCAGCGCCGCCGCCGCCTCGGCCGTCGATTGATCGCCCTGACCAGTCGCGGAACGGCGCATCGCGTTCGCGGCATCCCGGAGCCGGCGCGCCGCCTCGTCCATCTGCTGCGATGACTGCTCGCGTGCCAGACGCTCGAGCTGACGCGCCAGCGCCTCCGTCTCCTGTGCCAGCTGCCGCTGCGATCCACCACCGGTCCCCGAGCGGGACATCTGCTCCGCGCGTGCCCGCATGCGCTCCGCCTCCTGCTGCTGACGGGCCGCGAGCTGCCGAAGACGCTCGAGCGCCTCGTCAACGCTGCGGTCCGCCTGCTCCCGCTCGCCTCGCTCCACCTGCTCGTACTGATTGCGCAGCTTGTCGTTCTCCAGCTCGAAGAGATCGGCCAGATCCTCGGCGTTCGGCTGCTCGCCACCGCCGCCGCCACCGGGCTGCCCATCGAAGCTCACCTGCACTTCCCGATAGGCCGCCTCGGCGCGCTGCAGATGCTGCAGCGCCTTCTGCTCGTGAGGCAGCGCTTCGCTCGCCTCACGCCGCGCCAGCCGCTCTTCCGCCTCCTTCATCGCCGCGATCGCCTGCGGTAGCTCGGCCGCGATCTTCTCCATCGTCGAGTCCGCCCCCAGCACGCCGCGCTGCTGCAATCGCTGCTCGAGCGTCGCCACCTGCTCGCGCAGCCGTCCCTGCGAGAGCAGGATCGTCGAGATGTTCTCGCGGGTCTCCTTGTCCGACGTCGCCGCGCGATCACGCACGGTCTTGAACGTCGCGGCGATGATCTCGCGCTGCCGTTGCGAAAGGGCGCCCGCCGCCGCGTCACCACGCGAGCTTCCCGCGCCGCCGGCCTGCTCCGACTGACGATACTCGCGGTTGAACGGACGAATTTCCAGGAAGTAGATGTCGGTCGTCGCGGTCTTCGCGCCGGCGCGATCGGCGTCGGTGGCACGGGCAAAGTACGCGATGACGTCGCCAGGCTCGAGCGTCATCTCCTCCAGGTACAGCGTATGCCCCGCCGAGACGTCCTTCAGCCCGCGGCCGCCGTGGAGCGATACCTTCTTCTGCTCGCCGCCATTCACCGAGTACACGAGCTCGAGTCGCTGCACGCCGAAGTCATCCTCGGCGCGCGCTTCGATGAACACTTCCTCGAGCGACGACACCTTCGCGTCCCGCCCGGGCTTTGTGATCGAGACCGACGGCGCGCCGTCCTCCAGCATGTCGATCGCGTAGTCGAGCGACGCCGGCACGTACCGGCCGGCGGCGTCAGCCAGCTCCACCTTGTAGAACCCGCTGCGTGAGACGGTGATCTCTCCCGCAAGCGTGCCGCTATCACCCGGCGCGAGGAGGATGGTGTCCTTGCCGTCGAGCACGAGGCGACCTGCCGCCGTCGCGATCGTCGGCGTGATGGCGACGGTCACTTTGGTTGCACGCACGGCGGCGATGTCACCGCCATCCTCGACGTGATGCGGAGCCAGGCGCGTGTAGTCGGGATACCGATACTCCAGATCGATCTGCTTCACCGACGGAAGATCCGCGACGGAGATGCGGAACGCCGGGGACCGCACGGGTCCCGCCTCGACGTAATACTCCGTCTGCTGATCGACGTCGAAAAGCCGAATGGTGAACCGCGCCGAGTCGGCGCCGCGTGGCATCGCGATGCGTTCGGGGTCACCGGTGCCGCGTGTCGCCACGAGCGTCACCTCCTCGGCGTCGAAGCCGCCGAGGTGCGCGTGGACCTCGAGATCGCCGCCCCGCGGAATCGTCGTGTCGCCGGGCGCGACCTGCACGGTGTACGGCATCGCCGCCTCCGCGGACCGCCATGGCGCGAACAGCGCCCGCGCGCCGTGACGCAGGAACGCCGGACCAGCGAGGATCAGCACGATGACCGCGAGCAGCACCGCGCCGAGCACCGCGGATCCCCGTTGCAGCTCGCGTCGCTCGACACGCCGACCGCGCTCGACGGCGCGAAGGCGCGCCAGCGCCGCCGCAGCGACACCCTTCGCCAGCGCCTCCGATTGAGGCGCTCGCACCGATCGCATCTGGCGCTGCTCTACCGCACTGACGACGGCCGCGTCCAGGGTCGGCTCGTGCTCCTCCAGATAGAGCGCCACGCGCTGGTCGGGAACGCGCCGCACGAGCGGCCGCACGAGAAACACCAGTGCGACGCCGAGGATGGCGACGTAGGCCATGACTCGCGCAACCAGAATCGATTGTGGAGTGAAGCCGAGTCGCTCCATGCCGAACGACGCGACCAGGAGCATCACCGCCGTCACGCCAATGACCCACGTGAGGCCGCGAAGCGCCAGTCTCAGCCGCCAGCGCCGGCGAACATCGCGAATGACCGACCCAAGCTCGTCATGCATGGTCCATTCTCCCTTCGGCGAGCGCGACATCGAGGCGCGCCGAGCGTGACAGGCGATTCGAGAGCAGTGACTCCGCCGCGAGGAGGAGTAGCGCAACGACCAGCACGTACCACCACAAGGTCTGACGACGCTCCCGCTCGGCCAGACTCAACGTGGTCGTGGCGGCCGCGGTCGCGTCGACGGTGCCCACCGGCGATACCGCGCGAGAGAGCTCCTCGGGCGCAAAGGCGCCGAGCTCGGACTCGGCCGGGTCGGGATTGACCGCGACCACGCGGCTCGCCGCAACGGCGTCGGCGTCGCGAATCTCGTAGAAGCCCTGCTCGCGAAGGGGGAGGGAACGCAGCGAGTCATCTTCCGTCCACCGCGTGCGCTCTCCCGATGGTGCGACGGCGACCAGCGCCTCGCCCCGTCGCGCGTCCGAGAGTGCGAGCACCTGACCCACCGTCTCCCACGGACGCTGCGGCGTCCACCCCGCCGCGTGCCTCACGAGTGACTGCACCAGCGGCAGGAACACCGGCTGCACCGGCAGATCGTTCCAGTATCCATCGAACGTCGAGCCGAAGACGAGGACGCTCCCCTCGCCGACCCGCCGCTCGGCGAGCGCGACACTCCCGTCGTCGAAGCGCGCGAGCACCGCGTCGGTCGCCGTTGGCGACAGCGAGCGGTAGCGCAGATACCGGGCGCTGGTGAAGTCGCCGCTGCGCGTGCCGCGGAAGCTCTCGAGCGCCGGGTGGTTTCGATCGAGCGAGCCCATGGAGCCGCCGCGCTCCGCGGAGCGGTCGATGATTTCCCCGACCGTGCCCGGGATGAGCTCGGCGGCACCGCTCCAGGCTCGCGTGCTGCTGTTCTCACCCAGCGCGACGATGAGCCCGCCGCCACCGCGCACCAGCGCGCGGATGCGATCGCCGACCGCTCCGGCCGGCATGCCCACGCCGTGCAGGATGACGACGCGCGCGTCATCGACGTCCGCCGCCGTCACGCGATCGGACCGCCGTTGCACGACGCGGAACGTGGGGCGATCGCCGATGCCGAGCGCGCGCGGCAGGAACATGGTTCGTCCCGCAGGGGAGCCCGGACTCTCGACGATCAGTACGCTGACGACCTGTGCCCGCGCGATGACGAAGTGAAAGACGTCATCGACCGCAAGCTTATCGTCGCTCGAGGTAACCCGTACCGTGCCTCGGGTCGTTGCCTCGGGAACAGCGACCGACGCGAACGTCACCGACGTCGCACCGCTCGCCGGAAGCGCCGCGCGCTTCGCTTCGATCTCGCGCCCATTGAGCTCGAGCGTCACGCGCGCGTCAGGAACGGGGCGTTGTCCCTTTCGGGCGAGGCGCGCCGCGACGACCGCACGGTCGACGCCGTCGCGCGCGTCACGAGTGACGTCGACGCCGGTCACCAGCGTATTGGCGGTGGTCGAGTCGCCGACGTCGACCGTCGTCAGCGATGCCGGCGCCGCCAGCCGCGGCAGCTCCTGACCATCCCACCCCGCGCGCTGGAAGTCGCTGATCACGACCACCTCGCGACGCGGACGCTCGGCGCGGTCCATGAGCTGCTGCGCCACGGAGAGCGCCGGAGCATAACGGGTAGCGCCGGCGCCCGGACGCGCCTCCTCGAGCGCGGCGCGCACGAGGGCGACGTCGCTCGTGGGCCCCGCGGCGGCGGTCGCCTCGTGATCGAAGAGCACGAGCGTCGCGCGATCGGCGGCGCTGAGACCGGCGATCGCACGCTCCGCCGCGGCGGTCGCGCGCGACCAGCGATCGCCATAGCCCATGCTGTACGAGCGGTCGAGCAGCACGACGAGCTCGCGTGGTCCGCCCGCGGCGTTCGCGGTCTGGGACTCGCGGTCGAAGAAGGGGCGCGCAAACGCCAGCGCCAGCAGGATCAGCGCCAGGCAGCGCAGTGCAAAGAGGGCCCAGTGCCGAATGCGCTGGCGCCGCACCGAGCGGAACGGCACGCGTCGCAGGAACATGAGCGACGGGAACGCAACAGCGTTCTGCCGCTCACGATTCACGAGGTGCACGATAATCGGCACCGCCACCGCGAGGAGGCCGACCAGGAAGAGCGGAGCGAGGAAGGTGAGACTCATCGCGTGCGGCTCAGGCGCTGGCGGTCGGCGAGATACGCGAACAGTGCGTGATCGAGCGGCTGCGCGGTGTTGAAGAGCGCGTAGTCGATGCGCTCCTCGCGCATCAGGCGCGCGAGCGTCGCCGTATGCTCCTGGACGAGGGTGCGATACTGCTCGCGCAGCAGGCTCGGCACGACGGGAATCGCTTCCCCGGTCTCCATGTCCTCGAAGTTGGCGGCATGGTCGAACGGCAGCTCGAGCTCGGCGGGATCGAGCACCTGCAGCACGATGAGGTCGTTCCCGCGGTTGCGCAAACGCGCGACGGCACGCACGACCCGCTCCGGCTCATCGTACAGGTCCGAGATGATCACCACGATCTGCCGGCGACGGGCATGCTCGGCGACGGCGCGCAGCGCCGCATCGATGTTGCTCTGGCCCTCCGGCTTCGCGCGCGCGATCGTCTGGAGCACGATCGGGAGGTGCTTGGCGGCGGGCGGCACGTAGTCGACGATCGTGTTCTCGAACGTCGCGAGCCCGACGCGATCGCGCTGGCGGCTCGAAAAGTAGCCGAGGCAGGACGCGAGGTACTTCGCGTACTGGAGCTTGGAGATGCCGCTGCTCGCGAAGCCCATCGACGCCGAGACGTCGAGCAGCAGCAGGAGATTGGTGTTGGTGTCGGCCTCGAACTCCTTGACGAAGTAGCGGTCGCTGCGGCCGAACAGCCGCCAGTCGATGCGCCGCAGGTCGTCGCCGGGCATGTACGCGCGATGCTCGGCGAAGTCCATCGACGCGCCGAGGTTGGGCGAGCGATGCAGACCATTGATGAAGCCTTCCACCACGGTCCTCGCCAGCAGCTCGAGGCTGTCGATCTTCGCCAGCGCCTTGGGATCGATGAAGCTCGTTCCCGCGGCGACGCCCGTCGTCCGGCCGATGTGCATCCTGCGTTACATCCCTGAGCGCGGGGTGGGGACGGTGCGAACCAGCTGCTCGATGAGCTGATCGGTCGTCACCCGCTCCGACTGCGCGTTGAAGTTCGTGATGATGCGGTGCCGCATGACGGGGCCGGCCAGCGCGCGAACGTCCTCGAAGCCGACGTGGTAGCGTCCGTTCATGAGCGCCCGCGCCTTGCCGCCGAGGATGAGATATTGCGCCGCGCGCACCGACGTGCCGTAGGCGACCCACTTCTTGATGAAGTCGGGCGCGTCCTTCGACGTCGGCCGACTCATGCGCGCGAGCGTGACCGCATAACGCGCGACCGCGTCGGACACCGGCACCTTGCGGACCAGCTGCTGGAAGGCGATCAGATCGCTGGCCGACACCGCACGGCGCGGCCCTGCGCCGGCGATCGAGGTCGTCGTCTGCACGACCTCGACCTCCTGGTCCTCGTCGAGATAGTCGATCACGATCTCGAACATGAACCGGTCGAGCTGCGCCTCGGGAAGGGGATACGTTCCCTCGAGCTCAATGGGATTCTGCGTCGCGAAGACGAAGAACGGCTCCTCGAGCGTGTAGGTGCGTCCCTGAATGGTGACGCGATGCTCCTGCATCGCTTCGAGCAGCGCCGACTGCGTCTTGGGTGGCGTGCGGTTGATCTCGTCGGCGAGAACGACGTTGGCGAAGATCGGTCCGGGCATGAAGACCATCTGCCGCCGCCCCGTCGTCGGATCTTCCTGAATGAGGTCCGTGCCGGTGATGTCCGACGGCATGAGGTCGGGTGTGAACTGGATGCGCGAGAACTTGAGATCCAGCGCCTGCGCGATGGTGTGGATGAGGAGCGTCTTCGCCAGCCCCGGCACGCCCACGATGAGGCAGTTGCCCCCCGCGAAGAGCGCGGTGAGCACCTGCTCGATCACCGCCTCCTGGCCGATGATGCGCGTGCGGAGCTCGGTAATGATCTGGTCGCGACCTGCCTTGAGGCGCGTCGCGAGGTCGATATCCGGAGTGGTGGAGAGCTCGGGGGACTGGAGCGAAGTCATTTGAAAAGGTGTCAGGAGTCAGGAATCAGGGGTCAGGGGGTGTCAGGGGTGAGGACCTGGGGTTCCCTGATTCCTGGAACCCCCTGATCCCTGACTCCTGACTCCTGACACCTAGGGATGAGGGTCATCTCGTCATCCCGTAGATGATGTAATTCACCGCCAGCTTGTACGCGTCATTCGTGATGTTCACCGGCCACCATCCGTGGCCCGACCATTCCATGTAGTCGCCAATGTCGTTGTTGTAGTTGATCACGACCATCAGCGGCTTCGACGGATCGTTGTCCTCGTGGATTCCCAGAAACTCGGCGGTGAGGTTCGCGTTGTGCGGATACTTCATGTCGAGCGACGGGATCCGGAAGAACACATCGAAGATCGGATGCGTGACGTCCAGACGGTCGATGCGCGCCTCCGGCAGCACCCGGCGGATCTGCGCCTCGAAGTTCAGCCACTCGCTCCGCATGAAGTCGTCGACGATGAGAAAGCCGCCTTTCATTAGATAGCGCCGCAGCCCCTCGACCTCCGCCTCCGACGGGTGCCAGTAGCCCGGCTCGGAGAGATACGCCACCGGATAGCGCAACAGCTCCGGATCGTCGAACGTGTGGATGTTGCTCCCCTCGACGTGCGCGCGCAGCGTCGTGAGCTCGCGCATCATCGTGAGCAGGTTGCGCTCCATCTGCGGATAGTCGAACTCCCATCCACTCCTCCCGTACACCGTGTAACGAATGCGGGCGAAGGTGAACCGCCCGTCGTACGGCAGGTTCGGCTCGAGGGCCATCCCGAAGCCACCGTTCCGCCATCGGCCGCGTTGTGCCTGCGCCGTCTCAGCACCCATCACGAGCGCCGCCACCAGCACGCAGCACGCAGTACGCAGTACGCAGCACGCAGTACGCACTTCGCAGTTCGCAGTTCGCAGTTTGCAGCTCCTCAATGAGTCAACGCATACATGAGGTAATTCACCCCAAGCTTGTACGCTTCATTGGAGAGCTCGATCGGCACGAACCCCGCGTCCGACCACTCCCAGTAATCGCCAATGTCGTTGTTGTAGTTCACGATCACCATCAACCGCTTGGACGGATCGTTGTCCTCGAAGATCCCGTAAAACTCCGATGGGTGGCCGAAGTAGGGATGGCGATAGTCGAGCGTCGTGATGTGAAAGAACGAGTCGAAGATCGGGTGCGATGTGTCCAGTCGAACGAGGCGAGCCTGCGGTAACACCTTGAGCATCTGCGACTCGAAGTTGAACCAGTGCTCGCCAAAGAAGTCGTCGAAGATCAGGAAGCCGCCCTTCTGCAAATACGTGCGCAGTCCGGTGGCCTCGGCATCGGACAGCGTCCAGAAGCCCGGCTCCGACAGATAGGCGATCGGGAAGCGGTGCAGCTCCGGATCGTCCGCGGTGAACACGTTGCCACCGTTCATGAACGGCTCGATCGAGCTCAGCTCCTTCACGATCTTCATCAGGTTCCGCTCGGCCCGGGGGAAGTCGTGATCCCACTTGAGATCGCGACGCCATCCCCCCTCGCCGCCGAGTGGCTCGAACTTGATGCGGGCGAAGGTGAAGCGTCCGCTGTAGGGCGTGTTGCCCGTGAACGGCGCCTCGTCGCGATCCCGCCGCCCACCCCCACGCATCTCCTGCGCGGCCAGCGTTGCGGCACAGAGCAGCGCGACGGCGACGGCGGACCTCGTGAACCGGCTCATGGCGTTGTGCTCCCGGCCCGCCGGAGCTCGAGCAGCAGCGACTGCGCCCGTTCGAAGCTCGGCGCTTCCTCCAGCGCCATGAGCACTTCGCGACGTGCCGCCACCCGATCCCCCGCGTCCGCCAGCGCCCGCGCCAACTGGTATCGCGCCTCGGCGCGATCGACAGGATCGAGGGCCACGACGGCCCTGCGCTCACGAACGGCTTTCTTATGATTGCCTGTCGCCGCCAGGTGCTCGGCGAGCCGAGTGTGCACCGTGGGATCGTAGGGTGAGATCCAGATCGCGCGCTCGAGCGCCGCGGCGGCGCCTGCGCGATCACCGAGCTGCTCCATCATCTCGGCAAGCGCGAGGTTGGACGCGTAGTCCGACTCGTTGAGCAGCGTATGCGCCTGAAGCTCGGCGGCGGCGCGCTTGAGATCGCCGGTCGCCTGGTACGCCGCGGCCAAATGCCGATACGGACTCTCGTCCTCGGCGTACTCGGGAAAGAGTGCCTTGGCGCGCTCGAACACGGCGATCGCTTCGGCGTGCTGGCCGCGCTGGATGAGACCCCGTCCCTCCGCGATCAGCGAGATGAACTGCCCGCGCGGTGGCGCGTCGCTCGCGTCATCCGCCCCGGCCCCCAGTGCCGCGATCTGGCGTGCGAACCGCTCCCGCACGTAGGCGTCGAGCTGCTTGTCGAGCTGTTGCGCGGTAACCTTGAGCGTCCGCTGAATGACCCGTTCCGTCCCGTCGCCTGCCCGGTACGCCTTGAGTATGTCGGTCATCGCGCGTGCCCCGAAATGCTCCTCGATCATCTCGACCACCAGCGACGCCTGGTAGTAGGCGAGTGCCGTCTGCTCCGGAAAGGCCGGTCGCGTGAACGCGTCGTTCATGCGGCTCACGGGCGGCATTCGGCCCCGCGCGTAGGCGACGAGAAACCCCAACGGCGTATCGGCGCCCCAGCCCGGCCGCGCGCGTCGCTCCTCGAGTACCGAGATCCCTTCCGAGAGCCATCGCGGAATCCGGTGGTCGGTCATGCCTAACGTGAAGGCATGCGCCAGCTCGTGCCACACCGTCGATCCCCAGTTGTACTCGCCGATCTGTCTCGCCGACGGCGAGTGCATCGCGAGCACGCTGCCGAAGCTGACGCCCAGGGCCCCGAGTCCGGGCAGGCCGACGGTGCGCACCGAGAAGTCGCCGTGACTGCGGTAGACCTCGAGTCGAATGGGCGTGGGCGGCTCGTACCCATACCGGGCCGCGAGCTTTCCGTATGCCTCATCGAGGAGATCGAGTAGGTAGGGCGAGAGCAGCGCGGCCTCTCGGCCATGGACGATCAGATGAAAGCGATTCGTCCGTGTCTCGCGGTACTCCCCGAAGGTGTCGAGCAGGTCGAGCGTGTTCTTGATCCAGACGTGATACGGATCGCGCGCGAAGGCGCGGTCGAGATGCGCGCGCGCGACGTCGAATTGCCCGAGGCGCAGCGCGTTCATTCCGAGCGCGCCCTGCGCGAGCGCGGATGACGTATCGAGCGCCACGGCCTGGCGCGAGAACGTGATCGCGTCCTGATATCGCCGGTTGCGGGTTGCGACCTCGGCCAGCGTCGTGTGGAGCACGACGGAGCGGGGATCCCGCTCGAGGGCCCGGCGGCTCGCCTCCTCGAATCCCTTGCGATCGTCGCGCATGTACCGGCTCGCCGCGATGAGCGCGTGAGGTACCGGACTCCCGGGATCGGTATCGAGCGCGCGCGTGGCTTCACGCTCCGCCTCCTCATAATCCTCGCTGTCCAGACGCAAGCGGGCGAGCATCACCCGCGCGTCCACCAACCGCTCGTTCACGGACAGCGCGCGCCTGACGAGGGAGTCCGCACCGGGTGCGCCGTCGAACGCGAGTGCCCGCGCCATGCCGAGCAGGGCGCGTGGGTGCGACGGATTCTCGCGCAGGACACCGGTGAGCATCTGTCGCGCATCGGGACCGTTGTACTTCTCGAGGAACATCTCACCGAGCTCCACGCGCGCATCTACGTTGCCCGAATCGGCCGCGATCGCGGCATCGTACGCGCGCAACGCATCCTTGAAGAGCTGCGGATCGGTGGTGCCCAGGTGGCGAGTGGCCCGCGCGACCGCGAGCAGCTCGGCGGACGTGAGCCGACCCTGTCGAGTGTTGTAGATGTCGATGAAACGGTCGAAGATGCGCGTCGCGCCGGCGCGGTCGCCACGGTCCAGGCGCAGCTCGCCGAGGCGTCCATGAGCCGTTAGGCTGTCCGCCGCCCGTGCCGAGACGGCGCGGGCATACACGCTCTCGGCTGCGGCGAGGCGGCCGCGCGTGCGGAGGACGTCACCCAGTGGGACGAGGGCCGACGCTCCGTAGCGTCGCCCGGCCCCCTCGGCGTCATCGTATCGACCACGCTCGGCCAAAGCGCGCACGTGGTAGTGGCGGGCGCTCCTGGCGACAGCGCTGTCGGGCGACGAGGCGAGCTCCCCCAACGTCGTCGCCGCACTGTCATACGCGCCGCGACGCAGCTGGGCGCGTGCCTGGGCGAGGCGCGATGGATCATCCTGCGGCGCCGCGGCCGCGCACGCGACGAGCGCCACGAAGAGGAGCCCGCTCCACTGGGCGCGAATCATGGCGACTTGCCCTCGCGAATCGTTTGACTCACCTGCGCCAGCTCCACGAGCAGACGCTCGAGCTCACGCTCGTACGCATCGGCGGCCATCGTCTCCTTGCGCCGCCTGAGCGAATCGACCTGCGCCTCGAGTTGCGTTTTCTTCGCCACGAGCTCGCTTCCACCCGGCGTACTGGCAGCAGCAGCTGCGGCCGTCGTCGCTCCCCCGATGATGAACCGCCGCGCCCGCGAGCCATCGCCGGCGCGAGGATCGGGCTCGGCCGATCCGCGCCGATCGCCATCATCGTCCAGCATCGCATGCTCGGTCGGAAGCCGCGTGTCCGTCTCGTATGCACGCGCAACCTCCCGCTTGGCATACACGAATGCCTCGAGCAGAGAAACGCGCTCATCCTTGTCGGTGTCCGCCCCAGGTGTCGTGAACGCGGCCACGAAGAATCGCGGAAAGAGCGTCTCATTCCGCTCGTACGACGACTTCGTTGCGGTGACGACGATGCGATTCTTCGCCGAAAGCGCGGCAACGAAGTCCCCGCTCGCGCTGGCCGCGTTGACGACGGCGACCTGCATCGCCTCGAGCGGCTCCAGCATGACGCCCAATTCAGCGGCGGTGAGATCGGGCCCCGGCAGATTGAACCGCGAATCGCTGCCCGCGTGGCTGCCGTGCCCGATGAGCAGGAGCAGTACGCGATCGCCCGCCCGCGCGCGTCCCGCCACGCGCGCGATGGCCCGTGCCACTTCCGCCTTGCTCGACTTCCCATCGATGCGCTTCGGATCCTTCGTGGGATCCTCGGCGAGGTAGGTCACGTCGTCAGGCGTAAGCCCGTGCTTGGTCACCAACGCGTCAACCAGCGCCGAGCCCGTGGCGTGAAACGACGCGGCGTACTTAGGCTCGCCGCTGGCACCAGTAACGATGATGACCTGCGTCTGAGCCGCGAGTGACGCGCCCATGAGCAATCCGCAACCCGCAATCAGCAATCTCACGCGAGCCCCCGCTTGCGCCTCAACAACCATTCAACAGCGATCAACCCAATGAGCGCGACGAACATGAAAGGCGTATCCCACAGATCGAGCTGCTCCGTCACCGTCGTCCCGCTGCTCGTGTACATCATGTCCCGCGCGAGCGCCTCGGCGGTCTCCGGTGTGTAATACTTACCGCCAGTCTCGCGGGCGACACGCTCGAGCAGCGCGGGACGCTGCGCGGCACCGAACATCTCCTGCTGAATGTCGTGCGCGATGACGTAATCGTCGCCGCCGGTGATCACACTGTCTCCGACGCGGGCACTCATGCGCACGCGGTACAGGCCCGGCTCGCTGGCGGTGAAGCTGCCGCGATACTCGCCGTCCTTGTCCACCATCCACTCGAAGGGCACCTCGCGCGGCTCACCATTGGGGCCGAGGACGCTGGCGCTCACCGCCGCGCCGTTCACGGCGAGGAAGCTCTCGTTGTTCACCTGCGCGCGAACCGCGACGACCTCGCCCGGCGCGACATGATCGGGCGCGGTCATCGTCACGCGCTCCGGGACCTCGCTCACGAGCCAGCGCAGCATCTGCCGCCAGAACGTCTCATGCGTCGCGTCATCGACCTCCATCGACGCGTGCATCTGCCACACCCACGAATCCTGCACCGGGAAGGCGATCGCCTTCCCGCGCCCATAGCGATGATGCGCCAGCACGATCTGCCGCTCTCCGCCGCCCCCGGAGATCGTCTGGCCGAGCAGGAGTGCAGTCGCACCCGGTTTCGCGCGGCCAATGCGATTCACCGTCGACAACGCTGGCATCGTCTTCCACCGCTCGAGCGACGCCTGCTCGTTCGCGCCGAGCTGCGTCGCCGGATGCATGGCGCCGGCGGGAGTCGGCGAGATCTGCAGCTCGGCGAAGTACTCCTCACCATTCTCATCCGTCCGCGTGACCTCCACCGGCATCACATCGGCGAGCGGTGTGTCGGCGTATCCACCTTCCGCAAAGGCCCGCCGGCCGCCGAGCAAGAGCAGCCCGCCCCCGCGCTCGCCAACGAAGTCCGCGAGCATCCGCATCTGCTCGAGCGTGAAGAACGCCGCTTCGACGCTGCCGAGGATCACGGCGCGGTAGGTGAACAGCTCTTCGCGCGTCTTCGGGAATCCAGCGACGAGCTCGAGACTGTCTTCGACACCCAGCCGCAGGAACTTGTTCTCGGCGGTGCGTTGCAGTGCGACGAGGCGGAGATTCGCATCCTCACGCACCGCGCGCCGCATGAACTTGAGCTCGAAGCGCGGCTCGCCCTCCACATAGAGAACTTTCTCGGCGCGATCGGTCACCGTCACCAGGGCTTCCCGCGCATTGTTGTCCGCGATGAGCTCGCCCTCCTCCCGCGCGATGCGGAACCGCAGCTGACGCGGCCCCGTCTCCTGCGTGACGACGCGCATGCGTACCGGCGATTCTTCCCCGTCGCCGCGCAGCGTCACCTCCTGGGACGCGACGATGCGTCCGGCATCCTCGGCGAGGAGCTTCACCTTCCGCCCCGCAAAGCCACGCTGGGCCACGACGACGTTCGCGACGAGCGCCGTGCCGCGCAGCGCGGTGTGCGGTACCTCGACGCGCGTGATCTCGATGTCGCGCTCGAAGCGCGGAGACCCGACGCCGATCGTATAGACCGGAAGTCCGCGCGCCTTGAGCGCGAGCAGCGGCTCGGCGAGCGCGCTCGCGGAGTTGTCCGCGCCGTCGGTGATCACCACGAGCCCGGCGAGCGGGACGGTCGACAGCTCCTGGCGCGCGCGGTCGAGCGCGGCGCCGAGGTGCGTACGCCCGCCCGCAAACGTCATTCCCCGCGCATCCGGCATCGGCTCGGCGCCTGACGAGAAGCGGAAGTACCTCAGCTGGAAGCGGTCACCGAGGGCGCGGGCGAGAGCACTGTCGCGAGTGCCGAAGAGCCGCTGGGCAACGGCGGCGCGTGCATGACCGTCCGCATCGGTGATGCGCATGCTGCGCGAGTCATCGATGAGGATGGCGACCGCATTCTTCTGCGGGACGGCCGTCGAGACCAGGAGCGTCGGGCGAAGCAGCGCGAAGCCGGCCAGCGCGACGATCGCGACGCGCACCGCCGTCAGCACCACGCGATCCCGCGGCGTGCTCTTCCCGCGCGCGCGACGGTACGCCCACGCGAGGACGAACCCGATCGCGGCGACCGCGACGATGATCAGCATCGGCCAGGGAGCGGCGAGCACGAAGTCCCCGCGCTCGTACACCACCGGGCGATACTTGAAGAGGGTCTCGACGAATGCGTCCATCAGCGACGGGCGTCCTTACGGCGGAAACGCCGAGGCGTCGAGCCCCGGGATGATGCGGAGCGCGTTCTTGTAGTAGATCTTCTTGAGCACCTCGTCAGGCAGCGCGAGGCCGTACATCTTCCAGAACGCGTGGCGCCGGCGGTAGTAGTCGAAGTACTCGTCGGCAGTCTCGAGCACGCGAAAATACGTGTGATACTCCGTGGGCTGATAGCTGTCTTTCCCGAAGAGCACGCGATCCTGGTACTTCGTCAGGAACTGCTTCGCGAAGCGCGGCTGACGGCCGAGCTCCGCGAGCACGGCGCCGATCTCGGTGTACATGTTCGGCAGCGAGTCCATGAGGGCACCCAGGTGCGCGAGATCGCCGCCGAGCCAGCCGAGGTGGGCGTTGATGAACGTGGTGCGTGGGTGCTTGCGGAAGACACGGTGCTGCTCGCCGATGATCGTCGCCCAGGACGGGTACTCGGCCGGCGGACGCGCGCGCTCGGGGCGCTCCTTGAGCTCGAGCCACCGCTCGTTGGTCTTGTCGTGCGGCTCGAAGAACTGGCGCGGCTCGGCGGTGTGGATGAGGACGGGAATGCGCAGCTCACCCGCCTTGCGCCACACCGGGTCGAGGCGCGGGTCGTCGACGGGAACGCGCTTCCCGGAGCGATCCTTGAGATCGAGGCCGAGGTTCTTGAAGATCTTGAGACCGCGCGCGCCCGCTTTGACGTCGCGCTCGAGCTGAGCCGCGGCGTTTGCGCCCCACTGCGGGTCATCGATGCCGGAGAAACTCAGATTGGCGAAGAAGACGAAACGCCCCGCCCCGGCGGCCTGCGCGTTGCGGACGGCCGTCGCGAGTGCCTCACCGGTGCGACCGCTGAGATTGACCATCGCGCGCATGTTCATCGCATCCATCTCGCGGCTCAGCCGCTGATAGTCCGCGGACAGCGACTGGTGGCTGTGAACGTCGATGAACGGGTACTTCGCCCGCGTCACCCGGTGCTCGGGAACAACGAGCGAGGACGGCGGGTCGTACTCCTCGAACGACATCGTTTGTGCGTCCGAGCGGACGGTCAGCGCCACCGCCCCGCCGGCGACGAGCGTCAGCGTGCGCCCCACAGCGATCATTGTGCGGATCTCCCAGGAGAGGCTTTCGAAATCTTACGCTTAGGACCGAGGTGCCGCACCCGGTAACCATGGACGTATTGTAAGAAACCGGTGGGACTTCGGCGCTTTCAGCGTCCTGAGCCCCTCGTGCGTAGAATACAGTTTGGACATCTGAAAGGCACTGCGAGGTACGAGCTGCGAAGTGCGAACCGTGGGGTACGGCTTGGCCGAGCGAATTCGTCGGCTCGCAGTTCGCAATTCGCAGTTCGCAATTCGCAATTCGCAGTTCGCAGTTCGCAGTTCGCAATTCATGTTCTCACCCCACGCGTTGGAGGTACTTCATGCGTGCTTTGGCGATTCTCTTCGTGACACCCGTGCTTCTCTCGATGACGTCCGCGACCGAGGCGGTCGCACAGCAGGCGGTCGAGATTCGCGAATGGGACGTTCCCTGGGCCGATTCCCGTCCGCGCGACCCGTACGTCGACGCGAAGGGCCGCGTGTGGTTCGTCGGCCAGGTGGGCGACTACGTGGCGATGCTCGATCCGGAAAGCGGGCAGTTCACGAAGTATGACCTCGACAAGGGTGCTGGACCCCACAACCTGATCGTCGACAACAAGGGCATCGTCTGGTACGCGGGCAACCGAGCCTCGCACATCGGCCGGCTCGACCCGTCGACGAAGGCCATCCGAAAGATCGCCATGCCGGACGCGGGCGCTCGCGATCCACATACCCTGGTGTTCGACCCCAAAGGTGACATCTGGTTCACCGTGCAGGGCGGGGGCTACGTCGGCAAGCTCACCATGGCCGATGAGTCGGTGAAGCTGGTGAAGATCCCGGGCTCGGGGACGAGGCCGTACGGGATCGTCGTCGACCCAGAGGGCCGTCCCTGGTTCAACGAGTTCGGGACGAACAAGATCGGGACCGTCGACCCGGCGACGATGACGCTGAAGGAGTACGCCCTGCCTGACGCCGGCGCGCGCGGGCGGCGCATCGAGCGCACCTCGGACGGCGCGCTCTGGTACGTGGATTACGCACGCGGCTTTCTCGGGCGGCTCGATCCGGTCACCGGAAAGGGCGAGGAGTGGGCGAATCCAGGCGGCGCAGGCGCTCGCCCTTACGCGATGGTCGTCGACGAGCGCGACCGCATCTGGTACGTCGAGACGGGCACCGCTCCGAACCAGCTGGTCGCCTTCGATACGAAAGCGAGGAAAGTGGTGAGCACGACGCCGATTCCCAGCAACGGCGCCGCGCGCAACACCGTGCGCCACATGATCTACCACGCACCGACGAAGTCGATCTGGTTCGGCACCGACGCGGGGACGATCGGACGGGCACGACTCGGCTCGTGAGGCAAAGCGTCGCGATGGCGACGAGCCTGCTGCTGACGGCTTCCCTCGTGACGGCCGCGCGCGCGGCATACGACGCGCGCCCGCCGGTCGCCCACACCGGCGGATTCGGCGAGCCGAGCTGCCGGGAATGTCACTTCGACGGCCCGACACGGCCGCCGGAGATGCTGTCGTTAGGTGGCGTGCCGGAGCGCTACCAGCCGGGCGCGGTCTACGAGCTCCACGTGTGGATCCGCGATACGACGGCGCGCGTCGGGGGTTTCCAGCTCGCGGCGCGCGTGGCCGAGGGTCCCCATGCCGGAACGCAGGCGGGCACGCTGTGCGCTCGTGACGCCCGCGTCGACGTCGTCGCCGATACGGCGACGGGCGTGCAGTACGCGTCTCACGCCGGCGCGGCACGCGCCGATTCGCTCCAATGGCAGCTCCAGTGGCACGCACCAACCGAAGATGTCGGACCGGTGGCCTTTCACGTCGCCGCGAACTCGGCCAATGACGACGACTCGATGTTGGGTGACGTCATCATCCTGAGATCGTGGACGACGAGGAGTCAGGAGTCAGGAGTCAGGAGTCAGGGGGTGTCAGGGTGTGGGTCTGAGAAGGAATAACTCTTCCCCGTACTCCACCTGGCACCCCCTGGCTCCTGACTCCTGACTCCTGACTCCTAGGTCAAACGTTCCCAGGACGGAGGATACCGGACCACCAGCCCCAGGTGGTCCACCTCGATATCTGCCGTAAAGGCCCCGCCGCCACTCGCGTACCGATAATGATTCTCTCCCGACCGCACGTACCGCTGCGGTAGCGCCTCGATGGCCAGGTCCGGGAAGTGAATCCATGCCGCCACCACATCGGCCTCGCCCCCGCGAGCCAGCGATAGCCGCCGAATCGGAAGCGTATTCGTCGACGGGCTGAGGCTGATGTCGATGTCAATGCAGCCAGCGACCTCGGCGATCTCCTTGCCCTCTCTCCACCAGCGCTTCTGATCGTCCACGACCAGCGCCATCTCGTTCGTCGTCGCGCCGTGCGTGACCGCGATGCGAGCGGATCGGGTAGCCCAGTCGCGATCGCACTGCACCGTGTACTCGACGCGGAGCGGCTGCGCCTCTTCGACGGTGAGGATCGTTCCCGACAAGCGAATTCCCGCCGGCGTCTCATCGAGCTGGAAGAACTCGAGCGAGACCCGATCATGGCGGGTCCAGAGTACGGGTCGGGTGATCGGCGCGGAGCGAGATGCCATGTCGACCAGGGGTCAGGAGTCAGGGGTCAGGAGTCAGGAGTCAGGGATCAGGGGGTTTCAGGGTTGAGGTGTCAGGAATCGTACGAGCGGTCTCCTCTCACCTCCACCCTGACACCCCCTGACTCCTGACTCCTGACTCCTGACTCCTAGTGAAAGTCGTGTGAGCGATGCAGTAATTCTCCCGCCACTTCCAGCGTCGCAAACTTCTGGCCCACCACGTTCATCACCTGGCCATCACGCTCGAACCGGCCCAGGACCAGAATGAACGTCGCGTTCCTGATCACTTCGACGTTCGCCTCGACGAGCTGGTGTGGCACGATCACGTTGATGAAGCCGCGCTCGTCTTCCAGGAGCAGAAAGATCGTCCCGTTCGCCGTCTCCGGGCGCTGCCGCACGGTGACCAGCCCGCCCACGATGATGCGCTCACCGCTTCGGACCTTCTCGAGGCCCTTGCTGTCGATCGCGCCC
The DNA here is from genome assembly GCA_025930755.1 of Gemmatimonadaceae bacterium. Taxonomy (GTDB): domain Bacteria; phylum Gemmatimonadota; class Gemmatimonadetes; order Gemmatimonadales; family Gemmatimonadaceae; genus JAICNG01. Next base: position 50,274 of record JAICOJ010000007.1, read on the forward strand.
CAGCGGCGCAGCTTGTCGCGCAGCGCCTGCATCGGATGACCGTGAATGCTCGACCCCGTCGTGGTGTAGTCGAGAAAGATGAGCTGCAGCGGGTCCAGCGGCGGCGGATCGTGTGACGTCATCCGCGCCGGGGCGAGCGGGAGCACGTCTCCCACCGCGTGCAGCGCCTGCCAGGCGGCGCGTCGCCGGTCGGGCTCCCACGCGGCAAAGGCACCCGCACGCGCCAGCGCCAGCGCGTCGCTTCGGATGAGCCGGGTGCGCCTGACGACATCGGCGATCGAGCCCCAGGGTGAGTCGCCGCGGCTCGCGCGCAGCGTATCGAGCAGCTTCGTCCCTACGCCGCGGATGTGCCGCCACCCAATGCGCATCGCCGGCCGGTCGGGCTGGTCGGTCTCTTCCACCGTGCATTCCCAATCCCCATCGCGGAGACAGGCCGGCCGCACCTCGACGCCGTGCCGGCGCGCGTCGTGGATGAGCGTGGAAACGGGATAGAATCCCATCGGCCACGAGTTCAACAATCCCGCGTAGAACTCCGCTGGATAGTGCGCCTTGAGCCAGGCCGTCGCGTAGGCGATGAGCGCGAAGCTCCAGGCGTGCGACTCGGGGAACCCGTAGTTCGCGAAGCTCTGAAGATCTTCACAGATCTTCGACGCGACGCGCTCGTCGATCTGGTGCTCGACGAGACGATGCGCCAGCCGCTGCAGCGAGCGAAGCAGACGATCCTTCTTTCGCTGGTTCCCCATCGTGCGCCGCAGCTCGTCCGCCTCGGAGCCCGTGTAGCCGCCGAGTGCCATGGCGATCGCCATCGCCTGCTCCTGGAAGATCGGGATGCCTTGCGTACGCCGGAGAATCGGCTCGAGCGCCGGGTGCGCGTACACGACCTTCTCCAGACCGAGGCGTCGCTGCGTGTAGGGATGAACGAACTTCGCCTGAATCGGCCCCGGCCGAATGAGCGCGACCTGAACCACGAGGTCGTACAGATATGCCGGACGCGTGTGCAGAATCGATGCGATCTGCGCGCGGCTCTCGATCTGGAACATCCCGATCGTTTCACCGCGCGCGATCAGCTCGTAGCTCTTCGCGTCATCCTGTGGCAGCCGATACATCTGCGGCCGCGCCCCCGTCCGACGCTCGATGACGTCGAACGCTCGGCGCACCTGCGAGAGCGCTCCGAGTCCGAGGAAGTCGAACTTCGGCGCGCCGACCGCGTCGAGATCGTCCTTGTCGAACTGCACGATCGTCCGCCCCATCGTCGTCTGCTCGATCGGCAGATAGTCGCCGAGTGGGGCTGCGGAGAGGACGAAGCCGCCGACGTGAGTGGCTCGAAGTCTCGGAAGCCCCTCGAAGCCGGCCATCGCCGCGAGCAGGGTGCGGCCGCGCTGGTCGGTGATGTCCAGGCCCGCGCGCGCCGCGGCGCTCTCGCGGATGTACTCGGCGCCAGCCGCCGGCTCGTGGTTGTGCACGCGCTTGGAGACGGCGAACATCATCTCCGGTGGATAGCCTAACGCGCGCATCGCATCCTGCGCGGCGTTGGGCGCGCGATACGTCTGCACGATGCAGGCGATGGCGGCATGCGCGCGATCGTAGCGCGCATAGACGTAGTCGAGCACCTCCTCGCGCCGGTCGTGCTCGATGTCCACGTCGATGTCGGGTGCCTCCGCCCCTCCTTCCGCCCGGATCTCGGAGAGAAAGCGCTCGAACAGGAGGCCGTGTCTGACAGGATCGACCGCCGTGATGCCCAGACAATAGGCCACCGCCGAGTTGGCGGCACTGCCGCGCCCCTGTGAGAGGATGCCGCGATCGCGGGCGAACTGCATCGCGTCCCACATCACGAGGAAGAATCCGGCGAAGCCGAGCTGCTTGATGATGGCGAGCTCGTGCTCGAGCTGGTGTGTCTGCGCCTCGGAGAGCTCGATCCCCCAGCGCTCGTGCGCCCCTGTGTACGTCTGCTCGCGGAGATAGGAGTCGTCGTCGTACCGTTCGGGCACAGGATAGTGGGGAAGCGGCGGACGCATCCATCGGAGGTCGAACTCGCACTCCTCGGCGATCCGCTGGCTCTCGCGCAATCCTTCCATTCGCCCTCGCCAGCGGCGCGCCATCTGTACCGGCGCGATCAACCGCCACTCCCCGTTGGGGCGCAGAACGCCGCGCTCGGCGGCCGCTGCAAGATCCATCTCGTGTCGAAGGGCGGTGAGCATGTCGTGCACGAGACGACCGGTGTCGTCGAGATAGCGGGGATCGTGCGCGACGACCCACGGCACGCCGCGTCGCTCGGCCAGCTCGATCAGCGATCCGGCGAGCATCGCTTCGGCGCCGCCGACGTGGTGAAGCTGGATCTCGACGGCCAGCCGCGAGCCAAAGACGTCGCGCCATCTGGTGAGTGCACGCGCGGCCCCCGCTTCATCGCCTGCCAGAAGGAGCGACGCGATCTCTCCCGACGCCGGCCCGGTCAGCGCGTGCAGCCCTTCGCTGCGAGCGGTGAGCTGCTCCCATGTGAGCTGTGGATGTCCGCGCCGTTTTCCCTGTGCGGCCTTGTCCCACTCCTCCCACATGCCGACGCGAGCGCAGGTGAGCAGCGCAGCCAGATTGCGGCAGCCGCGCTCATCGCGAACGAGGAAGGCGGCCGGATACCCCTCGACGTTGAGCTCCGCTCCCACGATCGCCCGCAACGGCCGCTCGCAGATGGGGCAGGGCTCCTCGGTATGATCCGCGGCGCGGCGGCACCCGGGATCCTTGACGATCGTCCGCGCCTCGGCGACGAACCGCGGCACGGCGCCGAGGTCCGCGGTATCGGTAATGCCGAGGCTGGTGTACCCGAGCTGCCGGGCGCGCATAACGAGCCGCTCGGGTGTGGCGGCGCCGTCGCCGAAAGAGAACCCCGTGTGGGTTCGGAGCTCCGTGTACATTAGGGGTCAGGAGTCAGGAGTCAGGGATCAGGGGGGTGGAGGTGAATGGGATCGGTCACGTCGAGTGGGAGAGATCGCTTACCCTGAACCCTTCCCTGATCCCATTCCTTCGTGATACGCAGCTATCGCGACCTTCACGTCTGGCAACTCGGCATCCGCCTGGTCATCGAGGCCTACAAGGTAGGACACCAGCGGCCATCGGATGAACGATTTGGCCTAGTAGCTCAAATCCGCCGGGCAGCCGTGTCCGTGCCTGCGAACATCGCCGAAGGCCATGGACGCTCATCGCGCGGTGACTATCGCCATCACGTGTGGATAGCCGCCGGTTCACTGCGCGAATTGGAGACACTGTTCGAGATCCTCACCGTGCTGAAATACGTCGATGAGAAGTCACTCGAGAGGGTGCGAGGGCTATGCGACGAACTCGGCCGCATGCTGACACGCCTCGCCAAGCGCCTCGAATCCCCGGCTCCCAGGCGTTCCCCTACAACCCCCTGACCCCTGACTCCTGACTCCTGACCCCTGGTCGCCCTCAATCCCAGATCCCATGAAGAAACCACGTCTCATCAATCGCGTCCCGAAACAACCACACCAGTACGCCATCTTCCCTGACTCCCCTGAAGTACTCCCGCGCATATCCTCCCTCCCAGTGCCCTCCCGAAGTCCTATCCGGCCCTGCCACCTCTTTCAGATCGTGCCAGACGGCGTCATCCCGGTAGCGAATGGGGAAGGAGTGATCGCGGCGCTCGCTCGTGATGACCGCGATCGGCTGTGGCTCGGGGAGAAGCTGCAGCGTGAGGCTGGGCAGGGCAGGGGCGCGCGCGGCGCCGACCTCGCTCCCGCTACGCTCGACGAGTGTCGAGGGGCTCTCGGCGACCCACCGGGTCCGCCGGTCGAGCAGGCCGTGGCGGGAGCGCTGCGGCGTGAGCAGGATCTCTCCCTGATCATCGATGAGCTGCGCCAGTGTCTGCTCCGTCGCACCGGCGCTGGCGAAGCCGCGGTCGAAGAGGTCGCCTTGCGGGCTTCGCTTGGCGGCGAGGGCGTCGACGCGCAGCACGACGCCGGTGATCGCGTCGCCTAACGTGAGCCGCTCGAGCTGCGCGCGGAGCTGACGCATCCAGATCTTGCGGCTCGTCGTCGGTCGCGTGAAGCGCACCCGGCTGATGCTGTGCTCGCGATTGGCGAGCGCGAGGACGAGCGCCAGCTCCCGCGCGCTCTCCCCCTGCTCATCGAGCGACGTGATCACACGCTCGGCCAGCGCATTGATGATGAAGACGAGCCGTTCAGGATCGGTGAGGGTGTAGTCGGCCCACTCGACCGACGCGTGCGGGAGCTCGCGCGGGACTTCTGTGAAGATCGGCCGCCGGTCATCGGCGCGCGCCAGCTGCCAGAGCCGCACGCCCTCGATGCCGAAGCGCACCTCGACCGCCTCGAGATCCAGGATCGCCAAATCGCCACAGGTGGCGATGCCGGTCCCGTCGAGCAGCGGAAGAAGCTTTGCCGAGGGAGACAGCACATCGATCGACAGCGGCGCGAGAAATCCAATCTCCAAACCACACTCGACAAAAACGCAGTTCGCAGTTCGCAGCCCGCAGTCCGCAGTCGCAGCCAGCTCCGCGACGATCGGCACCGACGCGACCCCGGCATGCACGTCGACCACCTCTCGCGCTCGCATGAGCTCGAGCAGCTCGCCGGCGACGGCGCGCGCATTCATCCCCCGCGCATCCGCCCACAGCAGGCCGCGCGCATCGGTCGCGACGCGCGGCACCGCCGCCAGGAGGATCGGCGCGAGCTCAGCGGCGGACGCCGCGCCGGTCCGCCAGCGTGGCGTCCAGAGACAGACGAAGCTCATGATGGAGGATGGGAATCGAGAGATCGGTGTGGACGTTCCATCCCGGCGCCTGCGCGTGCACGCGGATCACGGCGGCCTGCGCCTCGGCGGGACCGCCGAAGGGATCGCGACGCCAGCGATAGCCGTTCGGCAGCAGACGCGATGTCAGGCGCAGGCTCGCCATCGAGGATTCGCGCGCGACCGTGACGAACGCTGCGCCTCCCTCGCGAACGGCGCGTGTCAGGCGCACCGTTTCGGTGCGGGCGGGCTCGAGACCGCTCAGCACGACCAGGCCGAACCCGCCCGACCGGAGCAGCTCCTCGGCGGTGCGCAGTGCCTGGGGACGAGTCTTCGGCCGGAGGAGGATGGGTCCGTCGTCCCAGATGACGCCGCCGACCACGCCGCGTCCGTCGATCCAGGCGGCGCGCTCGCCAACCCGGACGGTCGTTAGGCATGTGGCCCGCAGAATGGCCGTCGCGCCACCCTGCGAGTGCCAGGCCGAGAGCCGCCCACGCGGGAGGCCGCCGCTGGGGAGGATGTGGTCGAGCGCGGCCAGCCCGGTCGCGACCGCCGTCGTCCGATGCGTGATGGGAAGCGCATCGGGAAAACGCTGTTCGACGAGCGCGCGAAGGGCGGCGACGGAAGAGGACATGAAGTAGGGTACCGAACAAAGACCGAAGTATAGAAGCCGAATGCTACCAAATCGGCTACCGCCAGTCAAGCGACTGGCCGACCCTACCTGAACGTGCCCGGACTCACGTCATACACGAGCTGGTAGGCGCCCGCTTCCTCCTCCGGCTGCCAGAATCCCAGCTGCTCGCTCCATCGCACATCCTGGAGCCGTCGTCCGCCTAACGTGAGAAAGCCGGCCGCCCGCGAGGTGAGCACGCCGAGCTGGCGGAGATCGGCGATGCCTCGTAGCAGCGCCGTCCCGCGCTCGGCCACGATGCGGCGCGCCGTGCCCAGACCGATTCCCGGCACGCGAACGAGCTCGTCGTACGACGCCGTGCGCACCTCCACGGGAAAACGCTCGACGTTGCGCAGTGCCCACGCCGCTTTCGGATCGATGCCGAGCGGCAGATTGCCGCCGTCGTCGTAGACCACCTCATCGCGCTCGAAGCCGTAGCGGCGGAGCAGCCAGTCGGCCTGATACAACCGGTGCTCGCGCAGCGCCGGCGTGCCGCGCACGTTCTCCATCGGCGTCTCGCTGATGGGGCGAAACGCGCTGAAGTGGGCGTGGTGAATGCCGCCGCCGGAATAGAGCTCGGTGACCTTGGTGAGGATGCTGCGATCGGAGTCGGGCGTCGCGCCGACGACGAACTGCATCGTCATTCCCGCCGTGCCGCCGGGATGGATCGGATCGCGCGGCTTGCCCTCCTGCCGGGCCGCCCGCTCGAGCGTGACGAGCGAGCGCACCTGCTCGAGCCCCGCGACCGTGACATCGAAGTTCTTGTCGGGCGCGATCTGGGCGAGACTCGCCCCGCAGGGTGCCTCGAGGTTGAGCGACACGCGAGTCGCCAGCGAGGTGAGCCGCTCGACCTGCGCCGCCTCGGCGCCCGGCACCATCTTCACGTGGATGTAGCCGGCGAAGCTGTGCCGCTCGCGCAGCAGCTCGAGCACGGTGATCAAATCATCCATCACCTTCACCGGACGTCCGGGGATGCCGGTGGTGATGAACAATCCCTCGCACCACCCGCGGCGATGGGCGCCGAGGAAGATCCTAACGAGCTCGTCGGGCTTGAGGAGGGTGCGCGGGAGCTTGCGATCCCGCCGCATCGGACAGTAGTGACAGTTGTAGCTGCACGCGTTGGTCATGAGGATGCGCAGCAAGGGCACGCGCATTCCGTTCCCCGGTCGCACGGTGCGGATGTTGAGCGGCCGCAGCGCGCCGACCTCTTTCGTGTGCCGCAGCCTTGGCGGCAGCGTCTGTGATCCCGGTGGACCGTCCTGATCGTCGGTCGCGAGCGTCATCAGAATGTCGAGCTTCTGCTCCAGCGTCAGCATGGCCCCACCTCCCCGAAGAGTCCCCACCCAGTTCGAACGAGGAACGAGGAACAAGGAAGCGTCCGAACGAGGGAGAAGGAACGAGGAAGCGCCTTGGACGCTCCTGCGCACCAGAGCTCGACAGCTCACTTCCTCGTTCCTCGTTCCTCGTTCTTCTCCCTTGTCTCATCACTCTCCCCAAAGCCCCAACTGTGCCGGAAGCCGAGTTTCCCGCTCCGCTTCCCCCTCCTCCTCCGCATCGCTCCGCCCCATTCCACCCTCCACCCCGTACTTCCGGCACAGCTTGTCGAAGAACGTCCCTAACGACGCGCGATAGCGGTCGCTCAAATGCCAGGTCGTCGCGTAGGCCTTGCGGTAATGCGCGGCCAGATGCGGAAACTCGCGCTCGATGAACGGGAAGTACCGCTGCTGCGCGGTCTTCCGCAGTCGGAGCGACGAGACGCTCACGAAGGTCGCGCCCAGCTCCGAGGCGCGTTTCACCAGCGCCTCGAGGCCGCGCGGATCGTCGGTAATGCCCGGCAGCACCGGCATGCAGTTGATGCCGGCGTCGATCCCGGACTCGCGGAGCCGCGCCAGTGCGCGCAGCCGCGCTTCGGGCGTCGGTGCCCGCGGCTCGATGCGGCGTGCCAGCGCACGGTCGAGCGTGATCAGCGACAGATGCACCGACAGCGACGAGTGCCGAGCGATGCGGCGCAGGACGTCGACGTCACGCGTCACGAGCGGGCTCTTCGAGATGATGACGATGTCCATCCCCGGATGCTCGGCCAGTACCTCGAGGATGCCGCGCGTCACGCGATAGCGCCGCTCGGCCGGCTGATACGGATCCGTCGCGGTGCCAATGAGGATCGTCTCGCCCTGGATGAGGCGCAGGTGCTTGTCACTGCCATGTCGCAGCGTGCGCGCGAGGACCTCGGCCGCGTTCTGCTTGACGAAGATCCGGCGCTCGAAGGCGAGCCACGGCGGCATGGCCGCCGCCGACTGCCTGACGTCCTCCGTCAGCACGTCGGCGGTGACGGAGCGCTCCATGACGTAGCGGTGCGTGTAGCGAGCGTAGCAGTAGGTGCAGCCAAAGGCGCAGCCGATGTAGGGGTTGATCGACCAGAACCCCATCTTCGTGACCTGCGGATCGTTCAGGACGTTCTTCGCCCGCGTGCCCACGTACGCGATGTCACGCTGCTCGCCCAGCACGGGGAGCTGACGCGACGAGCGCTCGTAGGCGTCGGAGAAGAGAGGGGTCTGGACGAAGGTCATGGGAGAAGGAAGCGGGGCAACTTATGTACCGAATATATCCCGAAGATGCAAGGTACGCCTGAGCCTGCCACCAATCGGCAGCGTCATGGAAATCGCTAACTCACTGCAGTGAAAAGCCCTCGCCGATACTCGGCGAGGGCTTACGATACGTCCCGTAACCGGCCGCGGAGTTATGGCGACGGTTCGGTCGGCGCCGGTTCCCCAACGAACATTTCGGGTGGAAGTCTCGTCTCGTCCTTCGGGTAGACGCACCAGTCCGACCCGCAGTCGGAGCAGATGTACCTCGGCGACGCGATGACGCCAGGGGCCGGATCGCCGGGCAGAAACGCGAGCTCAGACGTCGTGACCGGAGCCGTCTCCTGCTCGGGCACCAGCGTCGCCGTGTAGGGATTGGTGCTGTCCGCCCAGACATAGGTCCACCCGGCGCCCAGGCCGACCGCAGCGTCGGCGCTGGTGCTGCGAATGCGCGCGATGAGACACCCATCTTGAATCTGGGCCCGAGTCACGGAGTCGCTGCCGCGAACACGGTGCACGCTGATGCCGGTCGCTCCGGTGCCGTGTGCACGACCCGCCAGCGTATCAACCGCCTCGTACGGCATCGCGGCCGCCCATCTGACGAAGTCCCGGCGGGTCATCCGTCGCACTGAGTCGCTCGAGAGGTCACACGGCGACCCGACACCGGCAGTCGTGACGCCGCCGCCGTCCCGCGTCCTCTGGCAGACGATGCCGATGACGAGTGCCGCGACGACCAGCGCCGCGGCGACGAGCGCAAACTTCCGCGAGTCCTTCACGCGAGCCTCCGGAATGGGGTGAGCGCCTAACGTGAACCGACCGTGAGCGGGCGTGCTTCATCGACGTGCGGGCGCAAATCCGGATCGGCCCCCTGCCACAGGGCCACGGCGCCTTCGGCCCAGCGACGCGCGACTGCGCTCTCGCCGCGGCGCGCCGCCAGGCGCGCGCGGACGAGCATGGCGGCGGGAACTGCTGCCGCGCGGTGCACGTCGGCGAGCAGCATCTGTGAGGCGTTCGGGAGCCCGGTCAATGCCTGATCGAGCCGTTCCATGGCGACGGCCGTGTCACCGATCGCCAGGAGCACCAGCGCCTCGTGATAGACGAAGTCGATCAGGCTGCTCGATGTCCCCGCCGATTGCCGCCGGGCGTTCGCCGAATCTCCGATCGCGCGTACCGACGCGAGCTGGCCACGGGCGAACGCACCCTGCATCCGGTGCAGGGCCGTGGAGGACTGCACGCGAAGTGCGGAGGACGGCTCGAGCTGCCAAAAGCCAAAGATCGTCGGCAGCGAGAGCACCGCGCGACGCACCTCCTCGCGACGCCCCGACTCGACCGACTCGTCGACGATGTCGTTCACGCGACGCATGAGAACCGGCAGACTGTCACGCGGTGCGGGAAACGACGCGTACGCGAGCGCCGCGAGCGCCGCTCGCGTGAGGCGACTCGGCATGACGAGTGGCTCACCGCGGGAAAAGAAGGTCCGGCTCGAATCGTCCCCGCGCATTTCCATGAGCTCACGAGCCCGAGCGACGTGACCGGTGAGCGCGGCAAGCCCGCCGAGATACCACGCCTCATCGGTCGAGGGGGCCGCAGCCGTCGATGCCAGCGTCGAATCGGCAAGGTGCCGCGCCGCCTCCCATTGAGCGTTCTTGACGAGGAGGCGTACGTGGTCGGCCGCGAGTCTCACCCGCGTGAGACGGTCACCGGCGAGGGTTCGCGCTTTCTGAAACGCGCGCGCCGCTTCCGTCAGCTGGCCACTGGTCTCGAGCGCGGTACCTAACGCCTCGTGCGTGAGGGGACTCTCGGGAAAGGCCTGGACCCAGACGTCGGCAACCTCACGGAGCTGTCGCCGTGACCAGGCGAGAGCGGCCGCTTTGCTCTCCGCCGGCACGTGAGGCCGTGGGAGCACTTCCTGGGCGGGATGGGGGATCGTGGAAAGCGTGTCGCCGTCGAAGCCGGGTTCGGCCACGAAGCGGACGGTATCCGGAGTCAGCGCGTAGCCACGGCGGAAGATCAGGGGCTCGACTGGAAACATGTCCGTCGGCAGCGGCGAGGCACTGCGCTGCGCCGCGTGGAACGAAGGCAGCAGCTTCATCGCTTTCGCGTACGCCAGAATCCCCGAATACCAGCTTCCACGGAATCGCCAGCCGCTTGGCGAGCGGACGTCACGCTCGACAAGCGGGTCCACGGTTTGGCACTCCCCCAGGCCGTACCAGCCCGCGAAATCGAGCGAATCGCGGTTCACTACTTCGCGATACCGTTCGCACGCTTGCGAAAAGCGGGCTTCCGCCAGAGCGAGCAGACCGTCAGCGAGCAGCTGCTCGCGGTCATCGAGCTGCTCGCGATGTACCACCGCCCGCGATGCGGCTAGACGCCACGCCACAGGCGGTGCGCCCGCCCACTGCATCACCTGCGCTCGCATGAGACTGGCGTGCGCAAACCCGGGATCGCGATCCATCGCCGTGTGAAAATGCTCCGCCGCCGCATCAAGATCCCATGCGCGAAGCGCCCGGTGCCCCGCCTCGTAGCGCAAGAACGCCTCACGGACGTGTGTGCCTCGGATCGCGGATGCGGAGCCACGCTCGCGGACCGCGCCGAGCGCGAGTGACGCGCTGAGCTGGTCCATCGCCGCGACCACGTCGCCGCGTTCGACGTCGATGGTCGCGCGCACCGTACGCTCTTCCTTGCCCGATCCGACCTCGTAGAGTCCGGCACGCACTTCCACGCTGTCGCCGCGGTGCCAGACGTCGCCCCAGATCAACCGTCCGGCACCCAGATCGCGAGCGACCTCGAGTGCGTCGTTGAGCGTGCGAACAGGGCCGTGACGATCGACGGCGCCGTTGGTCCGCTGCGGGTCGACGACGCGCAGGTCGCGCCAGAAATCCATGGCCCGCCCGAGATGCCGGGCGACCGCGGCGCCATCGAGATTCTCGGAGACAGCGTTGCTGGCGAGTCCAAAGGGCAGCACCGCGTGAAGGCCTGGATCGATGGTGTTGGCGCCACCGCCCTTCGGCCACCAGATGACCAGCGCGAGCGCCATCGCGGCCACCGCCGGGATGCCTAACGTGGCCACGGTCTTTGTCGACGCGCGCGGCGGAGATTGCGCGGCTTCGAGCGCCTTCGCGAACGTGTGGACGTCAGGAAACCGATCCGCCGGCACTGGGGACAGCGCGCGACGAACCGCGCGGTCGAGCCCCTCCGGCACGTTTCGGTCCGCGCGAAGCGAGGGCGGCGGCTCGGTAAACCGCCGCGCGATGGTGGCGCGCGGCGTTGTTCCCGAGAACGGCGGGGTGCCGGCGAGCATCTCGTACAGCACGCATGCCAGCGAGTACTGGTCGCTCCGCCCATCGAGCTCGTCGTCGCCACTCGCCTGCTCGGGCGACATGTACGCGGGTGTCCCGACGACCATCCCCGCGGTCGTTTGTGATTCCCCCGCCGCGCGCGTGACGGCCCGCGCCACTCCAAAGTCCGCGACAATGGCGCGCCCTTCGTCCAGTAACACGTTCTCGGGCTTGATGTCCCGGTGGATGATGCCCCGTCGGTGCGCATGATCCAGGGCATCGGCGACCTCGCACGTAATCCGCACCGCTTCCTCGAGCGGGAGCTGCCCCTCGCGCTCGATCCGCCGCCGCAGTGACTCCCCGTCGACGCATGGGACGACGTAGAAAACCGCCCCCTCGTGCTCGCCCGAGTCGAACAGGGGCAGGATGTGCGGGTGCTGCAATCCAGCGAGGACGCGAATCTCTCGCGCGAACCGCTCGCCGCCCTTTGAAGCGCCGAGCTCTGGATGGAGGACCTTGAGAGCGACCGCGCGGTCGTGGCGCAGATCGCGGGCGCGGTACACGGTGGCCATGCCACCGCGGCCGAGCTCTCGCTCGATCGTGTATCGACCGGCGAATGGTGCGTGAGAGTGCGTGACCGCGTCGTCCACGCTTCCCGCCCCGGGAGCCACTGGGAAGCACATAATACGGACCGAGGGCTCCGAGACGCCAGAGCGCCCCTGTCGCCCTGGCCGCCCCTCCCGTAACCTGCTCCACATGGCCGATCCATCGATCCTCGCCGAATGCGCACGCCTCGCCGCAGGCGGGGGTGAGGGCGCGCTCGCCACCGTCGCGCGGCGCCATGGATCCCTGCCCATGAGTGCCACCGCGAAGATGCTCGTTACAGCACGCGGCGTCCGCCTCGGTACCGTTGGAGGCGGATGTCTCGAGGCCGAGATCACGGAGCGCGCGCTCGAGGTGGCGGCGAACCGACGCCCCACCATCAGCGAGCACACGCTCAACTCGGAGCTGGCTGGCGACTACGGGCTCACCTGCGGCGGGACGGCGGTGATGTTCATCGAGCCGCTGTACGTCGACGAGCGGCTCGCTCACGTATACAACGCCTGCCTGGCAGCGCTCGAGAAGGGCGAGGGAGCCGTCCTGTTGACCGACGCGAAATGGGAGCCCGGACCCCACAAGGCTCTATTCAGGGGTGACCACATCGTCGGGAACGCGTCGCCCGCCATGCGAGACGCCGCCCTTTCGTTCGATCGGCGCTCGGAGCTTCCCGCGCTATCCGGCGACGTGCTCGCCGAGCCTCTCGTGGGCAAGCCTCGACTGGTGGTCTTTGGTGGGGGACACGTTGGCGCCAAGGTGGCCGAGGCAGCGGCATTCGCCGGTTGGCGGGTGACCGTCGTGGACGATCGGGCGGAGTTCGCTGACCCGGCGCGACACGTGACCGCGGAATCGACGGTCGCCTGCGACTATCACGACCTGCCTGCCGGGCTCGGCATTGGTCCGGATACCTATGTCGTCGTGGCGACCCGCGGTCATCAGCACGACGCGGTGGTCGTCGAGCAATTGGCTCGCATCGACACGCGATACCTCGGGATGCTCGGGAGTCGGAGGAAGGTGGCGCTGACGTGGAAGCTGTTGGAGGAGCAGGGGATATCGCGCGCTCGGCTCGACCAGATCCATGCACCGGTGGGTCTCTCGATCGGGGCTGATACCCCCGAGGAGATCGCCATCAGCGTGGTGGCCGAGCTCGTCGCGACCCGCCGAACAGGATCCCGTCGCCGTGGTGGGCTGGGCCTTCGGGAAATCTCTCCTACAAAATGAACGGGAATTGCGTATGATTGTGACGCACATCACGAAGAGAGGGACATGCATCGCAATGACATTGTGCGCGCGTTGGAGGAACGGCAGGTGGTTTTGATGACCTACGTGTCCGGGGGCCCACGCACGGTGCAGCCGCACGCGATCGTTCGAAAACCAGACGGGACGGAGCTCCTCGAGGCGTATCAGGTTCGAGGGTATACGGAGACCGACTCGGAGCATGGCTGGAAAAGCTTCGAGATCTCTCGAATCGAGACGTTCGAGCTTCTGTCGGAGCGCTTCGAGCCGCGTCGCGATTTCCGCCCGGTGAGCAGCTCGTCAGGGCAGGTCGTGGCGGCGGTGAGGGTGGGGGCAGAGACGGCGATCTAGGGGTCAGGAGTCAGGAGTCAGGGGTCAGGGGGAAAAGCAAACGGCGGCGCGAATGCGCCGCCGTTTGCCCATCTGATGAGGCGCCTGCGGCGTAGCCGCGGCGCCCTTTCCACCCCTGACTCCTGACTCCTAGACTCGCTTCCGAATCTCCACATTCCCATTCACCGTCGTGAACGACAGCCGCGTGCCGCCCTTGCCGATCGTCGCCCGCATGTTCTGCGGGTTGAAGCGTCCGGTGACGGTGAGCGGGTAGTCGCGTGAGTGGAGCGTGCCGTTCACGGTGGTCATCCGCAGGTCGGCATTGAGATTCTCCGGCAGCTCCACGGTAATCGAGCCGTTGACGGTCGAGAACTCGAGATCGCCGTCGCCGAGGTCGCGCATGCTCGCGCGAATGCTGCCGTTGACGGTCGAGGCGTGCACCGGACCGCCCTCGGAGATCGCCTCGACACCGCCGTTGACCGACGACGCGTGGACTTCCCCGGTGGCACCACGAACGTCCACGCTGCCGTTGACGGTTCCGACATCGACGTTCACGCCGCGCGGGACGTGCACGGTGAACTCGACCTCGGTGTGATTGTCGTCATCGTTGTGTCGATTGCGGCGCCTTGGCGAGTGGTACCCATTCTCGTCGCAGGTCGCCTCACCCCAGATCGCGCAGACGAACACGTTCTCTTCGTTCGTGCCGTAGCGCTTCACCTCGATGCGGACGTCGTCCGTGTCCCCGCGCCGGTTGCGCTTGATCGCGGTGATCTCCACGCGGCTGCCGGACGCCGGCACGACTTCGACGTCGCCGTTGATATTCTGCAGCTTGACCCACTTGCCGGACGCGACGGCGCCCTCCCAGCGAAAGTCCCGGCCCTGCTGTTCCTGGGCGACGAGCGCCGGTGCGGCGAGGGCGAGGACGAGCGAGGCGGAAACGAAACGGTTCATGATCACTCCGGGTTGCGGCTCGTGCCGCTGCGTTGAATGTAGATACCGCCACTGAACGAGGTCGCGCCGATGCGCGCGCCACCATCACCGACCTGGAACTCGAACTCCTTGCCGTGACGCTGCCCGGGCTGCAGCGTGATCGGGAAGTCGCTGTCGATCGTGCCGCTGAAGGTCTCCACCGAGATCAACGCGCCTAACGCCGATGGCAGCAGGAGCCGTACGTCCCCCGAGTGCGAGGCGAAGTCGTAGCGACCGCCACGCTCGGTGCGTCCCTCGAACTCGATGGTGCCGCTCACGGTCTCGGCGCGCACGGACTTCGACCGCACGTTGTGCAGCGTGAGGTCCCCGCTGACGCTTTCGACGTCGACCTCGCCCGCGACATCGGTGACGCCGATCTCGCCGCTCATCGCTTCGCCGCGCAGGTCCCCCTGCACGCGCGAGATCGTCACATCGCCCGACACGCTCTCGAAGCTCACCCGCGAGGTCGCGTTGTCGATCTCGACGTCCCCGTTCATCGTCGTGACCTCGACCTCGCCCTTGACCCCCCGCACGGAGACGTCGGTGGAGCTGCCGGCGACGGTGAGACGGGTGCCCTCGGGGACGGTAATCTCCACCGTCGCTTCACCGCGCCGGCTGTGCTCGGGACGCGTGCCGATGTCGATGCGCGATGGCCTCGCATCGATACTGATCACGCCGCGCTCGCTCGTCCCGCGCACTCTGACCTCGTTGCGCGTCCATCCCGTCACGATGATCTCGCCCGTGTGCAGGCGGATCTCGACGGCGCCATTGCGGCCGAGCGGAAGGATCGTGTCGACACGCGACGCGTAGTCCGAGTCGTCGTCGCGGTCGCGATCCCTGTCCCTGTCCCTGTCCTTCGCCTGCGCGCTGGCGGACAGCGCGCAGGCGGCGGTGAGCGCCACCGCCCACAAATATCGTGCATGCATGCTCGTTACTCGCTCTCAGGAGCGGGCCGGCAGCAGTGCCACCGTCCGCAGAATGGCGACCTTTTTGGTCATGGCGCGCGCGAGCTGGTCGGCGAGGAAGTCGCTGGCCGGATCGCGCTCGAGGGCCGCGCGGCTCTCAGCGATCGCGCGGTCGATGAGCTCCAGGTTCTTCTCCAGCACGGCGACCGTCGTCGAATCGAGCTCGGTCCGCCGCTCACGGACGATGGCGCGCAGCTGCGCGACATCACGCGCGTACTCGGATTGCTCGACTTCGTTCACGGGCGCGGGCGCGCTCGCGACGGGACGTTCGTCGGGTTGTGGCGTGGTCCGCGGCGCTTCGGTGGAGGCAAGCGACGCCGCCGGCTCGGTCACTTCAACGGGGCGAGCAGAATCGAGCGTGCGGACGACCGCAGGCGCGACCGCGACGGTCGGCGCCGGCTGGCCCAGCTTCGTCATGTAGTGTGTGACGCCGGCGGTCACCGCGACCAGTGCGGCTGCCGCGGCTCCGAGCCACCATGCGTGACGACTCCTGCCGCGGCCTGCGCCCGGCTGCGCCGCGCGCTGCGTCTCCAGGGGAATCACCGGCGCCTGAATGCGCGCCTCGATCTCGGGCCACAGGTCACGCGACGGGACGAGCTCCGGGAGTGCGGCCGCCTGTCGCCGAATGAAGGCGAGGTCCGACACCAGCGCCGTGCAGCGCGCACAGACCGCGACGTGCTGCTCGACGAGCGCACGCGTCGTGGGGTCGAGATCGTTCTCGAGCCAATCGGGGAGCCGCTCATCGAGCTGCTCGCAGGTCATCAATCGCTGGTCGCTCATCTGCCTAACGCCTCCCTGAGGAGCATCCGCGCGCGGTGTAGCTGCGCCTTGCTCCCACCGGCCGTGACGCCGAGCATCTCGGCGATTTCCTCGTGTGTATATCCTTCAACGTCGTGCAGCACGAACACTCGTCGGGCACCCGGCGGCAGCGTCGCGATCGCCTTCTCCAGATCCATCCGGTCGCCGTGGTGCGGTGACGACCCGCGTGCCTCCAGCATCTCCTCCCCATCCGGCTCGCGCCGCGACCGCTCACGCCCCTCCGCCTTTCGCGCGTTCAGGATGACGTTCACCGCCAGGCGATGGACCCATGTCGAGAACGCGCTCTCGCCGCGAAACAGCGGCAGCTTCTCCCACACGCGGACGAACACGTCCTGCGTCAACTCTTCCGCCCGCATGCGGTCCCCCGACATGCGAACGCAAACCGCGAAGACTCGGTTGACGTTCGCGCGATAGACTCGCTCGAACGCCCGGCGATCACCCGACGCGGCGAGAGCCACGTCATCGGCGGGTACGCTGTCGAGTTGTGTCACCGCTTCGGGTGCTGCAGCAACCATCCGCCGACCATGTCTCCGAGTCGCGAAATCAGATACCGGAATGGGCCGAAAGGTTTGAAGAGGCGCTAGAGGCGCTGGAGGGGCTGAAGGCGCTGAAGGCGCTGAAGGCGCTGAAGGCGCTGAAGGCGCTGGGGGCGCTGAAGGCGCTGAAGGCGCTGGAGGCGCTGGAGGTGCTGAAGGGCTTACGGCGAGAATACGATGATGGCTTCAACGACCCCAGCGCCTGCGCCTTCAGCGCCTCTAGCCCCTCCAGCGCCTCTGCAGTTCGCTTCCCCGAACGCCCGTACGGCGCGGAGCCACGCCTCATCCGGTAAGGGCGCCCCAGCGAGCTCGGCCAGGATCCGCTCGGCGCCGACGCCGTACGGGGCGGTAACGATACGGCGCCCCTCCGCGGCGAGGGGAGCCACCTGGGCACGATGGTGGTGCGGCGTTCGGGCGACGATGTGGGCGATGCGCTGCATGGCAACCCGCCGGGCCGCTCCCGCGATTGTGCCGGCGATGCCGGCGGCGGTGGCGCCGGCGCGCGCCACGACCCATGCCTCGAGCAGGGCCACGACCGGCGCAATCGGATCTGCCTCGCGCTCGATGTGATCTTCTCCTTCGGCCAGCCGCGCCGCCGCGAGCACCTCCGCTGGTCGGTCCGTCACTCGACCACCACTGGCGGCCACGAAGAATCGCTCCGATCCCTGCCTGACGAGGGCCAGGGCGCCCGACGCGCTCGCGCGAACGTGAGCAACAGGCAGCTCAGACCCCGCGCACCTCAAGGGTGCCTCGGCGCGCCACCCGGCGACGATGGCGCGAAGCAGCTGCAGGGCGCGGGCTGGCGCGCCGCCGTCGTCGCTTTCAGTCACCGGCGTCAACGCGAGCCTGACGGGTAGAATCGCGCCGCACGCGCCGGTGAGACGCGCGGCCGCGCGGAGCTTGTCGCGCAGCCGCTGTTCCTGACGCAGCAGGGTCTCCGCGGCTGCCGGTGGCGCGATTGCATACACCGTTGTCGATGGATGCGTGGCGCCGAGCCGGCGGGACCGCCCGATACGCTGCGCGATGCGGGCGGAGGTCCAGGGCAGGTCGAGGTGCAACACGACCGAAGCGTCCTGAAGATTGACTCCTTCACTCAGGAGGTCCGTCGCGATGAGCAGGTCGATCCGCTCCGACGCGGCGGGATCGGCCGCCCCGCTCGCTCGCGGCGCGAATCGCGCGAGCGCCTCCCGTCTGGAGAGACGGCCCCCGGCCACCTGTGCGCCCCGCCCATCGAGCCGACACGATCGCACGCTGTCGCGCACGAGTCGAAAAAGCGCCGTGGCCGTATCGGCGAACTGGGTGAAGGCGACGATCCTTTCGCCGGGATGTCGTACGGCGACGTCGCGTATGCGGTCGGCGCGCTGGCGGTCGTGCGGCGAATCGACAGGCATTCGGCGGACCAGAGCCTCGAGCGCGCCCGCGTGCTCGCGCACCGCGCTCAACAGATCGCCGAGGTCGTTCGTCTCTGGAGTCGCGACGAGCTCGGGGAATGCCAGCTGCGTCGCGTCCTCGCCAACGACCCAGGCGCGCAGCTCTCCGCGAGTCGGGTGCCGTCCGCACGCGAGCGCGTCCTCGATCGCGCGCGCCTTCTGCAGTCGCCGACGGAGCGCCGCGCGCAGCGCGAAATGGCTCGATGCCCACAACCGTGCGAGCGTGAATGACAGCAAGACGCCGCCGTCACCCCCATCGCGCGGCGGAACGGGTGCCGGCAGAGAGATGATCGCATCGAGCAGCGCCCCATCGTCGGAAAGCACGATCGACCGGGGCGCTGTCAGCGACGGCAGCGGCGCGTCGAGGGCCACATCCTCCTGCTCACGACGAATGACGTGTGCTCCGAGCTCGCTCTCCTCGAGACTCCACGCGATGGCGCCCAGATAAAGCGCCAGGAGTGCGCGCAGGTCGCGATGTGTGTTGTGTATGGGGGTTGCGGTGAGCAGTAGGACGCGGGCGCCGATCAGTCCCTGTGCCAGGTGTCGGTACCGCGCGGTCCGTGGCGTGCGCGCGTGGTGCGCCTCGTCGAGGATGACGAGATCGTAACCGGCCGCGGGCATAGGCGAGCGGCTCAACGCCTCGTACGACCGGTACTCCGCGCGAACACCGGCTCGCCCGCACGCCTGCGCCCACATGGCACGGAGCGCCGCGGGACCGATGACGAGCGGCCGCCGTGCCTCGGCGGCCAGCGCCAGCGCGATGAAGGTCTTGCCGAGCCCGACATCGTCGGCGATGAGCGCACCGCCGTGGCGCTCGAGCGCCACACGGGCGCGCGCGACAGCCTCTCGCTGATGGGGCCGCAGGGTGATGCTGCCTAACGCGCTCTGCCCATCGGGCGCCAGCCACGCGTTCGCGATGTGCGCGCGGGCGGCAGCCCCGGAAACATGGGTCAGCGTCCCATCCATGCCAGCAGCGGCTCGAGGTCCGCGGGGCGAAGCCGATAGGCGCGTGCGACCGCCCGCAGCATCTCATCGGGCGCGAGGTCGCCCCCGGAGGACGCGCGGATGCCGAGCGGTGCGAGAAGCGCTCGGGCCCGCTCCCAATCCCGAGGCACGGGCAGCAGCGCCACGGTCCAGCCGAGGTAGCGGCGATATCCGCCGCGTGCGGGCTCGGCCAGTGCGTTGAGCCATGCCGCCGCGACCACCGAGTTCAACAGCGTGGCCATGGCGTGCGCATCGTCCTCCCGATCGCACGCGATGACGTAGCAGCTGTTGAGCGGTACCGACGGATTCCCCGGGGCGAGGACGATCGCCCGCGGCGCCTTGCCGACGTCGGCCCCCACGACGCGGGCCCGCCGGC
>JAICOJ010000039.1 GCA_025930755.1 Gemmatimonadaceae bacterium
ATTTTGCGGGCGATGTGCTCGTGGGCGCTCATGACAATGCCGGCCTGGTCCGCGTCGCCATGACGACGGACGCCTGACGAAATATAACGCCCGCGGTGGCCCTTACCGCGCGCGGGACACGCGCGCGAGCAATGCGCGAGCCTCCCCGACACCGGCAGCCGCGGTGGCCGCCAGGTACACGACACCGAAGGTCCCAAGGACGAGCGCGGCGGTTCCCCACGGGTGCGCCTCGCCGAGCAGGACCTTCGCGCCCCAGGCCGCCCCGGCGGCGAGTGCGGCGCACATCCACAACTTGAGCAGGACGCCGGAAAGCCTGCCGTCGATTCCGAGTCGGGACCGCAAGGCGGCACGGAGGAGCGTCATCTCGAGCCATGCCGCGATACCCGACGCGACGGTAATACCCGCCGCGCCCCACCGAGGAGCGATGCCGAGCACATCGGGCCCACGGAGTGCGAGCACCGCCGCGAGCACGACGCCGACCGTCACCCGAACCGCGGCGAACCGCAGCGGCGTGCGCGTGTCGTGCAGCGCGTAGAATGCGGACGAGTAGAGACGGCCACTCGTCGAGGCCAGCAGGCCTACCGCCGATCCCGCGAGTAACGCCCAGACGTACGTGGAGTCGTCGCGTGAGAACTCACCGGTCTCGAACAGCGCCGCCGCCACGACATCACCGAGCGCGAGGAACACGACCGCGGAGGGTATCACGAAGAACGCGATGCGTCGCAATCCAATCCGCAGACGCTCGCCAATTCGTTCGCCGACCGCGTCGTCCCGCGCCGCATCGCTTGCCATTTCCGGGAGCTCGGCCGCCGAGATCGACATTCCGAAGAGGCTCACGGGAAGGGTGTAGAGCATCTGGGCACTCATCAGCGCGGCCACCGCACCGGTTGGCAACAGGCTCGCGACGAGCGTGTCCACATAGGCACCGATCTGTACGACACCACGCCCGAGAAATGCCGGCACGAAGCTGCGGCCGACCGTCCGCACGTGCGAGCTGGTGTCGAAGCTCGGGCGCAGTCCGCGCACGAGCTTGAGCACGAGTGGAAGCTGCACGAGGAGCTGGAGAGCGCTCCCGGCGACAGACCCCCAGGCCGCGATCACCGCGAGCTCCGCATCCGCGACTCGCCCGCCGTACAGCAGCAGCGAGGCGATGATGGCCACGTTCCAGAGGACCGGCGCGACGTACGGAAGGAAGAACCGGCGGTGGCTGTTCAGGATCCCGAGGCACCATGCGGAGAGTACCAACAGCCCCATGCCGGGGAACAGCACGCGCACGATGCGAATCGTGAGAGCGCGTTTCTCGCCCTCGAACCCGCGGGCGATCAGATCGATGAGCCATGGCGTGGCGAGCACGCCGACGAGGACGACGACCGCGACGATCAGGGAGAGAAAGGCGAACACCGCTCCCGCGACACGACGCGCCTCGTCGTGCTCTCCGCGCGCGAGGAGACGCGAGTACACGGGGATGAACGACGCCGAGAGTACCCCCTCGCCGAAGAGATTCTGCAGCAGGTTCGGGATTCGAAAGCCCGCGCTGAACGCATCCGCGGAGCTCGACAGGCCGAGGTAGTGTGCCAGTACGCGCTGCCTGACGAGGCCAAAGATGCGGCTGAGGAGGATGCCGGCGCCGACGAGCGCCGCGAACCGTGCCCCAGCCGGGCGCGCGGGCTGTGGGGGCGGAGACGCCTCCTCCGTCACGTGGCGATCGGCGTCGCCCGCTGCTCAGGCGCGATCGCGTCCGGTGCCTCGATGAGTGACTCGGCATGGCTGCGCGCCGCACGCCGCATCGCCTCGAACAGTGTTGGACCTTCGCGAGCGAGCATGGGAAGAAAGTTCAGCACGCGCTCCTGGGGATCGTCCAACGGATGGATCGCGGCATGTGCTGCATCCACGTGCTCGACGATCTCGACCTCACGGCGCTTCGCCGCCGCCAGCACACGCCGCTCGAGCCGATCCACGCGATGCATGAGCTGGCCCTCCGCTCCATCGACCACCCGCTTGTCGACGAGCGGGCGGCGATCCTCCCCCAGCGCGGTGCGAAGGGCATCCACGGCGCGATGGGTCATCTCTCGCATGTCGGCGAGCGCCTTCGTCACGCCGCCTGGTACGCGTTTCGTGACGAGTCGTTTCACGACGTCGTGGCGGTCGCGAAGGTCGTCGATCGTGAGTCCATACCGCTCGAGAATGCGCTCGACGTACGGCTCGATGATCAGGCCGGACCACCGCGGGAGCGCGAGCGGTGGCGGCGTCGCCATGACCTCCGCGACGGCGCCCACCTGCGCGAAATACGCGAGCTCACCCGGCCCGGCCATATACGCGACCGTCGGCAGGAGCGCGCGCTCGACAATCGGCCGCAACAAGACGTTGGGTCCGAGCGCGGCGTCATCGATGCGAGCGACTTCACCCGCACGGCTCACCGGCACACGCTGCTTTATGCCGGCCGCGTACTCGAACACGAGTGAGAGTCCAGGAACGTGGCTGACCTGCGGCTCATGGCCCGCCGAGCGTATCGCGTCCTCGCGCCTGACGAGCGCCGCGTCGAGCCGAGGAGCGTCGCGAAGCGCCTGCGTAAGCACGGGCTGGGCGGCGCGCCTCACCGCAGGGTGCGAGGCGTCGAGCACGCCAATGCCGAGGGGCTCCAGCGTCCGGCGCATGAGGCCGAGATAGGCCGCGCCGACAGTCGCACTCGTCGCATATGCGTCGCGCGCCGCGGCGAGCGGTGCGTCATAGACGACGGACCCAGCAGCGACGGCGAGGTCATCGAGCAGCGCCGTGACGTCGCCGAGGGGCAGGTCTGCCATGCTCACGCCTTCGCGCGCGGCTGGGGGAAGGCGCAACTCGCGCAGTCCCGAGCGTGTCGCCACCCAGGTGACGCTCGCTTCAGCGTAGTCCGCGTCGTCGGTCGCGGCCCAGAAAAGCGGCGCCGTGGGAGTACCGGTCGCCTCTTCCAGCGCATCGGCGAGGGCGAGCGCGGAGATCGCTTTCGACCACGTATAGACCGGACCACCGAACAGGCCCGGCTGTTGTCCCGTGGTGACGATGACTCCCCCGTCCCGAGCGACTCGCTCGAGTCGGTGCGCGGCCGCCCCGCCGGCGACGATCGCCGGCGCAATTGCGCCGAGCCAATCGGCCGGAGTCTCGCGGCGCGTTTGCTCCATGCGAGCGCGCCAGGCGTCCGCGCCCACCGGTCTCCGCGGGTACAGCGAACCGCCGGCAGCCCGGGTCGCGAGCTCGGCGAGTGACGATCCGCCGAGGGGACGCGTAAGAACGCGGGCCTCGCTCACTTGTGGTACGGCTCGCCTCGCACGATGGTGCCCGAGCGGTAGAGCTGCTCGGCCAGTACGAGCCGTGCGAGCTCGTGAGGCATCGTCCACCGCGAGAACCCCAGCGTCGACCGAGCGTGGGTCCGAACGACCTCGGACAGGCCGAACGCCCCGCCGATGAGGAACGCAACGTCACGCTCGGCGCGCTCCCGTTTCTCGCGCATCCATCCCGCGAACTCGTCGGAGGCCATCTGGGGTCCGGTTGCGTCGCAGGCCACGACATCCGCACCCTCGCAGGCATCGAGGAGGCGCTGCCCCTCCCGCTCGCGCACGAGTGCCGGAGTGTGGGAACGCGCCGGCTCCTCTCGCACTTCCTTCGTCTCGATCGGCCAGTAGCGCGCCGCGCGTGTCTCGTACTCGTGAATGGCCGCCGCGAGCGCCCGATCGCGGGGCCGGCCCACGGAGACGATCAGGAACCGCATGCGGTCGCGCTCGCGGCCCTAGGCGTAGATCCCGCGCAGTCGATGCACCGTCGCCACCCGACTGATGGAGAGCATGTACGCCGCCGTTCGCATGTTGACCTTGTGCCGGCGCGACAGATCGAGCACGTCGGCGAAGGAACGGCACATGATCTCCGTGAGTCGCTGATTCACGACGTCCTCCGTCCAGAAGTAGCCGCCGCGATCCTGCACCCACTCGAAGTACGAGACGGTGACGCCGCCGGCGTTCGCAAGAATGTCCGGGATCACGAAGACGCCGTTCTCCTCCAGGATCGCGTCGGCCGCGGCGGACGTCGGCCCATTCGCCCCCTCGCAAATGACCTTCGCCCGCACCTTCGATGCGTTCTTCGACGTGATCACGTTCTCGAGCGCGGCAGGAAGCAGCACATCCACCTGAAGCATGAGCAGCTCCTCGTTCGTGATGCGCTCGCCGCCCAGGTACCCCTCGAGCGTGCGATGCTTTTTCACGTGCTCGATGGCGTGACGAACATCGATGCCGGCCGGATCGTGGTATCCACCGGTGCGGTCGCTGATCGCGATGATCTTGCATCCCTCCTTCACGAGCAGATCCGCGGCAACCGATCCCACGTTGCCAAACCCCTGCACCGCCACCGTCGTTCCCGGCACCGGCATCTTGAGGTGACGGAGCGCCTCCTTGGTCACGATCATGCACCCGCGGCCGGTGGCTTCCCGTCGGCCCAGCGAGCCGCCCATCTCCACTGGCTTCCCCGTGACGACCGCGGTCACCGTGTGCCGCACATGCATCGAGTACGTGTCCATCACCCACGCCATGACGCGCTCGTTGGTGTTCACGTCGGGCGCCGGAACATCGCTGTCAGGTCCGAGGGTCGAGATGATGCCCGCGGTATATCGTCGGGTGAGCCGCTCGAGCTCGCCGACGCTCATCTTCAGCGGGTCGCAAACGACACCGCCCTTCGAACCTCCGAAGGGCAGATTCACCACCGCGCATTTCCACGTCATCCACGCCGCGAGCGCCTTCACCTCCTCGAGCGTGACGTTCAGATCGAAGCGGATTCCGCCTTTGGCCGGTCCGCGCGAGGTGTTGTACAGAACGCGATAGCCGGTGAAGACCTCGACTTCCCCGTTGTCCATGAGCACGGGAACGGAGACGACGATCTGTTTCTCGGGGTGCCGCAACACCTTGTACAGTCCGGGCTCGAGATCCAGGAGCTCGGCGGCCCGGTCGAAGCGGGACATCATCGCCTCGAAGGGATTGTCCTCGTTGAGGAACCGGTCCTTGTCGGGACGGACGATCTTGTCGGTGGGCAGGCGAAGGTCGGTAGCCATGAAATGTCGGGGAGAGATGCTGGTATCGCGACAGTCAGCGTTGAACGGGCCGTGAGGCGAGCACCCGGGCGAGGAGCGCGTCGAGGGCGTCGCGCCCTTCCTCGACCATGACGCTCTGCGAAACATACCATAACGGCGGCGCTTCGCGAGGCCAGTGCGGTGCGAGCTTCACGGCATCCTTGAGCGTGCACACGGCGATTTCACCGGCCGCCATCATCGACGCTAAACGCGCGACCTCCGCGTGCGTGTACGCGTGATGATCGGGAAAGACCGCCGCCCGCACGGTAGCGTCGGTGGCGGCCAACTGGCGAAGGAATGCCGACGGGTCCCCAATGGCGACGATCGCCAGCGCTCGTGCGCCGGCCAGCGCCTCCAGAGGCATGGTGCTCTCGCCGGTGGCGGCGCGAAGCTCCTGCAGCGTGAGCGCCACCACGCCCACGGGAATCTCCGGAAACCGGTGCTGAATAGTGTCGGCGACGGCGCTCGCGGTGGCCGGGGATGCCGCCTTTCGCGTCACAAGTACCATCGACGCCCTGCGCAAGGCGGACAGGGGCTCGCGCCACGGGCCGGCCGGCAAAAGTCGGGGCGCCGAGGTCCATCGATCTGCACTGAGCAGCACGAGATCGGCGTTGCGTGCGGCGCGCCGGTGCTGAAAGGCGTCGTCGAGAACGATGATGTCGGCGCCGAGCGTCGACGCACGTTCGGCACCGCGAACCCGATCCGGCGACACGACGACGGGAACGGCGGGATTCAGTCGCTCGTGAACGAGGGGCTCATCTTCGCCGTAGCCACGCATCACGATCGCGGGATGGGCGTCCTGCCGCACGAGCAACGATGCGATCCATGCGGCCACCGGCGTCTTCCCCGTTCCGCCAACCGTCAGGTTTCCCACGCTGATCGCGGGAAGGGCGAGCCTGTGCGCGCGCCGCAGCCCGGATCGATAGAGTCCCGCGTGAACGGCCGATCCAATACGATAGAGGATCGATGCCGGGACCAGCGCAGCTCGGGCCGCACGGGCGCCAGGTCCCGTACCCCACCAGAGTCGCTCCAATCTGCGCGCGTGCGTCATTCCCGCGCGACCGCTTCCTCGGCGGTGGTCCGGTAGCGGCTCGCCAGATCCCGCAGCCGCTGCTGCCACGTGGGGGCCTGAGCGGCCGCGGCTCGTGCATTCGGTGCCTCGACGCGCAGCGGATCTTCGTACGCGATCGTCACGCGCGCGAACGGCTTGGGGATGAGAAAGCGATCCCAGCTCGTAAGGCGCCACGCGCTCGGTGCGTCCACGGTGATGAGCACCAGCGGAGCCCCGGTCCGCTGCGACACGACGAGTGCGCCCGGGGCAAAGCTTTCGCGCGGACCACGAGGTCCGTCGGGCGTGAAGGCGACATCCCGTCCACGCTCCAGCTCGCGCACTGTCCCGAGGATGGCCCGTTCTCCGCCGCGGCTCGTCGAGCCACGGACGGAACGATAGCCGAGTGAGTGCGCAATGCGTGCGATGATCTCCCCGTCCCCGTGCTCGCTGATCAGGATCGCGACATGTTCCTTCCGATGCTGCCAGAGCAAGGGCAGCATGGTGCCATGCCAGAAGGTGTAGATGACCGGCTGCCCGCTCGCACGGACCGCGCGATGCGGCTCGGCATTGATGACGCGCAGTCGCCACGTGCTCGCGAGCGCTCGAAAGAGAAGACTCCCCGCGCGCGCGGCCCAGCGGACGCGCCGGGCACGTCGTCGGGCGCGAGCCTCATCACTCACCGCGCCATCCCGATCGCCATCTCCGCGACCCGATCAGCCGCGCCCGGTGAACCGAGTCGCGAGCGCACTTCCGCCAGATCCTCGAGCATCCGTCGGCGCGGGTCGCCGTCGCGCAAGAGCGGCTCCAGCGCATCGGCGACCCGCACCGGCACGAGCTGCTCCTGGACGAATTCCGGCGCGACGAGGCGGCCGGCCACGACGTTGACCAAACCGATCCATGGGACCTTCACGACTCGTGAGGCAATCGCGTATGTCACACGATTGGTCCGGTAGCCGAGGGCCAGCGGGCACCCGGCGACCGCCGCTTCGAGCGTGGACGTCCCGCTCTTGCAGAATGCAGCATCCGCGGCGCGCAGCACGTCGAACGATGCGCCGCGCACCGCGGGATAGGGACACGCCGAACCGTCGAGCTCGATCCCCGGCGCGACGCTCACCACCACCTGCAGGCCGGGCACGCGGCGCTGGAGCTCGCGCCCGACCGCGACGAAGTCCTCGAGGTGTCTGGCGATCTCCTGGGCTCGGCTTCCCGGAAAGAGCGCGAGGACGCGCGCATCATCGGCGAGGCCGAGGGCGCGTCGCGCGGCGTGACGATCGGGCATCGACTTCGCTCGGTCGAGGAGCGGATGTCCCACGAACGTCGCGTCGATACCATGCTGTCGCAGCAGCGGTTCCTCGAACGGCAGAATCACCGCCGCGCGCGTGACCAATCGCGAGAGCTTCGCCAGGCGGCCGGCACCCCATGCCCATACCTGCGGTGTGATGTAGTACAGCACCGGCACTCCCCGCGCTCGCGCGCGCTCGGCAACGCGCATGTTGAAGCCGGGATAATCGATGAGCGTGATGAGCCCGGTTTGCTGACGATCGAGTCGCTGGCGCAGGTCGCGAAGGAGGAGCCAATGTCGAGGAACGTGGCGAATGACTTCGACGAATCCCATCACCGCCATTCGTTCGACGTCCTCGATGAGCGTGACACCGGCATCACGCATGCGCGAGCCGCCGATCCCTGCCATCGGTCGGTCGGGCTCACGGCGACGGATCGCCGCAGCGACTCCCGCAGCGTGCAGGTCGCCGGACGCTTCGCCGGCGACGAACAGGATCTCACGCACGACCAGCGCCCGCGAGCGACGGAAGCGTGCGCTCGATCTCGCGATTGATGCGAAGCGCGACCGCCAGCGCCTCGCGCCCATCGTCCCCCGAGACGACGACCGCCGTCTCACCCCGCACGGCCGCAATGAAGCTCTCGAGCTCGAGGCGGAGCGGCTCACCCTCCGGCGCCTCGAGGACGACCCGCTCCACGAACGCCTCGAGTGCGAGCGGGGCCTTTGCGATCGCCGAGAAGTCCACATCGGTTCGCAGCCGGTAGAACTCGCCCGTCCCCGCCGCGAGATCGAGCGAGAGATATCCGGTCCGCTGAAAGATCCGGATCTTTCGAAGCCGCTCGCGCGAGACGCGGCTCGCCGTAATGTTGGCGACCGCACCAGAGTCGAAGGTGAGTCGTGCGTTCGCGATGTCGACCGACGGCGTCAGCACGGGCACCCCGACCGCCTGCAAGTCCTCGACGTGGCCCCCCACGAGCGTGCGGACCAGATCGATGTCGTGGATCATGAGATCGAGCACGACGGCGACGTCCGAGCCGCGCGGATTGAAGGGTGCGAGCCGATCGCTCTCGATGAAGCGCGGGGTGTCGATGAACGGAAGTGCCGCGCGAATGGCGCGGTTGAAACGCTCGACGTGCCCCGTCTGGATCAAGGCGCCGGTTCGCTTCGCCGTCATCACCAGATCATCGGCTTCGGCGAGAGTCGCGGCGATCGGCTTCTCGATCATGACGTGGACGCCACGCTCGAGCGCCGCTTTCGCCACGGCGTGGTGGCCGATCGTCGGCACGACCACCGTCACCGCATCGACCTGGTCGAGCAATGCCTCGAGCGAAGGCATCACGGGAACGCCGAGGGCACTGCTCACCTCTTGCGCTCGCTCCGGTCGCACCTCGCAAAACCCGACGAGGCCTGCCCCCTCGATGTCGCGCAGCAGTCGCACGTGATGCTGGCCGAGGCTTCCCGCGCCGACGACGCCGACGCGCACCGAGGCGCTCAGATCACCACTCCGCGCTGGCTGTTGTCCACGAATCCGAGGAAGTGCTTCACCTCCGGCGTCATCGAGAGCTCCGACTGCGCCCGCTCGAGCGCCTGCGACACGTTCAGCTCCGACCGGAAGAACAGCCGGTAAGCCCGCTTGAGCTCGCGAATGACTTCCGGGTCGAAGTTGTTTCGCTGGAGCCCCACCGAGTTCAGACCGTACAGTTTCACGGGGTTACCGACGGCCTTGAGATACGGCGGAATGTCCTTCGCAACGCGCGACATGCCGCCGATGAACGAGTGCGTGCCGATCCGCACGAACTGGTGCACTGCCGTGAGCCCCGAGAGAATTGCCCGATCCTCGACGGTGACATGCCCCGCGAGCTGCACGCCGTTCGCCAGGATCACGCCGTCGCCGACATGACAATCGTGGGCGAGGTGGACGTACGACATGATGAAGCTGCTCTTGCCGACGCTCGTCTTCCACGACTGGGACGTGCCGCGATTGATCGTCGAGTATTCGCGCACGATACTCCCCTCGCCGATCTCGACGGTCGTCGCTTCGCCCTTGAACTTGAGATCCTGCGGGTCGCCGCCGATGACGGACCCGACGCCGATGCGGACGTTGCGCGCGAGGCGCACGTGCCGCTCGAGCGTCGCGCGGGCAGCGAGGATGCATCCGTCGCCGACCTCGCAGTCCTCGCCGATGATGGCGAAGGGACCCACCTCGACGTCCTCGCCAAGGCGAGCATCGGGCGCGACGATCGCGCTCGGATGCACGCGAACGCTCACTTGTCGCGCACCATCGCGCCCATGTCCGCCTCGGCGGCGATCTCGCCGTCGACGCGCGCGACGCCGTGCATCTTGCACGTCGCCCCGCGCAGCTGCGTGACCTCCAGCTCGAACCGCAGCTGATCGCCCGGACGCACCGGCCGCCGAAACCGCACGTTGTCGAGAGAGATGAAGTACACGACCTTCTTGTCGGGATCGTCCACGAGACCCATCAGCAGGATGCCGCCGACCTGCGCCATCGCCTCGATGATCAGCACACCCGGCATGATCGGATGACCCGGAAAATGACCCTGAAAGAACGGCTCGTTCATCGTGACGTTCTTGATGCCGACGATCCGTTTCTTCTCCTCCATCTCCAGCACACGATCCACGAAGAGGAACGGGTACCGGTGCGGCAGCACCTTCATGATGTCGTTGATGTCGAACATCCGCGTCTCCTTCGCGGCCGAATTGATCATCTCTCGCACCAGCGCCACGGTCCCGCGGTGACTCGGCTTGATCGCCGTCACGTGTGCACGCACTCGCCGGCCCGCGAGCGCCAGATCGCCGACACAGTCGAGCGCCTTGTGTCGCAGGAACTCGTCAGGCCACCGGAGCGTCGCGTCGACGACGCCGTCCTCGTCCAGTACGATCGCGTTCGCCGTCGTCGCGCCACGAATCAGACCCATGGCGCGCAACAGCTCGACCTCGCGGACGAACCCGAACGTCCGCGCCCCAGCAAGATCGCGTACAAAGCTGCTTCGCGATACCTCGAAGGCCCCCGATTGGCGGCCGATCAAGGGGTGCGGAAAGTCGATCGTAATGTCGAGCGACAGTCGTCGCCCCGGACGCGCCTCGTAGCTCGCCTCACCATCGACGACGCGGACGGGAGCACCCAGCTCGAGGTACTCGACGACTCCCCCACGCTCGACGATACCCGCCTGCTCGAGGGCGTCTACGAACGGACGGGCACTGCCATCCATGATCGGCGGCTCGCTCGCGTCGAGCTCGATCAGCAGATCGTCGATCTCCTGCCCGACGACGGCCGCAAGGACATGCTCGACGGTATGAAAGGCCGCGTCCCCGCTGCCGAGCTGCGTTCGTCGCTCCACTTGCACGGCGTGCGACACGTGCGCGGGAATCGACGGAGCGTCGGGGACATCGATACGACGAAAGCGCACACCGCTGCCGGGCTCGGCGGGCGCGAAGGTCAAGCGGACCGATTCGCCCAGGTGGAGACCGACGCCCTCGAGCGTGATGCGCTGGCCCACCGTGCGCCGACCGGTCACCGCCGCTCGCGATCGATCAGACGCTCGAGCGTCTTCATGAGTCCGGAAAGCCGGAACAGCGCTGCCTGCGCACGCAGGGCCTCCTTGTGCGGGCGCGCGGGGTACCCGGACCACGTCTCACCGGCGGGCACATCCCCGAACACGCCCCCCTGCGCACCAATGCGTGCGCCCTTCCCCACCGTGAGATGACCGGCGAGGCCCGACTGGCCCGCGAGGATCGCTCCGTCCTCGACGTGGGACGACCCGGCGATCCCGACCTGGGCCATGATGAGACAGAGGGCGCCGATGCGAACGTTATGACCGACGTGCACCAGATTGTCGATCTTCGTGCCGGGGC
Organism: Gemmatimonadaceae bacterium; assembly: GCA_025930755.1. Lineage (GTDB taxonomy): Bacteria > Gemmatimonadota > Gemmatimonadetes > Gemmatimonadales > Gemmatimonadaceae > JAICNG01. Next base: position 11,293 of record JAICOJ010000039.1, read on the forward strand.
CGATCACCGTGTCATCGATGCTGCCCCGGTCGATGGTCGTGTTCGCGCCAATCTCCACGTCGTCGCTGACCACGCACCGCCCGACATGCGGAATCTTCTGGTGGGCGCCGTCATTGAAGACGTACCCGAATCCATCGCTCCCAATGCGCGCCCCCGCGTGAATCATCACGCGACGCCCGATACGCGCGCGGGGGTACACGCTCACTCCCGGAAAGAGATGCGTGTCATCGCCGATCTCCACCCCATCGCCGACCACGCATCCCGGCTCGAGCGTCACGCGATCGCCAAGGACGACCTCGCGGCCGATCACGACATGGGCCCCGAGGGACACGTCGCGGCCGAGCGTCGCGCCGCGGCCGATCACCGCCGACGCATGCACACCCGGCAGCCGCGGCGGTGCCACGTAGAGCTCGGGCAACACACGCAGCATGGCCTCGTGAGGCTTCGAAACGACGATGCGAGCCCGGACCGCGCCGGGCTCATTGGCCAGCTCGGGACTCACGAGCGCCGCGCCTGCCTGGGTTCTCGAGAACAGCGGCGCATAACGGGCCGCGGCCAGAAACGTCAGGTCGCCCCCACCCGCACGGTCGAGTGGCGCAACCGCCGACACGCGAACCGTCCCGTCGCCGCGAAGCTCACCGCCCACCAGCTGGGCGATGGCGTCGGCGGTGAGGAGCCGTGGCCCCTCACCGCCGGGTATCGTGCGTGAATTCCGGGAATCGCTCAACGCGGCTTCGGACGCTGCACTCCGCTGGGCTGCTGGGCGGCAGGCGCCGCGGGCCGCTGGGTCGCGCCGGCACCTGCCGGGCGCGACGCTGAAGTGGGTGGTCCCGCGGCGCGGAGCCGCGCGAGCACCTTCTCGGTGAGGTCGAGGTTCTTGTCGGCCGCGACCACGACTCCGGCCTGATTCTCGGCGTCGAAGATCATCGAGTAGCCTTCCTCGGCCCGCAGCTCGTCGATCACCTTGTTGATCTGCTCCATGATCGGACGAACGAGCTCCGCCTCACGCGCCCGCACCTGCTGCTGCAGCTCCTGCGTCCGGCGCTGGTACTCCTCCTCCTTCGCACGAATGTCTTTCTGTCGTGTCTCCTTCGCCTGCGGCGAGAGTGATACTTCCTGCTTGTTGTAATCGGCGATGAGCGTGTTGAGCGAATCGCCCATGCGCTGCACCTGAGCCCGATACGTCGTCATCTCCTTCTCGAACTGCGACTCGGCCGCTGCGCGTCCGGGGGCGTTCGCAAGGATCGTCTGCGATTTGATGTACCCGATCTTCACCGGCGTCTGAGCCGCCGCAGCGGCCGCACCGAAGACCAGGAGTCCGAGCGCCACCGCGCCCGCGCGAGCCATGCCTGCCATGATCACTCCGTCAGTAGAGATTGCCGAGCCGGAAATGGAGCTCCCACTTGGGATCCGGACGTCCGAAGACATCCGTCCGATCGAAGCCGTAGGCCCAGTCCAGACCGAGGGGTCCCAGCGGCGTAATCAGTGATACACCGACGCCCGCCCCACGAAACAGTCGGGTGGGGTCGAACTCCCGCGGGTGATCCCAAATGTTGCCCGCGTCGAAGAACATGTTCAGGTACACCTGCGAGTTCAGACGCAGCCCGAGCTCGGCCGTCGTGGTGAAGAACGCGTCACCGAACGACGCGCGCGTCTGGCCGTCGTCGTTCGGATTGAAGCCGTTCGGCGTGATGGAGAACTCCTTGTAGCCGCGTAACGGCTCCCCGAACATGACGCCGCCAAGGCCGAACTTCTGCGACACGATGAAGGCGCCGACGTCCCCGAAGACGGTGCCGGCTCGAGCCGAGAGGCCGAGCGTGAACTGCAGCGGCTGACTGCCCGGGCGCTCGCCCCCGACGGTCCAGAGCGGGGCGTACGCCTTGAGCTCGGTGGTGTAGCGCTGGAACGCGGTATTCCCGCCTAACGGTCCGCCGTTGAAGCTGGCCGCGAACGTCTGCAGCGAGCCGGCTGTCGGGAACGGCAACCCAATGCGCGTATCCCGCTGCGCCGACACCCCGAGGCTCGACCGGAATCCCTCGCCCGACGTGAGAATCGTGGTGTCCCGCTCGAAGATGCCCCCGCCCTGCTCGACGCGCTCGCCGCCATACGACAGGAAGATTCGAGAGAAGGGAGAGCCGGGCACCGGGAAGCCGAACTGCAGCGATCCGCCGGTGAGCACCGAGCGGCCGTAGTCTTCGACAATGTAGCGGAGACGGCGATGATACACGCTCACCGTGCCCGAAATCCGCGAGCGCTGGATCGCCGGGTCGGTGAAGCTGAGCGAGAACTCCTTCTGGTTCGCGCCGAATTGCCACTGCAGCGACGCGCGCTTGCATTGGCCGAAGAGGTTGGGCTGGTCCAGGCCCAGGAAACCACCGACTCCCGTTCCCTCACCTACCGACGCCCCGAAGTTGACGCTGCCCGTGCGCTTCTCCTTCACCGCGAAAACGATGTCGACGTCGCCTTCTTCGCCGGCTGGCCGCGTATCGGGGGACGGCAGCGGCGTCTCGAAGAAGCCGAGGTTCGCGATGTTCTGGTAGCTGCGAACGAGGCGGTCCTGGTTGAAGACGTCGCCCGGCACGATCAGCAGGGCATCGCGAATGCACGCTTCGGTCGTGTAGTCATTGCCCACGATGTCGACGCGGTTCACGATCGCCGGGGAGCGCTCGTCGATCTCCCAACGCAGGTTCACGACGGGCGTGGAATCGCCCGCCGTGCCAACGCGATCGATGACCGGACGGACCTGCGCGTAGATGTACCCTTCGTTGCTGTACGCCGTGCGCAGCTTTCCGGTCGCGTCATCCCACTGCGCCTGATCGAAGACGTTCGTCTCGTCACTCGATCCCGGCGTGAGCAGGTCGCGCACGCGTTGGGTCAGGGTTGGTGAGACGTCGCCGAACGGATAGAACCGCTCGATCTCATCGCTCGAGAAGCGCCGGTTGCCCACGACCTCGAACGATCCAATGCGGTACTGTTTGCCCTCGTTGACCGTGATGTCGAGCAGCGCTTTGCCACGCTCGCGATCGACGACGAGCGAGTCCTTGATGATCTGGAAATCGATGAAGCCGCGCTTTGCATACAGCCCGGCGATACGCTCCCCGAGGTCCGTCGCGTATTCGTCTTCATCGAATTCACCGCGGCGGAACCACCAGAAGCCCTCGGGCTTCGTCTTCATCTCCGCGACGATCGCCTCATCGGAGATGACCGAGTTCCCATTGACGCGAATCCCCGAGATCGCGAGCCGGCGCCCCTCGTCGATGCGCAAGGTCAGGTTCACCTTGCCCTCGACGGTCTGCGTGTCGGCATGCACCTCGGCGAGATAGTAGCCCGCGCTTTCGTATGCCGAGTCGATGCGCTGAATCGCACGCGCGAGCTGGTTGGGATCGAGAGGGCGATTGACCAGAAGGTCGACCTTCTCGCGCACGGTCCGCTCGGGCACTTTCTCGACGCCGGTAATGGCAAGGGCCCCGAGGAGAGGGCGCTCATCGACCTCGATGACGAGGGTCGACCGCCCGGTGGCGGCCACATCGCACAGCAGTCGCACGTCGGCGAACTGCCCCGTCGCGAACAGGCTGCGAATCGCGCGCTGCACCCCCCGGAAGTTGAGCGGCTGGCCGGCCGTGAGCTGGGCGTCGGCGCGGATAGTCGCCTCGCCTACGCGCTGGTTACCGCGTACCGCGATGCTGTCGGGGGCCGAGCATCGCCCGGCTTCGGCGCCCTCCTCCTGGGCAAGGAGCGGCGTACCGACCAGTGCGACGACAGCGAGTAGGGAAAGACGTGCCATAGACCCGTAATATAGACACGAAACGGCCGGCCTGCCCACTAGGGCAGACCGGCCGTGATACCCCGCGATGTGCCGCGGGTTCGCGGAGTTAGGTGGTCGTCTTGGCGAGCACCCGGAAGTCCAGCTTGGTGCCATCGGCCGCCATGTCGACCTCGACCTCGTCGCCCCGGCTGAACTCGCCCGTCAGGATCTTCTCGGACAGCGGGTCCTCGATGAAGCGCTGGATAGCGCGCTTCAGCGGGCGGGCACCGAAGTTCTCATCGTAGCCCTGCTTCGCGAGGAAGTCGCTGGCCGGCCCGGTGAGCTTGAGCGTGAGCTCCTCCTCCGTCAGCCGCTTCTGAACGTCGCGCAGCAGAATTCCGACGATCTGCCCGATGTGCTCCTGCGACAGCGGGTGGAACACGATCACGTCGTCGAGGCGGTTCAGGAACTCGGGGTTGAACACCCGCGAGATCTCTTCCTTCACCTTCTCGGCGATCCGGTCGAACGCTCCGCGCTCGTCAGCCGCGGAGAACCCGAGACCCTTCGACTTGGTGATGTCCCGCGCGCCGACATTCGACGTCATGATCACGACGGTGTTCTTGAAGTCGATCACGCGCCCGTAGTTGTCGGTGAGATGCCCTTCGTCGAGCACCTGGAGCAGGATGTTGAAGACGTCGGGGTGCGCCTTCTCGATCTCGTCGAGCAGCACCACGCTGTACGGCTTGCGCCGCACGGCCTTCGTCAGCGTGCCCGAATCCTCGTATCCGACGTAGCCCGGAGGCGCACCAATGAGCCGCGACACGGAGAACTTCTCCATGTACTCGCTCATGTCGACGCGAATGAGCGCCTGTGGATCGGCGAACAGGAACTTCGCCAACGCCCGCGCGACTTCGGTCTTTCCGACGCCGGTGGGGCCGCTGAAGATGAACGAGCCGATGGGGCGATGCGGATCCTTGAGCCCCGCCCGGCTGCGGCGAATGGAGCGCGCCAGCGCCTTGATCGCGTCTTCCTGCGCGACCACCGACGCGTGCATCTCCTCCTCCATACGGAGGAGTCGAGCCGACTCCGCTTCCTGGAGCCGCGTGACCGGAATGCCCGTCCACCGGCTGACGATGAAGGAGATTTCCTCCTCGCCGAGCACGGGACGGTGCGACTGCCGGTGCTTCTCCCACTCGTCCTGCTTCTTGCGAATCTGGCCCTGCAGGTCCCGCTCGCCGTCGCGCAGCGATGCCGCGCGCTCGAAGTTCTGATCGCGAACGGCCGCTTCCTTCTCCGACTGCAGCTTGTCGAGCTGGCCCTTGAGATCGGCCACCTCGGGCGGCGGCGCCTGCGCCGCGAGACGCGCGCGTGCACCCGCCTCGTCGATCACATCGATCGCCTTGTCGGGCAGGAACCGGTCGGTGATGTACCGCTCCGACAGCTTGGCCGCGGAGTGCAGCGTCGTGTCGGGGATCGTGACGCGGTGATGGTCCTCGTACTTCTTGCGCAGACCTTTCAGGATCTCGACGGTTTCCTCCACTGTGGGTGGATCGACGATGACCGTCTGGAACCGGCGCTCGAGCGCGCCATCCTTCTCGATGTACTTGCGGTACTCGTTGAGCGTCGACGCGCCGACGCACTGCAGCTCGCCGCGCGCGAGCGCGGGCTTGAGCATGTTGCTGGCGTCGATCGCGCCTTCGGCCGCGCCCGCGCCGACGAGCGTGTGCAGCTCGTCGATGAACAGGATGATGTTCTTGTTCTGCGCGATCTCGTTCATCACGGCCTTGAGGCGCTCCTCGAACTGACCGCGATACTTCGTGCCGGCGATGACGGCCGCCATGTCGAGCGAGAGCACCCGGTGATCGCGCAGCGACTCGGGGCACTCACCATTGGCGATGAGCTGCGCGAGTCCTTCCACGATGGCCGTCTTGCCGACGCCCGGCTCCCCGATGAGCACCGGGTTGTTCTTCTTGCGGCGCGTCAGCACTTCCATCACGCGCTGGATCTCCTTCGCGCGTCCGATGGTCGGATCGAGCTGGCCTTCCGCGGCGAGCTGCGTGAGATCGCGGCAGAAGTGATCGAGCGCCGGCGTCTTGGACTTCTTTTCGGCCTTCTGCGTCTGGGGCGCGGGCTGGCTGCCCTGTTGTGCGGCTGCCGCACCCTGTGGCATCTCGGTGCCGAGCAGGCGCAACGTTTCCGTGCGCGCCGCATCGAGATTGACGCCGATGTCGGTCAGGACCTGCGCGGCGATTCCCTTCTCTTCGCGCAACAGGCCGAGCAGCAGATGCTCGGTGCCGACGTAGCTGTGGTTGAGCTCCCGCGCCTCGCTCATGGCGAGCTCGAGGACCTTCTTCGCGCGTGAGGTATATGGCAGGTCGGGGCCAGTCGTTTGCGTGGCTTTGCCCTTTTTGACCTGCTCTTCGATTTTCTGCTGGATCTCGTCGAGATCCACCTGCAGGTTTTGCAGGACGGCCGCAGCCACGCCCTCACCCTCGCGGATGAGGCCGAGCAGAATGTGCTCCGTCCCCACGTACTCGTGGTGGAGACGCGCGGCTTCCTCGCGGGCCATCGCGAGGACCTTTCGCACACGCTCGGTGAAGTTGTAGCCGTTCATGTCTCCCTCAGCTTTGGCGGACCCTCGGCCGCCACGTCACATCCCCACCTCATCCGCCAACACCTGTCGCACATAACGGGCACGCGCGAGGTTGGCCTCGCTCTCGGAGAGCGGTCGCCCCTCGGCATACGCCAGGTGCGCGGACTGCGAAAAAATCAGGAGCTTGTTGAGAGTGTATACACCAAGGCCGGAGATCAGTTTCAATCCCACGGCCAGACGCACGCCGCTGAGGTAGTTCATCGCCTCGTCAAACGTGAGGCTTCGGGCGTATCGCAGGGTCCCGTACGCGCGCCAGAGTTTGTCTTCAATAACGTATCCGGCGTCACGAAGCAATACCCGTCGCGCCTTCTCCTCGTTCTCGATCACCTTCTTCACGACATGATCGAGATGATCGAGCAGATCCGTTTCCGACCGGCCGAGCGTGGTCTGATTCGAAATCTGAAAGAAGTTGCCCACGACCTCACTGCCTTCCCCGTACAGTCCGCGATAGGTCAATCCCATCTGCTGCAGACTGGCCAGGACCTTCCCGATCTCCCGCGTCAGCACGAGCCCCGGTAAATGGATTAACACCGACGCCCGCATTCCAGTGCCCGTATTCGTGGGACACGAGGTGAGGAATCCGAACTCCCTATGAAAAGCAAGGGGAATTCTCATGCCAAGTTCGGCATCCACGCCTTCGACTGCTGCGTACGCCTCGGACAGGCTGAACCCGGAACGCAACGATTGCAATCTGAGATGGTCCTCTTCATTTACCATGACGCCCAACTTGTCCCCGAGAAACACCGCAGCCCCGGAGCGGACCGGATGCTGGGGGTCGAGACCCGCCAATTCCTTGCTGACGAGGTGGCGCTCGTGGAGCAGCAGCCGGTCCGAGGGGGGCAGCTCGTCAACCCTCACCAGCACGGCTTGCTGCAGCCCCGACGAGGCATGGATCGCGTCCCTTACATGTGCCAGAATCCGCAGCCGCTCGCCGTCCCGGGCGCGCGCGCCGAACGCGAACCCTTCCACGTTTCTCGCTAGGCGAATCCGCGTCGACAGCACGATGTCCGCGTGCTGTCCCGAGGCGTCGAGCCAGCTGACGCCGCTGTCCGGCAGCAGTGAGAGATCGATCATACCTCCCCCATCACCTTGATGCGGTCGCGCAGCTCCGCGGCGAGCTCGAACTGCTCGGCCTCGATGGCGCGGCGCAGGCGCTCGCGCAGCTCGTGAAGCTCCGTCTGCTCCTCCGTCATCGCGATCTCCGGTGATTCATACCGCCGGCCGAGATGCTTCGAGCTGCCATGCACTCGGCGCAGCAGGTCGCGCAAGCTCGGCTCGAACGCCGTGTAGCAGCGCGAGCAGCCCAGTCGCCCGGTCGCGCGAAAGTCCCGGAGGGTCGCATTGCAGAAGTTGCAGCGTGCGGTATCGGCCGTCGATGGCGACGTTTCCTTCTGCAGGTCGAGCAGGAACTCGCCCAGCGGGTTCTTCGACAGGCTGACGGTCGTCTCGATGTTGCGATCCGCGGCGCAACGCTCGCACATCTGCACGAGCGTTTTCCCGTGTTCTCCCACCTGCGTCACCTTGACGACTGCGTCCCGCTCGCCACACACATCGCACAACATCAGGCCACCACCTCTTTGACGTCGGTATCCCGCAACCGGCCATCCTCGAGCAGCAGCGCCCGGTCGGCACGGCTGGCGAGCGCCCGGTTGTGAGTGACGACCACCATGGCGATCTCGAGGTCACTGGCGAGCTGCGAGAAGAGCTCGTGGAGCCGCTCGCTGTTGGTGTGGTCGAGGTTCCCCGACGGTTCGTCCGCCAGGAGCACGGCGGGATCGATCGCGAGCGCGCGGGCCACCGCTGTGCGCTGCTGTTCGCCGCCGGACAGCTCGCCCGGCCGATGGCTCATCCGCCCGCTCAACCCCACCCGTGCCAGCAGCTCCTCGGCACGCGACCGAGCGTGGCGAACGTCGAAGCCCGCGATCCGGAGCGGCATCATCACGTTCTCGAGCGCGGAAAACTCTCGCAGCAGGTGATGGAATTGAAAGACGAAGCCGATCTTCCGGTTTCGGATCTTCGCCAGCTGGTCATCCGGCCGGCCGTGGAGTGGCTCTCCGTCGAGTAACACCGATCCGCGAGTCGGGCGGTCGAGTGCCCCGAGAACGTGAAGGAGCGTGCTCTTTCCGGCACCGCTGGCTCCGACGATGGCCACCATCTCACCACGGCGCACCGCGAGATCGACGCCGTCGAGCACATTGATGAGCCCGCCGTCGCCTCCCCGGTACGACTTCGCCAGATCGTGGGCCTCGATGACCATCATTCGTGTCGGATCGCGTCCACCGGATACAGCTTCGCCGCCTGCATGGCCGGATGCACCGTCGCTACCGCCGCAATCGCGAGACTCGCCAGGACGATCCAGGCGACGTCCAGAGGCTCCAGCGCAACCGGCAGGTGATCGATGAAATATACCGCCGGATCGAGGCGAATCAGCTTGTACTTGCCCAGGGCCAGCGCCCCGGCAATTCCCAGCATGAGACCCAGGCCCGTGCCGACGATTCCGATGACCACGCCCTGCGTGAAGAAAATGTTCCGGATCGATCGCGCGGTCATGCCCATGGCCTTGAGGATGCCGATCTCGCGGGTCTTGTCGGCGACGACCATCGTCAGCGTGCTCACGATGTTGAATGCCGCGACGACCACGATCAACAGGAGGATGATCCCCATGCCGAGCTTCTCGAGCTTCAGCGCCTGAAAGAGCGAGGCGTTCTGCTCCTGCCAGTCGAGCACCCGATGGTGCGAGAGCGCCGTCGCGAGTCGCTCGGCGGTCTCTGGCGCCTCCCATCGCGTCGGGGTCCGTGCCTCGATGCCGGTGACCGCCGTCCCCAGCCCCGCGAATTCCTGTGCGACCGGGAGCGCCATGTACACGTACTGATTGTCGTACTCGTACATTCCGGTCTCGAAGATTCCGGTGACCTCGAACTGCTGAAGCTGCGGAATCACTGCGCCGGTGGCCGCATTGATCTTCGTGCCGCCGAACCCGATGAGGTTGATCTTGTCACCGGGGAAGACGCCGAACCGATCGGCGACGCGCCGGCCTAACACCACGCCGCGCTGCTTGCCGTCCCCGCTGGCAAAGCGGAAGTCCCCGTGCAGCGCCGTCTCGCGGATCGTCGTCACCTTGGGCGCGGTCCGCGATTCGGGCTCGATGCCCACCACCATGACACCCTCGGCGTAGCGATGGCCCGCGCTCGCGACCGCCTGCGTGTGAATGAACGGAGCCGCCGCGACCACACCAGACTGTTTGCGAACGGTCTCGAGCGTCTGCTGCCAGTCGACCATGGTCATGTCGTCGCCGAACGGCAGGACGCGAATGTCCGGGCTGCCGACGAGAATCTTCTCGCGAAGATCGTTCTGGAGCCCGTTCATGACGCCGATGATGACGATCAGCGCACTGACGCCGACGATCACGCCGCCGATCGCGATCACGCTGATCAGCGAGAAGAGCTTCGAGTCACGGCGGCTGCGCAGATAGCGCCACGCGATGGAGAGCTCCAGGCGGGTCATTCCGGCCTCATCGTCGGAAAAAGGATCACGTCGCGAATGCTCGCCGTGCTGGTGAGGTACATGAACAGCCGGTCGATCCCGATTCCTACCCCTCCCATCGGTGGCATGCCGTATTCCATCGCGCGGAGGTAGTCCTCGTCCACCACCGAGGCCTCCTCATCCCCCGCCGCGCGCAGGCGCGCCTGCGCCTCGAATCGCCGCCTCTGGTCGATGGGGTCGTTCAACTCGCTGAATGCGTTGGCCAGCTCCTTTCCACGGGCGAACAGCTCGAAGCGCTCCGTGAGCGCCGGGTCCCCGCGCTTGGGCTTCGCCAATGGCGAGAGCTCTCTCGGATAGTCGACAACGAAGGTCGGCTCATCGAGGCGCGATTCCACCACCGCCTGAAAGATCTCGTCGAGCACTTTTGGACGACTCAGCGACTCGACATGTTGCACCCCGACCTTGGCGGCAATGTTCCGAAGCGTGTCGTCCGACTGCGCGAGTGGCGCGACGCCGATCGCCGCCTCGAGCGCGGGGACCCACCCGAGACGCCGAAAGGGAGGCCGCAGCGGGGGCACGGCGTCACCTACTCCAGGGATCGCCTGCACCGCCTCGGCGGCGTACGTCAGGAGCTCTTCCACCACCGTCATCATCTCCTGATAGTCGGCGTACGCCTGGTAGAACTCGAGCATCGTGAATTCGGGGTTGTGCGTGCGATCGATGCCTTCGTTCCGAAAGTCGTGTCCGATCTCGTATACGCGTTCGAAGCCGCCGACCACGAGGCGCTTGAGGTACAGCTCGTCGGCGATGCGCAGAAAGAGCGGCATGTCGAGCGCGTTGTGATGCGTCGTGAACGGCTTGGCCGCCGCACCTCCATACAGGGGCTGCAACACCGGCGTCTCGACCTCGAGAAATCCTCGGGCGTCGAGAAACGCCCGCATGGCGGTGATCATGCGCGAGCGCGCCACGAACAGGGCGCGCACTTCCGGATGCACCGCGAGGTCCGCGTAGCGCTGCCGATAGCGCTGCTCCGGGTCGGCGAACCCCGAGTGCCGAACGATCGCGCCGTCGACGACCTCCTCCTTGCCGAAGGGCAGCGGCCGAAGCGATTTGGCGAGCAGCTCGAACGTCTCGACGCGAACGGTGACCTCACCGGTGCGGGTGCGAAAGAGGGGGCCGGTCACTCCAATGATGTCGCCCAGATCGAGATGCTCGACGATCGCATAACGATCGCCGAGCGTATCCTTGCGGAAGTAGAGCTGAATGCGCCCGGATTGATCCGCGACATGCGCGAACGTCGTCTTGCCGTGGGCCCGCCACGCGACGATGCGGCCGGCGAGCTGGACGACGGGACCTTCCTCCGCATCGCCCGCTGCCGCGAGCGCCTCGGTCGCGCTGTGGGTGCGGGCGAAGCCGTACGCGAACGGCGCTACGCCGAGCGCCGCCAGCGCGTCCAGCTTTTCCCGCCGGGCGCGCATGACAAAGTTCAGGTCCTCGCTCACGCCGCCGCCTCGCCGCCCTGGCCGAAGCGCTTCAGGTACGCCTCGATGAAGGCGTCAATGTCCCCATCCATCACTCGATGGACGTCGCCAATCTTGAGCTCGGTGCGATGGTCATTGACCATCGTGTAGGGTTGAAAGACGTAGCTGCGAATCTGGCTGCCGAACGTGATGTCCTTCTTCTCGGAGTCGATTTCGGCCTTTACTGCCTGGCGCCGCTCGACTTCTGCCTGATACAGCTTGTTCTTCAAGACCTTCATCGCCGTCGCGCGGTTCTTGAACTGCGAGCGCTCCTGCTGCGACGAGACCACGATGCCTGAAGGAATGTGTGTGAGGCGCACCGCCGAGCTGGTCTTGTTGACGTGCTGGCCGCCGGCGCCGGACGCGCGGAAGACATCCATGCGGATGTCCTCCTCCCGCAGATCGATGTTGATCTCCTCGTTCACGACGGGATAGACGAAGACCGATGCGAAGCTCGTGTGTCGACGCGACTGGGCATCGAACGGCGAAATGCGCACCAGGCGATGCACCCCCGCCTCGGGGCGGAGAAAGCCGTACGCGTAGCGACCCTTGATCTCGAGGATCGCGCCCTTGATCCCGGCTTCCTCGCCTTCGCTCAGGTCGAGAATGTCGACGGCGAATCCCTTTCTCTCGGCCCACCGGGTGTACATGCGCATGAGCATCTGCGCCCAGTCCTGCGCCTCTGTTCCCCCAGCGCCGGCGGCAATCTCGATCTGCGCGTCGCGGTGATCGGCCTCTCCGCGCAGGAGCGAGCGGAGCTCGAACTCGCCGATCTCGGTGTCGAGCTGCTCCGCCTCGTCCTCGACCTCCCGCTCCATGTCATCGTCGGGTTCGGCGGCGAGCATCTCCTCGAGCTCGATCGCCGTCTTGACCCGCGCGGCGAGGCGCTCGTAAGGCTCTACCCACGCCTTGAGTGCCTTGGACTCCTCGATCACCTTCTGCGCCTGCTCCTGATCGCTCCAGAAGCCGGGCTCGGCCATGCGCGTCTCGAGGGCGCTCAGCGTCGCGCGCTTGCGCTCGAGGTCAAAGATACCCCCTCAGCTCGGCGAGACGCGCCTCGTGCTGGCGCAGTCTGCGAGCTCGGTCCGACTCAGCCATCGACGCTCCACGTCCGGGTATGCGACGAGCCGTCGTGCCAGTGCGGCGAACGACGGCTCGTTGAATCGGAATATACGCGGCCCCCGGAGTTGCGACCAGCGTCTAGAACAGCTTCTTCCCTCCGGCGAGAACCTCGTTGAGCGCATCCTGGAAGTGCGTCGTCGTTTCGGCGAACTCCTTTCCCATCTGATCGACGTACTCCTCGTAGCTCTTCTTGATCTCCTCGCGGAACAGCTGCTTGAGCGTACCGTTGCGAAGCCCTTCCTCCCGCTTTTGCGGAAAGTACGCGACGATGTCGGACACGAGCGCGCGCGCGAGCCGCTTCGCCTTCACGTTCGGATCGTTCGAGAGGAACGGATTGATGGAGCGTGAAGGCGCTGACGGCGCTGAAGGCGCTGAAGGCGCTGCGGGCGCTGAGGGCGCTGGGACAGACGCGCGAGGCGTTGGCGCATTCGACGCGACCGGCGTCGCCGCGGCCGGCTGTGGGCGCGGAGGGATCGACGGCTGCGAGGGAGCGCGCGCGGCACCCGGCACGTTCGGCGCGGACGGTCGGGGCGGCGGCGGTGGTGTCGCCGGCGCTGACGGCCGCGCCGCTGCTGGCGTCGGAATTGGCGGTGTTACCGGCCGCGAGCCGGTGAGCGGTGTATTCCGCGCGAACGGCGCCACTCCCGGCGTCGGTGGCGCAGGCGTCGGCATGCGCGATGGAGGTGGCGCCTGGGGACGCGGCGTTGGACGCGCGGCAGGCGCGGCCGTGGCGCGGCCATCGCTGAAGTCGTTCTCGATCGCACCCCCCTTGCCGATCGTGATCACGCCTCCACACACACTACACCGCGCGCGCACGCCGGCCGTGGGAATCTTCGTCGGATCGACGCGAAAGACCGACCGGCACTCCGGGCAGGAGACGTTCACTTCCCCTCTCCGATCTCCAGCGGGGCGGGCTGTGGCGATACTTCCTCGACGGCCGGATCATGCCGGCGATCGACGACGAAGACGGAGCCTGGAAGAGTCTTGGCGTAGCTCTTCATTTCCGTGGCGAGCTCACTGACCTGTCCGGGGTACGTGAAGTGGCGACGTTCGTTGGTCACGATGCCAATCGAGACCGTCATGAGCGGAACGCGGTGCAGCTGCCCACGGCGATCCTTCCCAAAATAGTATCCTGCACGCCGATCCTGCTCGGAGTACTGAAAGGGCACCAGCGCATCGAAGATCGACACGATCTCCTGACAGGTCTCGGCAATCGCTCCCGCCGGAACAATAAAGATGAAGTCGTCACCACCGATATGTCCAACGAACCCGTTCTCTCCGCAGACGCCTTTGACGACGTCGTGGAGGATCTTCGCCAGAATACGAATGACCCGGTCGCCATCAAAATAGCTGTACCGGTCATTGTACTCCTTGAAATGGTCGAGGTCGGCGTAACAAACCGCAAACGTCTCCGGAGTGGTGAGACGCCGGGCGATTTCCGCCTCAATGCCCGGGGGCCCCGGTAGCCGGGTCGATGGGTGAACGTACAGATCACGATCCGCGCGTCTGACGAGCGCATCAAGACGAGCCGTGATCTCCTGCGGCGATGTGTGGCTGCTCAACACTTCGTCGGCCCCAACGGCAAATGCGCGCTGGAGGAGCGCCACGTCCTCGCGAACGAGAATGACCGCGGGGATCACCCCCGTGAACGAGTCGGCCTTGAGACGACGGCACGCGTCAGCCGCGCGATCGAGCGAGGAGAGCGCATCGAAGATGACGACGCGTGGGCGCCCGCGGAGCGTGATACCCATGAGCTCGTCCGGCTCGTTCACCACGAGCAGAGGATACGAACGCGCTTCCAGCCACGCACGTATCGCGGGGGGAAGCGCGTGCTCGTCGCTCGCGTAAAAAATTGCCGGGGATTGGGCCACGCTAGGTGGTCCTCGTGTCTGCTCGGGCCAACGTACCGCTCGCTCTCACCAGGTCAAAAGCGAACACACCTGCGTGATTCTTTGAGAGACGACCTAAGCGCGTGACGCGTAACCCCTAGTGGCGTGGGAGGATCGACGCCATGGGTAACTCCCCCTCCAGTCGCAGGTAGCCCGGCATCCCCTCGCGCGTGCGCAGTCGCAACGTCACGAACGCATCCACGGAGCTCAGCGCATGGTTCGCGATGATCACGCCCAGGTATTCGACGGAGCGCTTGTAGGCAACGTTGCTGCGCACGATGGTGCGGCGGAACATGTCGTACTCGACCTGCGCCAAACGCCATGACCAGCGAAACTCGGTAGGGATCGCGTTCACCTCGTAGAACTCCAGGGCGCTGACGTAAGCCGGCGACCCTGGGGGAGGCGCATTGTTAGGATCCTCCCAGAACAGCCTTCGGGCGTCCAGCCATCGGCGCCCATTGTAGGTCGTGGTGTCGGTTTCCGGATCGATTCCGCCGCCTGCCAGCCGGTCGAAGTCGCCACTTTCGGCGTTCTTCAACATGTGCTCGTAATACTCGAAGTCTCCCACAGGGTACGGCCCGGGATAGCGAGACCGGGCCACGTCGCGCGCGAGCGACTGGTACTCGCGTCGACGGCGGCTCCCTTCCCGCCGCACGTCGATGTACTGGAGCCACGCCCAAACCTCGAGGGCGAGGTACGGCAACCAACGTTTCTGCCCGAGCACTGCCTGTCCACTGCCGGGCACGGCCGCGGACGCGAGCGGCGCCCACCATTCGGGGCGAGGGACGCGAGGGAGAGCGCTCGATTCCCGACGCGTGAGGCCCGCAGCGGGCGGAATGACGAAGGTGGGTGAATCGGGGAACTCGCCGGGGGCTCCCTGCGCAAGCGCGGGAAGCGCCGCCACCATCATGACCACGCCCAGCGAGAGGGCGCGCATCTCAGAAGAGGTAGCGAAGGGAGACGTAGGTGGGGCGTTTTCCAGCGTCCGTCGAGAATCCCTCGAAGATGGTGGCGATGTCCAGGCGCAAATTGCTCGTCGCCAGACCAAGGCCCATCGACGGCCCAGCCGACTCGGCGCTCCGCGCCGACTCGAAGACATAACCGCCGCGAAGGTGCGCCCGCCGGCGCCAGCTGAGCTCGGCGCCGACACGGGGTGCCGGCGACTCCATGCTCAATCGGTCGACGACGTCCCCGGTGAGCTTGAGCTCCGTCTCGGGCGCGTAGCGATCCATTCCGGGAACGCGGTACAACACGCCGATCTGGATACGCGTGGGCAGCGGATCCGCCTGATCGCTGTCGTTCACCTGGAGTGGCGCCCCGACGTTGCGGACGGCGACGCCGACCGACATCGGCACAAGAAAGCCGAGGTCGTATTGCGCACCGACGTCGAGGGCGCTCGTCGTCCCCGAAAACGAGGGACATCCCGCCGTGCAGTCGAAACGCAGCTGCACGATCTTGAAGGTGATGCCGGCGCTCATTCGCCCGCCGATAGGCGTGCCGTACGTCGCGGCATACACGACGTTGCGCGTCAGCAGCGACCCAATCTCCGTGCCCAACGAGTCCACGACCGGGGAGTCCCCAAAGTCGAGCGCGTACAGAGAGATCGAGAACACGCCCAACAGCGAGGACGGGATGAGAATAGAGACGACATCCCCGGTTCCGATGATCGTTTCGTAATGGTGCACCGCGACCTCGCGCCGTTCGGATCGCGCGAGACCAGCCGGATTCCACCATAGCGCCTCAGTGCCCCCCTCGGGATCCGCGACGAGCGCTTGTCCCATCCCGACGGCCCGCGCACCGATCGGCAGCAGGAGGAATGGCGCCCCCTCCGTCGTGAGCCCCGACGGCTGTGCGCTCGCGGTCGTGGCCACGAGGGACAGGAGCGCGATGGCGGCCCGCGCTTTAGAGCGGCGTCGCCTCATCAATGAGCATGACGGGGATGTCGTCGCGCACCGCATAACGAAGGCGGCATGCATGGCAGAGCAGGCTCTGCTCCTCCTCGCGGTACTCCAGCTCGCCCTTGCACTTTGGGCAGACGATGATGCGCAGCACTTGCGGGGACAGGCTCATCGACCTCCTTCCTGCGGAAGCGTGTAGCCGAGGCGTCGCAGGGACTGGACGTTGCGACGCCAATTGGGAAGCACCTTGACCCAGAGGTCGAGGAACACCGGCTTGCCCACGAGGCGCTCGATCTTGAGGCGTGAGGCACGCCCGAGCTCTCGAATGCGAGCTCCCTTGTGGCCCACGAGAATGCCCTTCTGGCTCTCGCGCTCGACGTAGATGACGGCTCGAATGTACACCGGCGAGCGGTCCTCGCGAAACTCCTCGATGCCGCAGGCAACGCTATATGGAACCTCATCCTCGAGCTGCTCGAGGGCGGTCTCGCGCACGAGCTCGCTCGCGAAGAACCGGACGGATTGCGTGCCGATCTCGTCGTCGGGATAGAGAAACGGACTTTCCGGAAGGTGAGGCGTGACCTCGCGAACGAAGGTATCGACTCCCTCGCCGGTGAGCGCGGACAGCTGGATCGCGGTCGGCATGTTGCGGCGCAGGGTGTCGCGCGCCTCGGAGCCGACGGCGTCGATCTTGTTGAGCACGGTCAGGATCGGGGCGCGCGGATCGCGCGGGAGCTCGGCCGCCTCGCGGAGCGGGGGTGGAGCGCCCTCGCGCGCGTCGGCCAGGTAGGCGATCACGTCCGCGTCGTCGAGCGCCTTGAGTGAGGTCGCGCGCATGGAGCGTTGGAGCTCATACCGCGGCTCGAGCAGTCCGGGGGTGTCGAGAACGATCATCTGCACGTCGTCCTTCGTCAGAATCCCAACGATTCGGTCGCGGGTGGATTGCGGTTTGTCGCTCGTGATGCTGAGTTTCTCGCCGATGAGGCGGTTGAGGAGCGTCGACTTACCGGCGTTCGGCTTGCCGACCACGGTCACGATTCCGGCGCGGGTCATGGCTTCAAGTTAGCGCTTGGTAACCGTGTGTCGCCTCTGAGACCCTCTCTAGGAGATATCAGGTTACAAGGGGGCCATTGCTGAAGACGTCAGGGGTCAGGGGTCAGGAATCAGGGGTCAGGGGTGGAAAGGCCGCCGCGCTTCGCGCGGGCGGCCCTCATGATGAGCGCGGCAGCGAAGCTGCCGCGCCTTTCCACCCCTGATCCCTGACCCCTGACTCCTGACCCCTGACTCCTGACTCCTGGTCTTGCCATGAACTTCGCCACCGCGGCCTTCTTCGTCTATCTGCTCGTCGTGCTCATCGGCTA
>JAICOJ010000123.1 GCA_025930755.1 Gemmatimonadaceae bacterium
TCGGCGATGTTGCGCACCTGGTTCGTCAGGTTGCTCGCCATGTAGTTCACCGACTCGGTGAGATCCTTCCACGTTCCCGCCACGCTCGGCACGTTGGCCTGGCCGCCGAGGATGCCCTCGGTGCCCACCTCACGAGCGACGCGCGTGACCTCGCCGGCGAAGACCCAGAGCGAGTCGACCATCTTGTTGATGACGTCCTTGATCTGGAGAATCTCGCCCTGCGCCTCGACAGTGATCTTCCGCGTGAGGTCGCCGCTCGCGATCGCGGCCGACACGGCCGACACGTCACGCAGCTGCACCGTGAGGTTGTTCGCCATCGCGTTCACGTTGTCGGTGAGGTCCTTCCACGTGCCGACGACGCCTTCGACGCGGGCCTGACCGCCAAGCTTGCCTTCCGTTCCGACCTCGCGCGCGACGCGCGACACCTCGAATGCGAACGCGGTGAGCTGGTCGACCATGGTGTTGACCGTGTTCTTCAGCTCGAGGATCTCCCCCTTGGCATCGACGGTGATCTTCCGCGAGAGATCGCCGCGCGCGACCGCCGTGGTGACGTCGGCGATGTTCCGGACCTGCGTCGTGAGGTTGTTGGCCATCGCGTTGACGCTTTCCGTGAGATCGCGCCACGTCCCGGCGACGCCAGGCACGTTTGCCTGTCCGCCGAGGATCCCTTCCGTGCCGACCTCGCGCGCGACGCGCGTGACCTCGCCCGAGAACGAGGACAGCTGGTCGACCATCCGGTTGACCGTCGTGGCGATCCGCAGGAACTCGCCCTGGACCTGCTTGCCTTCCAGCTGGAGCTCGACTTTCTGGGAAAGATCGCCCTCCGCGACGGCCTGGATGACGCGCGCCACCTCGGTCGTGGGCTGGACCAGGTCGCCGACGAGCTCATTGACCGCGCTGATCGAATCGGCCCACCCGCGGGAGACGGGACCCATCGACGCCCGCTCGTCCATGCGACCTTCGCGTCCGACGACCTGAGCGACCCGCCCAATCTCCTCGCAGAGCCGCTGGTTCCGGTTGGCGATCTCGTTGAACGTGTCGAAGATCTCGGCCATCAGAGCATCACCGTTGCCATCGAGTCGCACGGTGAAGTCACCAGCCTCGAGGTCCCGCAGGCCTTCCAGCAGCCGCCGCAGCTCACGATCGCGGTTGTTGCGTCCCGACTTTGCCGGCGTATCGTCGCGGCTGCCCTTTCGTCCCCGTCGCGCGTTGCCTCGGCCTTGGCCGGCCTCGTCGCGCGAGGGCTCGATCGCGGCCTCGCGATCGAGGTCCATGTCACCGATGCCCACGAATTGGCTCCTGATGTCTGCGTGTCTTGAGAAGCGTCGGCTGGCCCGGAATGCGCACTGTGGTGCACGCCGGCCCGCACATCTCGAATAGCTCTCGAGTGATTCGGACGCTGTAGTGCAAGAAGCGAGCACTCCGTTTCCCGCCCGTTTTCGACGGGAGATACGCCTCGGGGCGGGTGCGGCACCACGCCGGGTATCGCTACTTTACCCCCGTCCCGAACCGGATTCAGACCGTGCGCACCTTCGATCTCCGTTCGTTCGAGCTCCACGACATGCTCCGGTGCGGTCTCGATATTCGGCAGACGGCCCGGAATGCCCCATCCCTCGAAGCCGCGGCAACCTCGATCGTCCGCTATCTCTTCGGTGCGTTTCGGGATTCAGGCTCCGGCGACCCACAACTGGCGCTGGTCCGCCTCTACAAGACGATGCCTTACCGGGAGCTCGATCCCGATCTGCGCGTGTACGCGAAGGCCGCCCTGGGCGAGGCGCCGCGCGACGAAGGGATGAGGTGCCTCACGCTGCTGGCGACCGCCGGCATCGAGGAAGGGTGGAACGACCGCCATGAGTCCCAGGGACACCGCGCCATTCCCCTCGCGAGCGTCCGCATGGTCCATCGTGCCCCAATGATCGCGCAGCTCATCGAGCAGATGGGGATGGACGTCGAGCACCTCGTGCAGACCGACCCTACGGTCGTTCCAGATTCGGAGGGGCGCACCTTCAACATCTTCTACGTGGAGAAGGCACCCGGAAGCCCCTACATCCCTGCGCAAACCGAGTTCGTCGTCCCCTTCGGCATCCAGTCCGTGGTGGGATTCGGGGGGATTCTCAAGGGCGAGATGTTCGCGGTGGTGCTCTTCAGCCGTGTGCCGATCCCGCCCGCCGGCGCCGGCCGATTCCGGAACATCGCGCTGGAGGTGAAGGCGGTGCTCCATCCGGTGGAAAAGGTGTTTGCCTAGGAACGGGATCGAGGAACGAGGACGCAACGCGGAGAGCCTGCCGCGGCGCTTCCTCGTTCCTCGTTCCCTTCACTCTCCCGCCACTAGGAGCGCGTGCAGCTCCGCCATCGTCCTCGGCCGCTCCCCGCGGTTGCGGTGCAGGGCCGCGAGCACCGCATCGGAGAGCGTTCTGGGGACGTCCGGCACGAGCTCGTGCGGCGGCACCGGTGCCTGCTCGAGAACGCGTGAGATGAGCTGCACGGGATCGTCGGCGGTGTGGGGCGTGCGCCCCGTGAGGCACTCGTAGATCACGACGCCAACCGCGTAGATGTCGGCGCGCACATCGACGTCCTCGCCGAGGAGCTGTTCGGGCGCCAGGTACTCCGGCGTTCCCACGACCATTCCCGTCTGTGTCATGCCTTGAGTGCGGCCGAGCAGCCGTGCGATGCCGAAGTCCATCACCTTGACGACCCCATCGGGTGCGAGCACCAGGTTGTGCGGCTTGATGTCGCGATGAATGATCCCCTCCTCGTGCGCAACCTCGAGGGCGCGACACAGCTGCCTTGCAATGGGCAGCGTCGCGTGCACCGGGAGGCGGCCACGCTCGGTGATGAGCGCCTTCACCGACGTTCCGTGTACGTACTCCATCGTGATGAAGTACATCCCGTCGGTCTCGCCGAGGTCGTGTGTGCGCATGACGTTGCGATGCGAGATCCGGCGGGCGAGACGCAGCTCGCTCTTGAAGCGTGCGAGCGCCGTGGAGTCGGAGACGTACTCGCGACCGAGTGTCTTCACCGCGACCGGCTCCGACAGCTCGAGATCGAGCGCGCGGTAGACGATCCCCACCCCACCGCCGCCGATGAGCTCCATGATCTCGTACCGGCCGGCGAGCTTCTGTCCCGGTTGAAGCCCATCGCCGATGTGCTGCGGTGGCGCGTCGAGGAGATCACGCCGGTGTTCTTTCGACCCGGCCGCCGCGCTCAGGAATTCGACGAGGTCTCGCCTATCGCGCAGGTCGGCGAGCATCGAGCGCACCGATTCAGCGAGGCGCGCGATCTCATCGCCACCCCGTACCGGGATCTCGGCGGCGTAGTCTCCGTCGGCCGCCCGGCGTGTGGCGGCTTCGAGGACGCCGACGCGACGCGTGATCGCCCGGGCCATGAGATGGGACAGACCGAAGGCCACGAGCAGACCCGCGACCGTCGCGAGGAGGATCGATCGCTCCAGGCGGACGAAGGGCGCCATCTCCGCGTCCAGCGATCGCAGCGCCACGAAGCCACCCAACGCGACGCCTCCAGCGGATCGAAGGGCCGCACCGCTCGCCACCCAGCGCCCCCCGCCTAACGTCACCTCCGTTCCCGACACCCCGGTCAGGTCCAGGTCGGCCGCCGTGGGTGCCGAAGGCGACCCCGCATCGGCCGCGGCCCAGATCGGAGCACGCTCGTCGAGGAACCGCGTAAGGGCCTCATCGCGTGCGACCGACGCTCCGCTGATGCGTGGGCGTCCCGTGCTGTCGAGGGCGAAGAAAACGACCCCGCCGGATGTTGCGGCAGTAATCTCACGGGCGAGCGAATCGCCGACTGCCCTGGTCGCCATGAGCACGCCGACGACTCGCGCCGATGTGCCCTCGATGGGCACGGCCACCGCTTGATGGAGCACGGTGTCGGAGATGACTGCCGCGCCCGCGGATCGGCGACCGGCCAGCGCGCGCGCGATGAGCGCCGAGCGCGCCAGGGTATCGGGGCCGGCGGCGGGATCGTCGCTGCGGGCGAAGCGCACCCCATGCGCGTCGGTGAGGTGCACCGTGTTGGCACCTATGCGAGCGGCCGCCTCACCGGCCTGATCGAGCAAGCTCGACCGCTCGGTGGACCGACTCTCGAACAGCGCACGAAAGCTGGGGCTCCGCGCGAACGTCTGCGCGCTCGCTTCCAGGCCGCGCTCGCGTCCGTCCAGGATCGCGCGCACGTGCGCTCGCGTCGCCGCCAGCCCACGCGTTATCGCCGCGTCGGCGGCTCGCCGGCCCGAGCGCGCGGTAATCGCGAGGGTGAGCGCGGAAACCGCGGCGACGACCACGACGCCGCCGAGGAAGATCTTCCAGGTGAGTGAGATGGCGGGCGATCGGCGGGCCATGAGCAGCCAATGAGGTCGTCGAGGGTGTCGAGGAGATCGAGGTGAGCGAGGTGAAAGTCGCCTCGATGACCTCGACATCCTTGACGAACTCGACGACCTTTGGAAAACAGAAACGCCGGCCCTCGCGGGCCGGCGTTCTGTTTTCCGTACTGAAGCAGCTTACTTCGAGCCGGGGCGGATCGTGAAGCCGAGGCCGAACTGCGTCTCGCCTTCCTCGATGAACACCTTGCGGACGCCGACGTTCGCGCCGATGCCATTGGCAAAGGCGAGACCGACGCCACCACCGACCATGAAGCGCTGGCCGCTCTCCGACTCATCGGCGACCTTGTAACGGCCGTAGGCAAAGCCAGGCGCCAGGAACGGCGACACCTTGACGTTCTTGCCAACGGTGAGCTTGATCGGCAGGCTGGCCGCGAGCGCCATCGCCTGCTCGTCCTCGGGGAACCCGAAGCCAAGCTCGCCCTCGAGGCCCATCGCCCAGCGCGAGCCGGAGCGGGCATCACCAAGAGCACCACCGGTCAGCTGCGCCGAGTAGCGCGTGCCAACGATCAGGTGGCCTTCGCAATCGACGCCCGTGGGGCAATCGATCGACATGTACCCAGCGGTGAGGCCAAGACGGCCCGAGCCGACGGACAGGTCGAGACCACCGGCGAACGAGCTCGAGTTCACTTCCGAGCCCCAGTCCATGCGGCCGTACTGCAGGTGCCAGCCAATCCCGCCGGCGCCAGCCAGCGTGTTCGTCGCCAGCGGCGGCAGAGCACCGACCGTCGACGAGTTGATCGCCATGTAGGCGGCGATGTCATTGATGCTCGGACCCTCTTCCTGCGCGCTCATCGCCGGGGCGGCGAGTACGAGCGCGGTCGCAGCGAGCGCAAAGATCTTCTTCATGTGAATGAAGTCCTCAAAGGGTGGTTCTGGTCCCCGCGTTCGGCGCGAGGGGTGGGCGGAACGACAACGTTCCGTAGGCATTCCCCTGCAAGACGAGTTGACTCGCGAATACGCAACGCTATGAAGCCACGTCACATGGGCGCGTTTCGGGTGAGGAGCCACTCACGCGCCGAACGAAGGTGTAACTTATTGTTACTATGTGAGTTAGATGCGCCAGGGCACCGCGGGCCAGGGACGCTGCGAGCGCGAACGGACCCCCACCGATGCCGCGCTCCACCTCCGAGGTGACCGGGAGCAGGGTACGCGGCGAGCCCCGGAGATGCCGCGCGCGCGTTCCCCGCTCGATCTGCCAAAGGCCGGCGCCATTCCTCGGCTCGGGCCAACGTCGATGGGCACGTGACGGTCGGACGCCTGCATAACGAGCGATCGCCGAAGGAAGCGGGCGAGTCCGCGAGACCGCACATCCAGCCGCTCAAGCCATTGACCGGGGCGCCGAGCGAGACCGCCGCACCATTTGGCGGCAAATTTCTCCTTGCGCGATGTTCCGGGAATCCACACCATTGAGGCCGCCGTGCGCCGAGGCACGGCCCCTCCGTACGGGTTCGCGATAGGCCATGGTCGGACGACCCCTCCTTCTTCTCGTCACTGTCATCACGACGCTCGGCGCCTGCGAGATCGCGCGCACCGACGACACCGTCGCGGGTTCCGATGCCAGGACGACGGACGTCGCCGGCATCGTGCGCCTTTCCGCACCCGCCGACAGCGAGATCCCGAGCGGTGCGCTCGGGGAGTCCATTCGTCGGGGACGCGCGCTGCTGGCGGCGACTCCCGACAGCCTACCGCATAACGTCGGCGGTCAGCTGCGGTGCACGAGCTGCCATCTCGATGATGGCACTCGCGTCAACGCCGCACCGCTCGTCGGTGTCTACGCGCGGTTCCCCCAGTTTCGCGACCGCAGCAACTCCGTGGCGACCATCCAGGACCGCGTCAACGACTGCTTCGAGCGGAGCATGAACGGTCGGGCGCTGGCCTCCGACTCCCGCGAGATGCGCGACATCGTCGCCTGGCTGGCCTTTTTGTCGCGGGGCATCCCGGTCCATCGCGACTCGACGCCTCGCGGCATTCCCCTGCTCGCCGCGATGACGCCGGATACCGCCGCCGGACGCGCGCAGTTCACGACGACGTGCGCCGCCTGCCATGGCATGGAGGGGCAGGGCACACCCGCTGGCCCTCCACTGTGGGGACCGAAGAGCTACAACATCGGCGCGAGCATGGCCCGGCTTCGCACCGCGGCCTCGTTCATCAAGTACAACATGCCGAACGACCGGCCCGGCACACTCACCGCGCAGCAGGCGTTCAACCTTGCCGCGTACGTGAACTCGCACGCGCGGCCGGATCTCGCGGGGAAGGAGAACGATTGGCCGAGGGGAGACGCGCCCTCGGACGTGCCGTACGCAACCCGCGGTCGGTCCACCGGGAACTGAACGACAGAGACGTCACGAGTGCGGAATGCGGAGTTCGAAAACCGGTTGCTGACGACAATTTCACCTGCATCCAAGGAGCCCCATGAGTGATACCATCCTGAATGTTCCCCGGCGCGACTTCCTCGCCGGGCTCGCCGCGGCCGGCGCTGGTGTGTTCGCCCCCGTGGCGGCCTTCGCCTCCACGCTCGACGACAGCCGCTTCCGCGTGAAGCCTGACGAGAAGTGGCTCGACAGCCTAACGGGCAAATACAAGCAGGTGTTCGACATGCCGAACCCTACCCACGGGCTCGGCCTCATCCACATCCGCAATTACCTCAAGGCGTGGAAGGACAACTACAACCTCGAGCATCCGCAGGTCAACGCGGTCGGCACGCTGTACTACATGACCATCCCGCTCGGATTCACCGATCCGATGTGGGCGAAGTACAAGCTGGGCGAGGCGATCAAGGAGACGGACTCGACGACCAACGCGTTCGCCGTCCGGAACATCTATCAGAAAGCCGATCCGGGCGCCACGACGCTGTCCATCAAGGGCATTGCCAACTGGCCGGCCGATACGTCCATGGAAGCGCTGCAGAAGAAGGGCGCGCTCTTCATCATGTGCAACAACGCGCTCAACTTCTGGGCGATGAACGTCGCGAATGCCACGAATCAGACGATGGAGGCCGTACGCGCCGAGTTCCTCGCGCACCTCGTGCCGGGCGTCGTCGTGGTGCCCGCGATGGTGATGGCGGTCGACCAGGCGCAGGCGAAGGGGTGCTCGTACATGCGGATGGCGTGAAGAAGCGAAGGCGCTGAAGGCGCGGAAGGCGCGGAAGGCGCTGGGGGGCGATCCCTCAGCGCTTCCAGCGCCTTAGCTTTTCGAAACCTCCCCCACTACCGCCACCAGCATCTTCTTCGCGTCGCCGAAGAGCATCGCCGTCTTCTCGTTGTAGTACAACTCGTTGTCGATGCCCGCGAAGCCCGGGTTCATGCTGCGTTTGATGACGATCACGCTCTTGGCGTGGTCCACGTTGAGGATTGGCATCCCGTAGAGCGGACTCTTGGGATCCGTGCGCGCGGCGGGATTCGTGACATCGTTCGCGCCGATCACCAGCGCGACATCCGTCCGTTCGAATTCGCGGTTGATGTCGTCCATCTCATACAGCTTGTCGTAGGGAACGTCCGCCTCGGCCAGGAGGACGTTCATGTGGCCCGGCATGCGACCCGCCACCGGATGAATCGCGTACTTCACATCGACGCCGCGCTTCTCCAGCAGGCTCGCGAGCTCCTTCACCGAGTGCTGTGCCTGTGCGACCGCCAGGCCATACCCGGGGACGAACACGACGCTGCGCGCATAGCCGAGCATCACCGCGGCATCCTCGGGTCGCACGGTGCGCACCGGCCGGTCGACCCCATCGCCCGCCACCGTCGCCGACGTCGCGCCGAACGCGCCGAAAAGAACGTTGGTGAGCGACCGGTTCATTGCGCGGCACATGATCTGGGTCAGGATGATTCCCGATGCGCCGACGAGCGCTCCGCTGATGATCAGCACGTTGTTGTGCAGCACGAACCCCGCGGCCGCGCCGGCCATGCCCGAGTACGAGTTCAACAGCGAGATGACGACGGGCATGTCGGCGCCGCCGATCGGAATCACCAGCAGCACGCCAAGAACGAGTGACAGCGCGAGGAGAGCGACGAACATCGTCGACCGGTCGAAGTCGACGACGAGCCACGCCGAGAGCCCAACGGCCGCGGCGAGCAGGGCGAAGTTCAGCGCTTTCTGCATCGGGAAGGTGATCGCCCGACCCGGCATGAGCTCCTGCAGCTTGGCGAACGCGATCAGGCTGCCCGTGAGCGTGACGGCGCCGATGAGCACCGTCGCCATGATGCTGACGACGACGTCCGTGGCGCGCTGCTCCGGATGCTGGAGCAGCAGGTAGTACTCGGCCGCGGCGACGATCGCCGACGCGGCGCCGCCGAAGCCGTTCAGCAGCGCGACCATCTGCGGCATGGCCGTCATCTTGACGGCCTGCGCGAGCCAGACGCCAAGCGCGCTGCCGATGACCAGGCCGAGGAGGATCCATCGGAAGGAGATGATCTGCTGGTCGAGCAGCGTCGCCCCGATCGCCAGCAGCATGCCGAGGGCGCCGATCGCGTTGCCGCGCCGTGCCGTCCGCGGAGACGACAGCAGCTTGAGCCCGACGATGAACAGAACGGCCGCGACGAGGTACGTCAGCGAGATGATCAGCCCGATGCTGCGGGTCGGCTCGGCGTTCATGCGTGCTGCGTCACTCGCGTCGTGGCGCCGACCGTCGGAACATGCGGAGCATGCGCTCGGTGACGAGGAAGCCGCCGACGACGTTGATCGTCGCCAGCGCGACCGCCGCCACACCGAGGATCTTGTCGAACGGGGTGGCCAGCCGCCCGGCGACGATGAGCGCTCCGATCACGGCAATACCGGAGATCGCGTTCGATCCCGACATGAGCGGCGTGTGAAGCAGCGTCGGCACCTTCGCGATGACCTCGAACCCGACGAACACGGCCAGCACGAAGATGTACAGGGCAACGAGCAGCGCCTCGGTCATGCGGAGCCTCCCTCCACGACTGCACGCACGCGGTCGCTCACGATCTTGCCGTCGTGGGTGATACAGGCGTCGCGGATGATCTCGTCGTCGAAGTTGAGCGTCAGCGTGCCATCCTTGATGAGAAGCTGCAGCAACGCGGCGTGATTGCGGGAGAGCATCTGGCTGGCGTGCACCGGCATCGACGACACCAGGTCGAGTGGCGCGTGAATCGTCACCCCATGCTCGACGACGGTCTCTCCGGGCC
The DNA here is from genome assembly GCA_025930755.1 of Gemmatimonadaceae bacterium. Taxonomy (GTDB): domain Bacteria; phylum Gemmatimonadota; class Gemmatimonadetes; order Gemmatimonadales; family Gemmatimonadaceae; genus JAICNG01. Next base: position 9,538 of record JAICOJ010000123.1, read on the forward strand.
GCGAGAGCTCGCAGTTGCCACCTTGCTCGCCGGCGAGGTCGACGATCACCGATCCCGGGCGCATCGCGCGCACCGTGTCGGCTGTAATCAACAGCGGCGCGCGCTTCCCAGGGATCAGCGCCGTCGTGATGACGACGTCTGCCTCACGAGCCCGGCTCGCCACGAGCTCGAGCTCCCGGCGATGCGCGTCCTCCGAAAGCTCCTTCGCGTACCCCCCCTTGTCCTCCGTTTCCGCCACGCCAAGCGCGGCTTCGACGAACGTGGCGCCGAGACTTTGCACCTGCTCCTTGACCACGGGTCGTGTGTCGAAGGCCTCGACGACTGCGCCGAGGCGCCGAGCGGTCGCGATCGCCTGAAGGCCGGCGACCCCGGCGCCGATGACGAACACGCGCGCCGGGGTGAGCGTCCCGGCGGCCGTCATGAGAAGTGGGAAGAACTTCGGCAGCGACCGCGCCGCCGTCAGCGCCGCGGCGTACCCCGCGACCGAAGCCATGGACGAGAGCACGTCGAGCGACTGCGCGCGCGCGATGCGGGGAATGGCGTCGGTGCTGAACGCGGTGACACGCCGCTGTGCGAGCCGGCGGACGACATCGGGATTCGACAACGGCTGCAGCGGGGCAACGAGAACGGTGCCCTCCCGAAGCATCTCGAGGACCTCGACCTCGGGACGCCGCGCGTGCAGCACGAGGTCGCTCTTCGAGTACAGCTCCCCCGGGGCGCTGGCGATTGTGGCGCCCGCTTTCGTATACGCGTCATCGGCGTGGAAAGCGCGATCGCCCGCGCCGCGCTCGACCATGACGCCAACCCCCGACCGCACCAGCTTCTCGGCGGTCTCCGGGATCAGCGCCACGCGTCGTTCGCCAGGAGCGGTCTCGCGAGGAACGCCGACAATCATGCGGAGAGACTACCGTCGAGCGAGAGAGTGTCAAGTGCGCATGTCCGGGCGAGGCGTACGTGTTCCCTGCTCACCGTAGTCGGAGCGCCCGTCACCTTTCGATTGTTGACGCTCCCCGTGCCCAGCCGTATGCTGCCCCACCTTCACGCGGAGAGCCGGTGTGCATTCCCTCGTCTGTCGCAGAGCGCTCGCCGTCATGACAATGCTGGTCGGTCAGGCCGCCGCGGTCTGGCCGCAGGAGCGCGTGCGCGAGCGGCACGACTTCGACGA
>JAICOJ010000031.1 GCA_025930755.1 Gemmatimonadaceae bacterium
AGCGGGCGAGACCCGCATCCGCGGCGTTGGAATGTCAACGGGGTCAGGGACAAGCGTCAGGTAGCAGGGGTTGTCAGGGATAAGGTGTGAGGGGAACCGCGCGCCACCATGACACCTACCGCCCCGACCCCCCCTGATCCCTGACTCTGACCCCTGATTCCTACGGAGAGGGAGGGATTCGAACCCTCGATAGGGCTTTTCAACCCTATAACGGTTTAGCAAACCGCCGCCTTCAGCCTCTCGGCCACCTCTCCAGGTCCGCCGCGGCGGAACCCGAAATCTAACGGCGATCGAGATGCGCAGTCAACGCGATGACATCATCGTGTACGCATTGCGCGGGCGGGTCTCCCCGGCTTGACCCTTCTGGCCGTGCGTGTCAGAATCATCCAGCCCGAACGCCCCCGCCTTCCCCCCATCCGCGGAACGCGCGGCTCACATGCCGCGATGTTTTGGAACCGCCGCGCCATTCCGGCGCGTTGCACGTTCATCCCCGCACGCCTCACGCTCCCGCCATACGGAGGCAGGTCGCATGTCCGCACACGGTGTTTCGCCGAAGTACTCATTGGTGACCCTGCGTCGTCGCATGACGGCGTCGTTTGCCCTTCTCCTGACGGTGGCGGCGTCGGCAGGTGCTCAGGCGATGGGAACGGTTACCGGTCGCGTCACCGATGCCTCGTCAGGCAATCCGGTGGCCGACGCCCAGGTCCGCGTCGTCGGTTCGACGGCGGGTGTCATGACCCGGACCGACGGTACCTATCGGCTCGTCATCGCGCCCGGACGTTACGAGCTCCGCGTCTCACGCATTGGATATGCTGCCGCGCGCGATTCGGTCATCGTGGATGCCGCCGTGACGGTGACGAAGGACTTCCGACTCGATCAAACGGGACTCTCACTCGATCAGATCGTGGTGGTGGGCTCGCGTCGCCCGGATCGCACGGCCGTCGAGGCACCGGTGCCGATCGACGTGTTGTCCGCCGAAGACCTGCAGAACACCGGCTTGACGGAGACGAGCCAGGTCATCCAAATGCTCGCTCCGTCGTTCAATTTCCCGCGCCCATCGGTCAATGACGGCACCGACCACGTGCGCCCGGCGACACTCCGCGGTCTCGGTCCGGATCAGGTGCTGGTGCTGGTCAACGGCAAGCGCCGTCACACGACGGCACTGGTGCACGTCAATGGCTCCGTGGGTCGCGGGTCGACGAGCGTGGATCTCAACGCGATTCCGGTGAGCGCCATCGAGCGCATCGAGATCCTTCGAGACGGCGCTGCCGCGCAGTACGGATCCGACGCCATTGCGGGCGTGATCAACGTGGTCCTTCGCTCCGACGCGCACCGCTCCATTTCGGCGAGCCTCGGTCAGACCACCGAGGGCGATGGCCGCGTCACGCAGGCGCAGGCCAACTATGGCGTCGGGTTCGCCAACAACGGCGTGTTCCATATCAGCGGCGAGTTCCGCGATCGCGACAGCACGAACCGCGCGCGACCCGACCTAACGCCGCAGTGCACCGGCCCGGGCTGGACGTCGCCGGTTCCAAACTGCGTCGAAGGGCCGAAGCAGAGCTGGCAGGGAGATGCCGACACCCGCGATTGGGGCGTCTTCGCGAACACGTCGCTCCCCTTCGGAAGCGGGATGGAGTTCTACGGGTTTGGGGGGTACAGCCAGCGTGAAGGCATTGCGGCCGGCTTCTACCGTCGGGCGTTCGACGACCGCACGGTCCGGGCGGTGTATCCCAACGGCTTCCTGCCGTTGATCAGCAGCGACATTGCCGACGCCTCTCTGTCCGCGGGCGTTCGTGGTGTGGCGGCAGGATGGAGCTGGGACCTCGGCGGTGTCTACGGGCAGAACGGATTCGAATTCGGCGTGCACAACAGCATCAACACGTCGATGGGCGTGAATAGCCCCCGCGATTTTTACGCGGGCGCGCTCCGCTTCAACCAGATGACGTTCAATGGCGACATCACCCGGCAGTTCACGACGGGGATTGGTCTCATGAACGTGGCGGCCGGCGCCGAGTTCCGCCGCGACAACTTCAAGCTCGAGCGCGGCGATGAGGACTCGTACCGCGTGGGCCCCTTCGACATCCTCGACGGGCCCAACGCGGGGCGGCCTGCCGCGCCCTTTGCGCAGGTCTTCCCCGGATTCCGGCCGGAAGATGAAACCGACGCTTCGCGAAACAACGTTGCGGGATACGTCGACCTCGAGCTCTCCCCAACGGATCAGCTACTCGTCAGCCTCGCCGGGCGTGCCGAGCGCTACAGCGATTTCGGAAGCACGACGGATGTGAAGGCGGCACTCCGCTACGAGCTGCTGCGCGGACTGGCGGTTCGCGGGGCGATGCAAACCGGCTTTCGAGCCCCATCCCTCGGTCAGTCCTATTTTTCGGCGGTGTCGACCAACTTCATCATCGTGAGCGGCGTGAGCACGCCGTTCGAGATCCGCACGTTCGCCGTCGGGAGTCTCGGTGGTCGGCTGCTGGGCGCAGTGCCACTCAAGCCTGAGGAGTCCGAGGGGGTCAGTGCCGGCATCACCTTCAATCCAGTTCGGTTCTTCTCCCTCACGGCCGACTGGTACCGGGTCAACATCGACGATCGCATCGTGCTGTCGGGCAACTTCATCGACTCGACAGTGGCCAATCTGCTGGAGGACAACGGCATCGTGGGCGTGAGCGGTGCGCGCTACTTCACCAACGCCATCAACACGCGCACGACGGGGCTGGACATAGTCGCCAGCCTCGCCGTCGACTTGAACACGAAGGGGCTGGTGCGGTTCACCGCGGGCTTCAACGAGAATCGAACGAAAGTGCTTCAGGTCGATCCGACGCCGCCGCAGCTCGCGGCGGTCAGCGCGGCTTTGTTCGACCGCACTGAGCGCTCGCGCCTGGAGGAAGGACAGCCTCGCAATCGCATCTCCCTGACGTCGACATACGACCTCAATCGTTTCGGCCTCATGGCTCACACGAGCCGCTACGGCAAGTTCGTGAGCCGGCCCAGCCAAACGAACCCGGCGAACGACCAGGTCTTCCAGCCGAAGTGGATTACCGACCTTTCGCTTTCGTACAAGCTCACGAGCCAGTTTTCGCTCGCCTTGAGCGGGTCGAACATCTTCGACGTCTATCCGGACACGAACATCACGCCTAACCAGACCCGGGGGATCTACCTGTACAACGGCCTCACCCCGTTCGGATTCAACGGCGCGTTCTGGTCGGTGCGGGCGACGTACGAATACTCGCGCATTCCGTTTCTCAGTCGGCGTAAGAACGGCTCGGCGCCGATGAAGTCGGACGACGAATAGCAGGCCCCCAAGAGACCTGACGGCATTACCACGGAGGCACAGAGGACGGCGACCTGCAATACACTTGCAGGTCGCCGTCCTCTGTGCCTCTGTGCCTCTGTGGCAGTGCCGTTAGGTCCTGCGCGACGGTCCTAGTCCGCCTCGGCGAGGGGCGTCACGGCGCCCTCATCGACCTCTCCGGTGCGAATACGGTGCACCCGCTCCACCGGCAGCACGAAGATCTTCCCGTCGCCGACTTCGCCCGTTCGCGCCGAGCTCATGATGGCGCGGACCGTCGGCTCCACGAAATGGTTCGAGACACCGATCTCGAAGCGTACCTTGTCCTGAAGCTCCATCTTGACCGTCGTCCCACGATAGGTCTCGACTCGCTCGAGCTCGCCGCCGTGGCCTTGCACGCGAGACACGGTCAGGCCGCGCACCTCGGCGCGGAACAGCGCTTCGAGCACCTCGTTCGCCTGCTCGGGGCGCACGATCGCGACAATGAGCTTCATGGTTGGCTCTCCGGCGTAGTGGCCCCTTGCACGAGGAGGACGGCGCCTTCGCCGTGTGTATAGGCCTCCTCGCCGTGTTGCGTGATGTCCATCCCGATCGCCTCATCGCGCCCCTGGCTGCGCAGGGGCATCGCCAGCCCGATCAGCTTGAGCAGAAGCGCGGTCGCAACGCCGCTGTAAAGCATCGCGGCGGCGACTCCGAGTGCCTGCAGGAGGACCTGCCGTGGGTTCCCCGCGAGCAATCCGTCGACCCCGCCCGCGGCCGCCGTCGCGAACACACCGGTGAGCAGTGCGCCGGTGGCGCCGCCCAGTCCGTGCGCCGCGACGACGTCGAGCGAGTCATCGAGCCTCGTGCGCGAGCGCCACAGGATCCCGAAGTAGGAGGGAAGGGCGGCGATCGCGCCGATGGCCATCGCGGCGAGGGGCGAGACGAATCCCGCCGCCGGCGTGATGGCGACGAGGCCAACGACGATTCCCGTCGCGGCGCCCACCGCGGTCGTCCGCCTGGTGCGCGCGAGATCGACCAGCATCCAGGCCAGCAGCGTCGCCGCCGGAGCCAGCATCGTGTTGACGAACGCCAGCACCGCCCCGCGGTTGACGCCTAACGCGCTTCCCCCGTTGAACCCGAACCACCCAAACCAGAGCAACGCCGCGCCGAGGATGACGTACGGCACGTTGTGCGGGAGGAGCGCCTGGCGTGCGTAGTCCTTGCGCGGCCGAATGAGGATCGCGGCAACCAGCGCGGCCGTTCCCGCATTCACGTGCACCACCGTGCCTCCGGCGTAATCGAGAACGCCGAGGCGACCGAGCCATCCGCCGCCCCACACCCAGTGCGCCACGGGCGCGTAGACGCCGAGCGTCCAGAGGGCGACGAAGATGAGATAGGGGCCGAACCGCTTGCGCTCGACGATCGCTCCGGAGATGAGCGCGGCCGTGATGATCGCGAACGTACCCTGGTAGGCCATGAAGAGCAGGTGGGGAATCGTCCCGCGCGTCTCGAGACCGACCCCGCGCAGCAACGCGTAGCCCGTGCCCCCGATGAACCCGGATCCGTCCGCGAAGGCGAGTGAGTAGCCGAGCAGCGCCCAGACGATCCCCGCCACACCTAACGCGGCAATGCTCATCATCATCGTGTTGAGCGCATTCTTCGCCCGCACGAGCCCGCCGTAAAAGAAGCCAAGGGCCGGCGTCATGAGCAGCACGAGCGCCGTGGCGACCAGCATCCATACCGTGTCCGGCGCGCTCATGTCCGTGGGCGCGCCGGCCTGGAGGAGCAGGATCATCCGGCGAGGCCGGTGGGCGTCAGGCGGCGCACCTTCTCGGTCGGATCGTTGACGAGTCGCTGATACTCTTCGCGCATGAGTGGCGAGGAGAGCATGAAGTCCGCCGAGGCCCGATTGCAGGCGATCGGAATGTTATAGACGACGGCGATGCGCAGGAGGGCCTTCACGTCGACGTCGTGCGGATGCGGCTCGAGAGGATCCCAGAAGAAGATCACGAAATCGATTCTCCCCTCGGCGATGCCGGCGCCGACCTGCTGGTCCCCACCCAGCGGGCCGCTGAAGAACCGGGTGATCTCGAGGTCCAGCTCGGAGCCGAGGACCTCGCCCGTCGTCCCGGTGGCGAACAGCTGGTGGCCGGCGAGCGTGCCGCGGTTGTATCGCGCCCAGTCGAGCAGGTCGTCCTTGCAGTTGTCGTGGGCGATGAGCGCGATGCGCTTCACGTCGCGCATGTAGATGGATCGTCGTCGTGGGGGGTGGCCGTCCGTTGCGGCCAGTCTGCTGGTGACCATGGGAACCCTCGAGAGTGAAGTGACCACAAACGACTCGCCCCCGCGTCGGTAGTGAGCGCGGGGGCGAGAACTGCGAACGACCAACGTCGACCCATTATCCGCGCGTGAGTGATCCCGTCCCCAGGAGATTGAGGACGAAGAAGACGTACTGCGGCTTGGTGCTCGTCGAGACGCTGGTCACGAATGCAAGTTAGGTTTGACCAGGTGGGGGGTCAAGCGAAGCGTGTGTCATGAGTGTAACGAGCATCACAGTCGAGCAGGGTGGTGGCGACACCGCCGCGGCTACCACTCGATGACGTAGATGCGAGGAATGGTGAACGCGAGCAGCGCCCGCCTGCCTGGAAGCGCAAACAACCGATAGACACCGCCCGGGAGTGCGAGCGACCACAAGGTAGCGCGATCGCTCAACCGGACCTCGCGCAGCTGACCCTCCGCCGAGAGAAAGGCAGTTTGGCCATCTGGAGCGAGCGTTGTCGGATGCGCCATCGTGTCCCGGATGAACAGCGTGTCGGACGACAACGTATCGGCGGCATAGTCGAGCACGACGTTCCCCACCAGGAACCGATTGCCATCGCTGCTGGCGGAGACCGAGGGCCCGTACTGGTCGACGGTTCCCTTGCTCGGCGTGAAGGAGGATGCCGCGGCGTCGTACACGCGGGCGAGCGTCGGACAGCATGAATCGTCGATGAGCATCAGCGCGCGCGACCGGTTCGCGGCGCGAACGAGCTTCACGTCCTCCGTCACGCAGTCCAGACCGGTGCGGACTTCTTCTGCGCCCGTCGGAAGATGAAGCAGCAGCATCCGTCCCGCGCCACACCCCGATATGTACCGGGGATCGGTCAATGCCATCAGCGCGTGGCCGGAGCTCAACACCTTGACGGAGACGGGATGCATCTCCAGGGAATCCGCCCGCTCGAGGCGATGCATCTCCATCGCGGGGGCCTGGCCGCTCACGTCCGCGATCGCGATCACTCCCAGCATCGCCGAGGCGATGAAGAGGGAATCTCCCGTCGCGGACAGATCGATTCCTAATGGTTTGAACGGAAGGACCAGCGGCTGGTCGTAGGTCAGTCGGTCCAGGTCGAGGATCGCGATGCGCGAGCTGTCCTGGTGGGATAGATACAGGAGGTCGCGCACCGGATCGTAGGCCAGGTCGCGCACGACGCCGCTCACGGTTACGCTGTCCGCCAGGCGCGCGGCGAGTGCCGGGGGGGAGCCTGGATCGGCGCACGCGGCGATTGCCAACGCGATGGCCGGTACCGCTCGTGTCAGCTGGGGTAGCGGCATAGAGGAGGCAGGCAAGCGCCCGAAGGACGAACACGGAGGGCGTGGGACTCGAACCCACAAGGGCGGTGAAGCCCGCCGGTTTTCAAGACCGGTGCCTTACCAGTTAGGTCTAGCCCTCCACCGGGAAATCTAGCGGCGTCTGGCGCCTTTTGGGAGGTCCGCCATCGGTCACCGACGCGTCGTATCGGTGCCTAACGGTATGGCGGGCGCCGTATCCCCACGCGGCGGCGCCGGCGCCTGCTGCGCGAAGAGATCACCCAGCCCCGTCGCCCGCGCGATCCCTTCCGCGGTCACCATCACCTGCTCGGCAGCGGCGCGATTGCCGGCCAGCATCTCCGCCTCGTACAGGTTGGCCGCCGTGGAGATGTACAGGTACGGAATACCAACCGAGGCGCGGTCGACCCAGCTGCCGCGCTCGATGATCGACTCCGGGGCCTTGAAGACATCGGTCCAGAGCGCTCGCGACCGCGGCAGGTCGAACCATCCTTCGCCTTGCAGCATCACCGTGTCGCGATCCGGACTCGGGATGGCCGGTAGCAGCTTGCGCGCGAGCCCCTGCTGAATGAGGTACGGATCGAGGCCTAACGAACGGCCGTAACTGCCCGACGTGCGTGCGAGGTAGATCGGGCGCTCCGGAAACGCGTCGGCGATCATCCGCAGGACGAGCACGCTGGCCTTGTCGAGCACCTGCGGCTGCACCGTCGCGACGAGGGTTCCCTTCCGGAAGATCTGCGGCTCCCGGATCTCGACGTACGGCGGCAGCGCATCCGCCTGCGCGATCGTCAGGCTGATCGGCGGACCGCTTGGCTTCGTCCACTGCTTCCCGCGGTAGATCGCCGGCCCGCTGTCCATGTCGTACTCGAACACCGGGCGCCGAATCATCTGGCGGACGTACCAGTCGGTGTTGAGCAGCGACGTGTTGGCGACGACGACGTCCTTCCGGATGCCTTCCACCTCCTGCGCGTACCAGAGCGGGAAGGTGTCGTTGTCGCCCACGGTGACGAGCACCCCGTACGGCTCCACGGAGTTGAGCATGTCGTGCGCGAAGTCGGCCGTATCGGTGTGACCGGCGCGGGAGGCCGCCTTCCAGTTCGTGAAGAGCGGGATGAGCGCGATTGCCAGTATCGGGCTGGCCAGCAGCCATGAGCGCCGGCGTGGAAGCTCCACGGTGTCGCGCCCGACCTTGATTCGCTCCGACCCGATGAGGTGCGCCAGCGCTTCCCACAGATACACGATGCCGAGCGCCGCCCACACGCCCCATGCGCTGAACGAGATGAGATAGAAGTAGTCTCGATCGCGCACCTCGCTGAGCTCGGTCGGCTGGTTCTGCGAGAATCCGTACTTGAAGTTCAGGTAGTAGATCAGCAGCACCGTCAGCGTCAGCATGAAGGTGCCGAAGTACCAGAAGGAGCGGCGATCGCGCTTCCAGTGCACCCACGCGCCGAGCAGTCCGAGCCCCATGAACAGGACGCCGAGTACCTGCTGCGCGACGCGCCAGTTGCCGTCGAGGTCGCGGAGCCACTGCCAGCGGAAATACAGCCAGTACATCCCCACTTGTCCGCCGATCGGCGCCTGGCGCTCGATCACGCTCGGCTTCCCGTACTGCTTGCGGTTGAAGTTGTCCCAGAACGCCTGCCACGTCGTCGGCTCGCCCTCGTTGATCGGCGGATTGAATGCCGAGCGGATGGGCTGCGTGAGGAAGGGTGTCATTCCCAGGAGCAGGGCACCGGCGCACAGGGCGAGCAGCTTCCAGTCGAGCAGGAGCTGGGGACGGCGCATGATGACGGCAACCGCCACGGCGGGCGCGGCGAGGAAGCCCATCATGTGGTTGGCGTACCCCAGCCCGAGGATGTACGCGATGAGAATGAGGAGCCGGTTGGCGCCCGGCGCGTCGGGGTCGTCGGACCAGCGGACGGTGAGCCACGAAATCACCGCCAGGCCGAGCAGTGAGATCGTGTAGACCTTCTCGTTGACGACCGACTGGTTCCAGACCGTGAACGCGGTCGCGCCGATGAGGGCGGCAGCGACTCCGGCAGCGATGCGCTCCCACCGATCGGCGAGCCAGCTCACGAGCACGCGCTCGGTGATCAGGAACCACATGCCCGCCGAGATTGCGCTCGTGAGCGCCGCGAGAATGTTGATCCGCTGTGCGACTGTCGGGGCGATCGGCAGGATGGCGAAGAATCGCCCAAGGATGACGAACAGCGGATTGCCGGGCGGATGCGGCAGCCCCATCACGTAGGCGGCAGCGATGTACTCGCTGGCGTCCCACATCGCCGTCGAGGGGGAGAGCGTGATGAGATATAGAAGCATCACCGCGCCCGCCGTTGCGGCGGCGGCAATATAGGACGGACGGTAGTCGAGCTCGGCGCGCGTGATCGAAGCCATGGGTCGGGTTGGAGGTCGGGGAAAGATAGTGACAGGCGCTACAGGCGCTAAGGGCGCCAGAGGCGCCAAGCGCCTCTAGCGCCCTTAGCTCCTTGGCTCCACCTTCTCGCCCATGACTGACCGGCGATCCTTCATCTCGACGTTCGGGGCTGCCCTCCTGGGCGCGGCGTGCTCGCGCGTCGGCGGCAGCAGCGACTCCGCTCGACGCCTCGAGCGGATTGGCGTTCAGCTCTATACCGTGCGGGACGATCTCGCGCGCGACTTCGAGGGCACGTTGTCGCGGATTGCGGAGCTCGGATACCACGAGCTCGAGTTCGCCGGCTACCACGGAAAGTCGCCGAGCGAGGTGCGAGCCATCATCACGCGGCTCGGCCTCGCGGCGCCGGCATCCCATGTCCCGATCGATGCGTTTCGGCGAGACGCGGACGGTGCGATCGCGGCGGCCAAGGAGGTTGGCCACCGGTATCTCGTCGTGCCGTGGCTCGACCCCTCGGAGCGACGCACCATCGACGACTACCGGCGGATTGCCGACCAGCTGAACCAGTTCGGCGAAAAGGTCCGCGCCGCGGGAATGCAGCTCGGCTATCACAACCACGACTTCGAGCTCCTTGCCATCGACGGTACCGTCCCCCTCGACGTCCTGCTCGAGCGCACCGATCCGAATCTCATGGTGCTCGAGCTCGACCTGTACTGGGTGACGAAGGGCGGGGCCGACCCGCTCACCTACTTCTCACGCCATCCGGGCCGGGTGCATCTCGTACACGTGAAGGATTCCGCGGGCGCGCCGGAGCATCGCATGGTCGACGTCGGACAGGGAACGATCGACTTTGGGAAACTCCTTTCGCAGCGCGAGCAAGCCGGCATTCGCCACGCGTTCGTGGAGCATGACAACCCGGCGAATCCCTTCGAGACGCTGCGGGTGAGCTATCAGCATCTGGCGCAGTTGAGGTGGTGAGGCGCGTCAGGGTCGTCAGGGTCCTCGGGGTCCTCAGGGTCCTCGAGGTGCGAGGTGCTCAGGGTTTCGCACCCCGAGGACCTCGAGGACCCCGAGGACCCTGAGGACCCTGAGGACCCTCAACCAGGACTTCACCATGCTCCAAGCCGCATCCCGCCAATTCGACGTCTGCGTCGTCGGCTCCGGCGCCGGCGGCGGCATGACCGCGTACGCGCTCACGCGCGCGGGCGCTCGTGTCGTCATGCTCGAAGCAGGACCCGAGTGGTGGAGCACCAAGAATTCCTCCATGCTCCTTCCCAACGCCGCGTCCCCACGTCGGGGCGGCGCGACGCGCCTGCGGCCGTTCGGAGAGTTCGACGCGTGCGATGGAGGATGGGAAGTCGACGGGGAGCCGTACACCCGCGCGGAAGGCACGACCTTCGACTGGTGGCGCGCTCGCATGCTCGGAGGACGGACGAACCATTGGGGACGCATCTCGCTGCGCTTCGGCCCCGACGACTTCAAAGGGAAGAGCATCGACGGGCTTGGCGATGACTGGCCCATCAGCTACGAGGATGTGGCGCCGTACTATGATCGTGTCGACGATCTGGTCGGCATCTTCGGGAGCGTCGAAGGCCTTCGCAATCATCCCGACGGGCACTTCCACCCTGCGCCGAAGCCCCGGTGCTATGAATTGCTGGTGAAGAAGGCCAGCGACAAGCTTGGCGTCACCTGCATTCCCGCTCGTCTCTCGGTCATCACCAAGGCTCACCGCGGCCGGCCCGCGTGCCACTATTGCGGACAATGCAACCGCGGGTGCTCGGTGAACGCGAACTTCTCCAGTCCGGAGGTGCTGCTGCGTCCCGCGCTCGCCACGGGCCGTCTCCGACTGTTGACCAATGCCATGGCGCGCGAGGTGACGGTCGGCAGGGACGGACTGGCGACCGGCGTGTCGTACATCGACAAGGCCACCGGCGAGGACCGCCACGTCCGTGCCAGCATCGTCGTGCTCGCCGCGAGCGCGTGCGAGAGCGCGCGGCTGCTGCTGAACTCACAGTCATCGTCCTTCCCGCAGGGGCTCGCCAACACCAGCGGTGTGGTGGGGAAGTATCTCACCGACACGACCGGCACGGACGTCGCGGGCTTCATCCCGGCAATGGTCGACCATGTGCCGCATAACGAGGACGGCGTCGGCGGCGGGCACGTCTACATGCCGTGGTGGCTCGACAACAGGAAGCTCGACTTTCCGCGCGGCTACCACATCGAGGTGTGGGGCGGCCTTTCGCAGCCCTCGTACGGCTTCATGGGCGGCATTCACCGCTATCCGGGCGCGGGCGGATACGGGACGAAGCTCAAGAATGACTACCGTCGCTTCTACGGGGCGACCATTGGGTTCTCGGGACGCGGTGAGCAGATCCCGAACGACGACTGCTACTGCGACATCGATCCGCGAGTGGTGGACCAGTGGGGCATCCCGGTGCTTCGCTTCCACTGGAAGTGGACCGATCACGAGTACAACCAGGTGAAGCACATGCAGGAGACTTTCCGCGCGCTGATCGCCGAGATGGGGGGACAGGTGTTCTCGCCGATGCCGACGCGCGAGCAAGGATACGGGATCGCGGCAGGCGGCCGCATCATTCACGAGCTCGGATGCGTGCGCATGGGATCCGACCCGAAGTCGTCCGCGCTCAACGCGTGGTCGCAGGCGCACGATTGCAAGAATCTCTTTGTGACGGACGGCGGCCCGTTCGTGTCGCAGTGCGACAAGAATCCCACCTGGACGATTCTGGCGCTGGCCTGGCGCACGAGCGACTACATCACCGAGCAGCGAAAGCAGGGGGCGCTATGACCGACGAGCCGGAACGCGATGGCGAGGAAACCCCGGCGCCACGACCGCCCGAGCTGAGCAGGCGAGCGGCGCTCAAGGTGCTCGGGGCGGTCCCGATCGCTGGCGCCTTTGCGTGGCAGCAGCAGCAGCAGCAAGGCCAGCAGGCCCCACGACAGACGCACGAGGCGCCTAACCAGCCCGCGGCGGACACGAAGCGTCCGCCCCGCGCCCCGCGGCAGAATCGGTTCTTCAGCGCCCGCGAGAATCGCACGGTACGCGTGCTGGCCGACGACATCATTCCGCGCGATGCGCGCTCGGGCAGCGCCACCGACGCGGGCGTTCCTGCGTTCCTCGACCACAACCTCGCCAGCTCCGAGACGTCACCCGAGATGCGCACGCAGTGGCGTGGCGGTCTCCGGTGGATCGACACGGAGAGCCGACGCCGGTTCGGCGTCGCATACGCCGCCGCGACCGCGGCGCAGCGACATCAGATCCTCGATGACATTGCGTATCCGGATCGCGTGCGGCCCGAGTTTCGTCAGGGCTCGGCGTTCTTCCTGCGCTTCAGGGACATGGTGGCGGCGGGATTCTTCTCGAGCAGCATCGGCGTCAGGGATCTTCAGTACCAGGGGAACGCCGCCATGCCGACGTGGACGGGTTGTCCGGAGCCGGCGCTCCGCAAGCTCGGTGTGACCTATGACCTCATGAACAAGGCGGAGACACGATGAGCGGTGAGCGTCTGGGGGTGGGGTTCATCGGAAGTGGGTTCAACACGAAGTTCCATCTCCGGGGATGGACCACGGTGCGCGATGGCGATGTGCGCGGCATCTGGAGCCCGAATGCGAAGAACGCCGCGTCGGCCGCGAAATTCGCGCGGGAGCTCGACATCGGGGACGCCAAGCCCTACAAGACGATCACCGACATGGTGGCGGATCCCGCCATCGATGCGATCTGGCTCTCGGGCCCGAACCACGCGCGGCTCGAGAACGTCGAAGAGATCGTCACCGCCGTCGAGAAGGGAAAGGGAACGCTCAAGGGCATCGCGTGCGAGAAGCCGCTGGCGCGGAACGTCGCCGAGGCGAAGAAGGTCATGGAGCTCGTGAAGCGCATCGGCGTTCCGACGGGCTATCTCGAGAACCAGTTCTTCGCTCCGCAGGTGGAGACCGGTCACCAGCTCATCTGGGCCCGTGGGGCGGCGACGACGGGACGGCCCTACCTCGCGCGCGCGGCCGAGGAGCACAGTGGGCCGCACGCTCCCTGGTTCTGGCGTGGGACGTTGCAGGGTGGCGGCGTGCTCAACGACATGATGTGCCACTCCGCGCTCGTCGTGCGCCATCTGCTCACGAAGCCGGGCGCGCCGCGCAACTCCGTGAAGCCGGTGCGGGTGACCGGGCACATCGCCAGCCTCAAGTGGAGCCGGCCCGAGTACGCCAAGCTTCTGAAGGCGCGCATGGGGAAGGAAGTCGATTACACGTCGGCTCCGTCGGAGGATTTCGCTGCGGTCCACATTGAGTTCGAGACGGACGACGGCCTGACCGTGATTGGCGAGGCGACGACCTCGTGGAGCTTCGTCGGCGCCGGGCTCCGCCTCTCGGCGGAGCTGCTCGGCCCCGAGTACTCGATGCAATGGAACTCGCTCGACGCGGGGCTCAGGCTCTTCTTCAGCCGCGAGGTCCGCGGCAAGGAGGGCGAGGACCTGGTCGAGAAGCAGAACGCCGAGATGGGGTTGATGCCAGTCGTCGCGAACGAGGCGGCCGCGTACGGTTACGAGGCGGAGGACCGGCACTTTGTGCGTGTCTTCCTGGGGAAGGAGAAGCCGCGCCTGACGTTCGAGGACGGGCTCGAGGTGGTGAAGATCCTGATGACGGCGTACGCGAGTGCGGAGGCAGGGAAGACGCTGCAGTTTCCGCCGAAGGATCTTGATAGCTTCGTGCCGAAAGTCGCGAAGGGAGAATGGAAGGGCGGGGGCTAGGGATCAGGAGTCAGGGATCAGGGAAGGAAAGGCGCGGCAGCTATGCTGCCGCGCTCATCTGATGAGGGCCGCACGCGCGAAGCGCGGCGGCCCCTTTCCTTCCCTGATCCCTGACTCCTGACCCCTAGCTCCTACAACGTCCACCCCTTCCGATACTCCGGCTTCCAATAGTGCTCCGGAATCCCCGTCGTCTTGAGATTCCCCGTCGCCGGGTCGACATCGATCGGCTTCCCGGCGCGGACGGCGAAATTGCCTAACAACACCATTTGCGTCAGCGGGCCGGCGTGCTCGGGGAAGTTCGACCCCGCGGCGGGACCGCCCTTGCATGCCGCGATCCACTCGGCGTACACGCCGGCGACGCGCGGATACTTTTGCGGCGGCGGTGACGCGGTGAGGTCCTTGTGGCGCGCGGGGTCGAGGTGGATCAGTCGGTCGCCATACGCGTCGGCCACGAGCGTCCCGTCGCTCCCGATCCACATCTGGCTGCCGACATCGTGGTAGGGCCACGGCTGTTCCGGCGGGAGCGCCTCGGGACGCGCCGCCGACAGCTCGCCGTCGCGCCAGACGACGCGCACCGGCGGCCGCGCGCCACGCGCGGGAAACTCGTACACGATGCGCGAGACGCGCGGCGCCGTCTCCGGGAAGTTGCGCGTCGTCTCGGCCTCGATGCGCGAGGGGAAGCCAAGATTGAGCGCCCAGTACGCCGCGTCCATCGCGTGCGGCGCGATGTCGCCTAACGCCCCGGTGCCGAAGTCCCACCATCCCCGCCACCGGAAGGGAGCGTATGCCGGGTGGTACGGACGGTCGGCGGCCGGGCCCAGCCAGAGGTCCCAGTCGAGCGTCGGCGGCGGAGCGTGCAGCTCCGTCGGCCGCTCGATGGCCTGAGGCCAGATGGGGCGATTCGTCCAGTAGTGGATCTCGCGCACTGTGCCAATGGCGCCCGCCTCGACCCATTCGCGGAGGTTGCGTGTGCCGACACCCGCGTGGCCCTGGTTCCCCATCTGCGTGGCGACCTTGTAGCGTCGCGCCGCGTCCATGAGCGTGCGTACCTCGTGGATCGTGCGGGCCAGCGGCTTCTGCACGTACACGTGCTTGCCCATGCGCATCGCCGCCATCGCGATGACCGTGTGCGTGTGGTCGGGCGTTGATACGGTGACCGCGTCGATGCCCTTGCCCTCGCGCTCGAGCATCTGCCGGAAGTCGCGATACTTCTTCGCGGCCGGGAAACGCGCGTAGCTCTGCTCGGCCATGCGGTCGTCGACGTCGCACATCGCGACGATGTTTTCGCCACTCACGCCGTTGACATCGGAGCGTCCCATCCCGCCGACACCCACGCAGGCGACGTTCAGCGTGTCACTCGGAGCGCGATAGCCGGGTCCGCCAAGCACATGACGCGGGACGATGGTGAATGCTGCGCTGGCTTTCGCGACGTCAGCGACGAAGTCGCGTCGAGAGATGTCACTCATACTAGGGCCCCGCCGGGGTGGTTTCGGCCGCCGCCAACCCGGCCCGTCGTTTGGTCTCTACGTCGCGGTCGTGGAAAGCGACGCCGAAGAAGACCAGGACGAGAGCCGCGAAGCCGGCCGGAAGCATCCAGAAGCTTTGCCATTGGTCGAGGGTCAGCGTCGTCGCTCCGGCGAGGAATCGATTGTAGACGTTCCCGGCCACCTGGGCGCCGATCAGCATCCCCACGCCGTACGTAATGAACACGAAGAAGCCCTGTGCCTGCCCGCGAATCGCCGGCGTCGACTTCTTGTCGACGTAAATCATCCCGGTGACGAAGAAGAAGTCGTAGCAGATGCCGTGCAGCAGGATGCCGCCAGCGATCATCCAGAACACCGCACCGGGCGCCCCCGCGGCGAACAGCGCATATCGCAGCACCCACGCCGCCATTCCCGCGAGCAGCATCCGCTTCACGCCCCAGCGCGCGAAAAAGAACGGCATCAGGAACATGAAGACCGTCTCGGACATCTGCCCGAGCGTCTGCGTCGCGGCGATGTTCTGGACGCCTGCCGCCTCGAGGTAGAGCTGGGTGAAGTTGTAGTACGCGGCCAGCGGAATGCAGAGCAACAGGGCGCTGATGATGAACACGTAGAACGGGCGACTGCCGAGCTGCTGGAACGCGTCCAGCCCCAGGACGCTGCGGGTCGAAACCGCCTGCCCGCGTGCCCGAGGGGGTGTGTGAGGAAGCGTCAGGCTGAAGGCCGCGAGCGCCAGGCTGGCGATCCCCGCGGTGTACAATGGCAGGGCCGTCTGCTCCGGCCGGAGGCCGGTCACGAACGCCCCGAGGCCGAAGCTGATGAAGAGCCCGGCGATGATCCAGCCGATCGTGCCCCACACGCGAATGCGCGGGAACTGCTTTTCCTGGTCGGCGATATTGTGAAAGGCCAGCGAGTTCGAGAGCGCGATCGTCGGCATGTAGCAGAGGTTGTACAGCAGCAGCATGACAATGAACAGCGTCGGATTCCCGACGGTCTGCGGCGCCGCGAGCAGGACCACGCCGCCGAGCAGGTGCAGAATGCCGAAGACCTTCTCGGTCGCGAAGAACCGGTCGGCCACCAATCCGACGAAGAACGGCGCGGCGATCGCCGCGATCGGATTGACGGTATACGGCCAGTGCGTGAGGGTGGCCATCCCCTCGTTCGTCATGTATACCGCGATCGTCGTGTACCACGCGCCCCACACGAAGAACTGCAGGAACATCATGACCGATAGTCGCGCGTTCACGCTCTTCATGGCAGCACCCGGATTTTGATGTTGCGGAAGGCAACCGTGTCACCGTGATCCTGCAGGCCGATGTGTCCGCGGGTGGCGCGCCCATACTTTGGCCACGCCGCGAACTTGCTCTCGCGTACGCGCTTCTCCCAGTCCGGGCTCCAGAGCTCGTACTCGACCATCTTGGTTCCATTGAGCCAGTGCTCGATGTGTGCTCCGTGCGCGACGATGCGCGCCTCGTTCCACTGCCCGGCGGGCCGCACGATACCGGCGGGCGCCGGATGCAGCCCATAGTTTGCGCCGGCAGACGTTAGGCGGGACTGCCCATCAGCGTGACCGGCATCATCGAGCACCTGCATCTCGGGCCCGGTGAAGTAGGTCTGGTCCCCCTCCTCCGTCACGCGATAGAAAACGCCGCTGTTGCCGCGCGGCTGCACCTTCCACTCGAGGGAGAGCTCGAAGTTCCCGAACTGGTCGGTGGTGATGATGTCACCGCCCGCTCCCACGCGTGTGAGCGCGCCGTCGACGACGCGCCATCCATCGGGCACGTCCGGGCGCTTGTAGCCCCGCCAGCCGGCGGTGGTGGACCCGTCGAACAGCGAGCGCCATTCCGCCCCCTGGTCCGGCGTCGAGCTCGTCATGGCCGTCTCCTGCGTGCGGGCGCTCGTGTCAGCGGTCGAAGACTCTCGTGACGTGGCGGTGCACGCGGCTAGCGCTGCGAAACCAAGCATCCAGGTTCGAGACATGGCGAATCTCCGAATGAAAGGGTCCTCAGGGTCCTCAGGGTCCTCTAGGTCCTCTGGGCCCAAGGTCGTGCGTAGGGTTCTTTCACCTCGAGGACCCTGAGGACCCTGAGGACCCCGAGGACCCTGAGGACACTCCTCAATGCCGGAACTGCCGCTGCCCTGTGAATACCATCGCCATTCCATGCTCATCGGCCGCCGCGATCACCTCGGCGTCCCGAACCGAGCCGCCCGGTTGGACAATGGCGGTAATGCCCGCTTCCGCCGCCTGATCCACGCCATCGCGGAAGGGAAAGAACGCATCCGAACCCAGCACTGCGCCAGATGTCGCGTGGCTGGCGGTGCGAGCCTTGTGCACCGCGAGAAAGGATGCATCCACGCGAGACATCTGGCCGGCGCCAATGCCGATGGTGGCGCCGTCGCGCGCGAGCACGATCGCGTTCGACTTCACCGTCGCCACCGCGCGCCACGCGAAGAGGAGATCGTCCCGCTCCGCGTCGGTCGGAGCGCGCCGCGTCACGACCTGCCACGTCTCGTAGGCGCCCATGGCCGCCGGTCGCTCCTGCACGAGCAAGCCGCCGCGCACGCGCTTGAGGTCGGCCGAGCCCTTCGGCCAGGGAGCCGTGCCCTGGAGCACGCGCAGATTCTTCTTGCGTCCGAGAATCTCGACCGCGGCGTCGGAGAACCCGGGCGCGACGATGCACTCCACGAACAGGCTCGAAATCGCTTCCGCCGCGGCCTCATCCACGGGTACCGTCAGCGATATCACCGATCCGAATGCGGACACGGGATCGCACGCCAGCGCCTTACGATACGCATCGAGCGCGTCGCGGCCGACCGCGAGGCCGCACGGCGTGGTGTGCTTGACGATCGCGCACGCGACCTGCTCGCCGAAGGGATCCGTGGCGAGCAACGCGCCCTCGAGATCGAGGAGATTGTTGAACGACAGCTCTTTCCCGCCGCGCTGCACGAGGCTCGCGAGCCCGTCGCCGGGACGCTCGACGTAGAATGCCGCACGCTGATCCGGGTTCTCGCCATATCGCAGCGTTTGCGCACGTTCCAGCCCGAGGGTCATGCGCTCCGGGAACACATCGCTTCGCTGCGCCGCGAACCACGCGGAAATGGCCGCATCGTACGCCGCGGTGTGGGCGAAGACCTTTCCGGCGAGCAAGCGCCGCAGATCGAGATCATCGTCGCTCGCCTCGAGGGCCGCCAGCACACGTGCGTAGTCGCCGGGATCCACGATCGCGTAGACGGAGGCGAAATTTTTCGCCGCGGACCGGAGCATCGACGGGCCGCCGATATCGATCTGCTCGATGGCCTCGTCAGGCGCGATGTCGGCGCGCGACACCGTCTCGCGAAACGGGTAGAGGTTCACCGCCACGAGATCGATCGGCTGAATCCCGTGCTCGGCGAGCGCGCGCATGTGCTCGGGGGCTTCCCGGCGCGCGAGGAGCGCCCCGTGGACCTTGGGGTGCAGTGTCTTCACGCGGCCGTCGAGCATCTCGGGAAAGCCGGTGATGCTTGCGACGTCCACCGCGGAGAGGCCCGCCTCTCGCAGTGCCCGCGCGGTCCCCCCGGTCGAGATGAGCTCCCACCCAAGACCGACGAGTCCGCGAGCGAGCTCGACCAGCCCGTCCTTGTTCGATACCGAGAGCAGCGCGCGAGGCATGATCGGTTAGTACCGCGCCAGCGCGGCGACGAGTCGCGCGAGGGCGTGCACGTCGCCCAAATCGATGAGCTCGGCCGGCGAGTGGCTGTAGCGCAACGGCCAGGCGATCGGAACGTCGACCACACCATACCGGGTGAAGACGGAGCCGTCGTTGCCCCCGTTGGTGGTGCCGACCTGAAGCGGGATGCGCTGTTGCCGCGCGATACGGACGACGCGATCGATCTCCTGTCGCGGCGCGACACTCGAGTTGTCGAGTGCACGGACGACCGCGCCTCGACCGATCGGTGCCGCGGCGAACCGTGCGCTCTCGAGTGGCGAATCGGCGGAGACGAACGTGTCTACCGCGTGAACGCGCGTCACGCTGGTGCCGAACGTGGCGGCAGCGGCGGCGGCGCCAGCCAGCGCCGTCTCCTCGCGAACGGACCACACGAAGATCACCTTGCGCGGAAGTCGCGCCCGGTCGAGCCGGGGCAACGCCAATATGAGCGCGGCCGAGCCGGCGCGATCGTCGATGGAGCGTGCGGTGAACCTCGTGGCTCCGAGTCGCGCCGACCGCTTCCAGCTCGTGAGGGAGCGTCCGACGGCCACGCCCTGGGCGATGAGCGCCGACGAGTCGAGACCGAACCACGCCGTGACATCCCGTGGCTGCTTCGATGTCACGGCTCTTCGCGGGACGAACACTCCACGGATGAAGCTCGCCGTGTCCTGTGGGCGCGCTGGAAGATGCAGGAGCGCGGGCTGCCCTTCGAATAACGAGGGGTAGAACCCGCCTCGTTGACGCAGCGAGACCTGACCATCCGCAGAGATGGCCGTGACCTCGAAGCCGATCTCGTCGAGGTGCGCGACGAAGACCACCGTGTCACGCTCGGGTCCCATCGCGAGGATCAGATTGCCCGCAGTGTCTACGCGGGAGATCGCGCGCGCCCACGCCGGGAGCGCGTTGCGCACGGCATTACGCGCCGGCTCCTCGTGGCCGGACACACCGTACTCATCGGCGAGCAAACGGAGGAGGTCGGCGACCGGGGTGAGCGAGTCGCGTCGCGTCGCGACGGGCGCCAGCGGCGTCGTTCCGCGAAGGAATGGCCATGTCACCTCGGCGCCGGTGACGCCAGCCGCCTCGAGCACTTCGCCGAGTAGCACGCGCGCATCGCCCTCCTGCACGCTTTCGGCGAGTGTTCCGCGAAACGCCGAGCGTGCGCCGAGCACCATCGTTGCCTGAACGCGAACGCCGGTCGGGAGGTTGAAGGGCAGGGGGAATGGCCGTCGCGACTGCACCGACTCGGTCGTATCCCCAATCGACGGGTCGACGAGCGTCACCGTGTCCGCGCTACCCAGCTCAGCAAGTGCCGCGGCGAGGCCCACGTGGTTGAATGCGGACTGCGCGGCGAGAATGTAGACGGTCTCCCCGCTGGCGGGCGTGTGTCGCGAAGCGGCGGCGACGGCGGCGCACGCAGCGCGAGCCGCCGCGCCCGGCCCGGCGACGAACTCGCCATACCGCCAGGAGGGCCACTCTCGAACAACCGCGTCCAGCATCTCGATGCCGCGCGCGCGGACCTCCGCGGCGGTGCGCGCGCCGATGTCGACCCACAGGTCGTCCACGGATACCACGAGCGTATCCGCGCTTCGGCGTCGCCAGAGATGAACGCTGCGAACGGCGACAACGCCTTGCACGGCGCCAGCTCGCGTGAGTACGCGCACGCGCTGCCCTTCGTGGAACTGGTCCCACAGCGAGGAACGTCTGGGATTGCCGGACCCGTGCAGTCGCAGGTAGCCGCTCGGTGTGATCGCCGAGACGACGTACGCGCCCTGGTCGAGCGGACAGGCGACGACTCGACGCGGAGCCCCGGTGCCACGACGCGTGAGGAGATTGCCCATGCGATCACGCGACCAGCCCGGCAGCTCGCGACGAATGATGTCGGTGGCGAGCTCTTCATGACCGACCGGGGCGTCGAGGGCGATCCACGTCGCGATCGCGTCCACCGCGCGGCGCTGACTCAGGGCCGGTGCCGCCATCAGGAGGAGCGCGCCGGCGCTAAGCGCCCACGGCGCCGGCCATGCTTTCGGCAAGAGCATCATCCTCCGGTGTGGCAAGAAGAAAGGCCGCGCGCTCGCGCGCTGCCTGTGCGCCTCGCGATCGCTCGTCATCGTGCACGGTGATCCGACCGAGCGCGACGAGGTGCGCCACGCGCGGCAGCAGCAAGTGCTCGGCGCGCAGTACACGCGCCGCGAGTGCCGCTTCAGTATCGTCGGGAAAGACCGGGACCGGCCATTGCGCGATGATGGCGCCGTGGTCGTAGACCTCATCGACGAAGTGCACCGTCGGTCCGCTCACGCGTGTGCCCGACGCGAGCACCGCGCGATGAACGCGCGCTCCATACATACCGGGTCCACCGAATGCAGGGAGCAGAGCGGGGTGCACGTTCACGATGCGTCCTCGATAGGCGCGCACGACCTCCGCGGGCACGAGACGGAGATAGCCGGCCAGGACGACGCTATCGATCCGGGATGTCGCCAGCAGGTGAAGGATCGCCCGCGCGTCATCGCCCCCGGAGCCCAGCGTCGACGTGGTAATGCCACGATCGTGTGCCCACGTCAACGCGCCACTCGCGGCGCGATCAGAGGCGACGAGCACGATCTCGGCGCCGCCGGCGCGCTCGAGATACGTGTGGAGAGCCTGCAGGTTGGAGCCGCGCCCGGAGGCGAACACTGCGATCCGCGCCGTCATGCTGCGCAGATGTTATCGCGCCCTCTGCCCGCCTGTAAGGGTCGCGATGATCTCCTGGGCGACAGCGGCCAGGGAATCGCGGACGAGGCCGATTCGCTGCGCGCGCTCCAGGTCCTCCGACGGGGTGGAGGAGGCCGGGATGAGAAAGCCCTGGCCATGGAGCGTCAGGGCGGGTTCCACGTCTCGCCACTTGTCACCAGCGTACCATGAGGCCGCGAGGTCCAGACCGTGCTCGCGTGCCGCCTGCTCGAAGAGGCCGACGCCGGGCTTGCGACACGCACACGCCGCCGGATTCGCCGGTGGATGCGGGCAGATGTACGTCGCATCGACGTGGGCGCCACCCGCTCCGAGAAGCTCCCCGATCCGTGCCTGGACGCGCTCGTAGTCTTCGTAGGTGAAGTAGCCGCGCCCAATCCCCGACTGATTGGAGACGACGATCACCGGGAGGCGGGCATCGTTCAGGGAACCGATCGCCTCGGCAACGCCAGGCAGGAGTCGCACATCCTCGGCCCGCGCGATGTACTCGACGTCGTGGATGATCGTGCCATCGCGATCGAGAAACGCCGCGGGTCGCGATGTCATCACGCGAGCACGCGCTCGACCATGTCAGCGAGCCCGTCCTCCAGCCCGGGCTGAATGGTGCGGAGATCGAGCACGATGCGGCCTTCGATAATGCGCGAGATGACGGGCGGCTCGCCGGCGCGGAGGCGAACGTCCGTCTGCTCGGCGTTTCCGCGGAGGGCGACGGCCGCCGACGGGATGCGCGCTGTCGGGAACGCGCCGCCCCCGACGCTCGCCTCGGTGTCGACCACCTCGCACGCGATCCCTCGCGAGGACAATCGCTCCGCGACCGAGCGGGCGCGCGCTCGCACCTCGGCCACGTCGCGGGCGATCATCGCGAGCGTCGGGATCTCGCGGAACGCGCGGTCGGGTTCGCGATAGAGCGCGAGTGTTGCCTCGAGCGCCGCCAGGGTGAGCTTGTCCACGCGGAGCGCTCTGGTGAGCGGATTCGAGCGAATCCGCTCGATCGCCGTGCGGCGGCCAAGCAGGATGCCTGCCTGCGGCCCGCCGAGCAGCTTGTCGCCGCTCATCGTCACGACGGTCGCGCCGTCGCGGACCGCGTCGGAGGCCAGAGGCTCGCCCGTTAGGCCGTATCGCTCGAGGGAGACGAGCAGGCCGCTGCCCAGGTCGTAGATAACGGGAACGTCATGCGGGTCGGCGAGCCGAGCGAGCCCGGCCAGCGCGACGTCGGCCACGAATCCCTCGATGGCGAAGTTGCTGCGGTGCACCTTGACGATGACCCCGCCGTGCGCCAGCGCGCGCTCGTAGTCCGCGAGATGCGTCCGGTTCGTCGTTCCCACTTCCGCGAGACGAGCCCCGCTCTTCGCCATGATGTCGGGAATGCGAAAGCTGCCGCCGATCTCGACGAGCTCCCCGCGCGAAATGATCGCGGGCTGTCCCTCGGCGAGCGTGTTCAGCGCCAGGACGAGCGCGGCGGCGCCGTTGTTGACGACCAGCGCATCCTCGGCGCCAGTCAGCTCGCGAAGCAGCCCGACGCAATGCGCGTAGCGCGACCCGCGCGCGCCGCGCTCGAGATCGTACTCGAGATTGGAATATCCGTTCGCGACCTCGCGAATCGCCTCCACCGCCACCGCGGCCAGCGGCGCGCGGCCGAGGTTCGTGTGAAGGACGACGCCGGTCGCGTTGATGACCGGTCGCAACGACCGCCGCTGCCGCATCGCGAGCGCTTCTCGAATTGCCGTGCCCCACTCGCCGGCACTCCGCGGCGCGTCGGCCGTATCGCGCGCGGCGGCCACGGCGTCCCGCACCGCGTTTACCACCAGCTCCCGCGGTGCCGAGTCGAGGAGCGGACGTACCGTGTCGCTCTCGAGAAGGGTGTTGATGCTTGGCAATGTGCGGCGCGGGTCGCTCATGGCGGGGGCGCCGGTGGTGTGGTGTCCGCGGGCGCGCGGCGCGGCGTGGTGAAGACTCGCGCGCTCGTGCCCGCACGGCCCATCAGATTGCGCGCTTCGACGGCAATGAGCCGGTACGACGCTTCGGGTTGAAGCGGCAGCGCCGTCACGACGACGAAACGCGACACGGGCACGGGACGCGGGAGCACCACGGAATCTCGAGGCGCGGCGGGCGCCTGCCGCGGGGGAGCGCGGCGCGTCGTGTCGGCGCGTGCGATCGAATCGGCCTGCGCGCGGTCGAAGGAGTCGGCGGTGAACACCGCGCGGAGGGCGAGGGCACTGGAATCGGATGCCGTCAGCCGAAAGCGCGTCGTATCGAGAGGCTGCTCCGGGTCGAGGGGCTGATTCAGCTCCACGCGCAGCGTCATGGAGTCCACCACCTGCACCGTGTTGATGCGCGGCGGCAGCGTATCGTGAACGAACGCGAACAGTGTCAGCGACGCCGTGTCACGCAGCACGACGCTCGCGCTGTCGTACGCCTCTCGAGGGTCGAGGTCGCGGTTGTTGTTGGCATCGAGCCACGCGCGCAGCACGTACGATCCCGGCGGCAGGTGAGCGAGCGCGAACCGGCCGGCGCTATCGGTCCTCGCGACGTAGACGATGCTGTCGGGGAGCGCGATCGCCTCGACGGCTCCCAGACGAGCGGCGCTTCCCGCGACCCAGTCGTACAGGATGCCGGCGATGCGCGTGTCGGGAATCGCCGCTCCGGTGGAAAAGATCACCGATGCGCCGGTCCTCATCACGTTGCCGCGCAAGTCGCTGATGCCGGGGAGCAGTGTGACGGTGTACACCGCATTCGCCCTCCAGTCGCGGCGCGGGCGAACCGCGATCGAGCGTCGCCGCCAATCGACGCGAGGCAAGCCATCGCTCGGCGAGATCAAGACCATCTGTTCGAGCGAGGTCGCGCCCGAAGGGCGCTCGCTCACGACCTCATCGAATCGAAACTCGACACGCTCGGGGCGCACGTTCACGGCGCCGCTCTCCGGCACGATACCGATCAGCACCGGTGCTGCCGCGTCGGGCGGACCACCCGGCGGATCACCCTGCGAGGCGCACGCGAGCAGCGCGACGGCGGTGATCAGTCGCCGCACAGCGCCTTGACCTTCTCCGCGAGGACGAGCCGGCGCGCCGACCACTCACGGTGCTTGGCGCGCTCCGCCTCGACGACCTCGGGCTTCGCGCGCGAGAGGAAGTTCGCGTTCTCCAGGCGAGCGCCAAGCGAGGTCAGCTGCTTCTCGAGATTCGCGAGCTCTCCGCGTTGACGCTCACACTCGCGTCCCACGTCGATGAGCCCCTCGAGCGGCACGACGACCGACCAGTGACTCGGAAGCACGGCGTGCGCCGCGGCGCCCGCCGGGGCTGTTCCGGCGATGGCGACCCGGCTCCTCGTAAGGCGACCGATCAGGGACGCCTCCTCCCGCAGCGCGGCCTCGACCCATCGCCCATCGGCAGAGCCGATTCCGGCCGTGTGTCCCGGCGGGGACAAGATGACGTCGACCAGCGTTCCGGGGGGCACGGCGTATTCGGCGCGCAGGCGCCGGATGGTGGTCACGGCGGCGCGGACCTCCTCGAACTCGCGTTCGGTGACGCCGAACCGCTCGTCTCTGCCGGGCCACTCGGCAGCGGCGAGGAGCTCGCCCTCGCGCCGGCCCGGAAGCCGTTGCCACAACGCCTCCGTAATGAACGGCACGATGGGATGAAGCAGTCGGAGCGCCCGATCGAACACGTGCACGAGCACCGCGCGGGCGGTATCGCGATCGGACCCGCTCTCGCCGAGCCGGCCCTTCGAGACTTCGACGTACCAGTCCGCCACTTCATCCCAGACAAAGCGGCGCGCGACTTCGGCATACGCATCCAGGCGCATCCCGAGGCGTGCCGAACCCTCGGGCCAGGCGCCCCCCGGAGGACGGGGGGCGCCTAACGCCGTCTCGATGCTCGCGATGGCGTCGTTGAGCCGCGAGAGAATCCAGCGATCGGCGCGCGTGAGGCTCCCCGCCTCGAGCTCCGCCAGTGGGAGCACGCTGCCGCCGCCGAGGTTGCCTAACAGGAAGCGGCCGATGTTCCAGAGCTTGGTGGCGAAGTTGCGCCCGGGCGAAAACGATTGCTCGAGGTTGGTCGGATCGAGGATCTGATCGACCCCGAGTCCCATGCCGGAGACGACCGTCCAGCGCAGCGCGTCCGCCCCGTACAGGTTCACGACATCGAGCGGATCGATGCCGTTCGCCAGCGACTTTGACATCTTGCGATGCTGCGTGTCCCGGACGATGCCGTGCAGGAACACGGTGTGGAACGGGTGCCGGCCGTCGAAAAAATAGCCGGCCATGATCATGCGCGCGACCCAGAAAAACAGAATGTCCGGCCCGGTGACGAGCACATCGGTTGGATAGAAGGCGCGATAATCCTGCGCGTTCGCATCCGGCCAGCCGAGCGTCGACAGGGGCCACAGCCAGGAGGAGAACCAGGTGTCGAGCACATCCTCATCCTGGCGAACCGCGCCCGCGCACGTGGGGCACCGGTCGATGTCGGTGCGGCTGGCGGTCTGCGTTCCACACGCGTCGCAGTACCACACCGGAATCCGATGTCCCCACCAGAGCTGCCGCGAGATGTTCCAGTCGCGGATGTTCTCCATCCAGTGGACGTAGACTCCCTCCCACCGATCGGGGACGATGCGGATCGTGCCATCGCGCACCGCCTGGAGCGCCGGCTCGGCAAGCGGCTTCATGCGGACGAACCACTGATCGCTGAGGCGCGGCTCGACCACGGTATCGCAGCGATAGCACCGGCGCACCGCGTGCTGATGCGCGTCGACCTTCAGGAGCTGGCCGCTCGCGCGGAGCCGCTCGACGACGCGCTCGCGCGCTTCGAAGCGGTCGAGGCCGCGCAGCTCGTCAGGCACGCGCCCTCGCGCCTCGCTCACTTCGCGCACGACCGCATGCTCGTCGATGATCACCGGCGTGGGCAGCGCGTGCCGCATGCCGACCTCGAAGTCGTTCGCGTCGTGCGCGGGGGTGATCTTCACGACCCCCGTGCCGAAGGCCGGATCGGCGTAGTCGTCGGCAATGATCGGAATCTCGATGTTCACGATCGGCAGCAGCACCCGACGACCGACGACGTCGCGATAGCGCTCATCCTTCGGGTTCACGGCAACGGCGACGTCGCCGAGCATCGTCTCGGGCCGCGTCGTCGCGACGACGAGCGAGCGTGCGGGGTTGCCCGCGAGGGGGTATGCAATGTGGTACAGCTTGCCGGTCGTCTCGTGCGGCTCGGCCTCTTCGTCGGAGAGCGACGTCAGGCATCGCGGACACCAGTGGATCACGCGATGGCCGCGGTAGACGAGTCCCTTCTCGTAGAGCCTCACGAACGCTTCGCGCACGGCGCGAGACAGCTCGGGCGAGAGCGTGTACGCCGTGCGCGACCAGTCGCATGAGCTGCCGATCGCTTCGAGCTGACGCAGGATCTCGCCGCCCGTCTCGCGCACGAACGTCTCGGTGCGCTTGACGAACTCGGCACGGCCGACGTCGAAGCGCGTCTTTTTTTCCGTGTTCCAGATGAGCTTCTCGACGACGTTCTGCGTCGCGATCCCGGCGTGATCGGTGCCGGGCACCCAGAGCGCCTCGTCGCCGGCCATGCGGCGCCAGCGCATGAGCACGTCCTGCGCGACGTTGTCGAGGCCGTGCCCCATGTGCAGCACGGCAGTGACGTTCGGGGGCGGGATCACGATCGTGAACGGCTCGCGGTCGCCGCCGACTCGCCTCGATCGCTCGGCGCGGGCGGTAAAGACCCCCGCGGCGCGCCAGCGCTCGTAGATCGGGCGCTCGATCGCGACGGGGTCGAACTGGGTGGAGAGGGAATCGAGGGAGGGGGTGGTCATGGGTGAAAAAAAGTCTAAGCGCAGGGTTGGAGTAAGGGGTCAGGAATCAGGAGTCAGGGGTCAGGGGTGGAAACGGCGCCGCGGCTTCGCCGCAGGCGCCTCATCAGATGAGCAAACGGCCGCGCTGTGCGCGGCCGTTTGCCTTTCCACCCCTGACCCGTGATCCCTGATCCCTGACTCCTAGCTCCTAGTCCGCGCGAGGGGGCTCCTCGACTCCCAACGGATCCGCCACATGGTCCGCCTTCGGCACGCCCGTCGGCGCGACGGGAGACCCATCGGCCCGCCCACCGCGACGCGCCTTGCGAGTCGTGCTCCGTCGTACGCCCGTGTCAGGCGTGTCATCCGCGGCCTGTTCGAGCGCGTGCTGCTCGGCGAGCCAGCGATCCTCCAGCTCGGGCTTGGGATCCGCGTGACGGTCGAGCTCCTCGGAATTTCCCTGGCGCCGCCGACCGGTGCCGACGCGTTGACCTTCCCACCGCGCCTCGTTCAGCGCGGGATCGCCGTCGGCATGCCGCCGCGCATTGTCGTCGAGCATGTCTTCCTCCTCCCCAACGATGATTCGATTCACGACGGTCGCCACGCCGGGAACGCCGCGCGTGATCGTCGTCGCTCGCTCCGACTCGTCCGGTGTCTCGACCCAGCCCGTCAGCTCGATCGTCCCCTCGCCGACGGACCCGATGTCGATGCCGCGCTCGCTCAGGATGGGATCGTTGCGGAAAGCCTCGAGCACGCGCTCCTCGAGCACCGTGTCGAGACCGTCGTCAGCGGTAAGGCCTCGCGACACGCGGTAGCGATCCACGTCGTCTCCGCCGAGTCCCGCGATCCTGTCGCGCAGTCTGGACGAGATGCCCGAGATACCGCCGACCTTCTGCGCCATGATGACGCCGACGACGAAACCTGCGGCGACCCCAACCCCGATCTTCGCGAGGGCGCCGCCGAGGGACTCGCCCTCGTCACGATACCGAAATGGAGCCATGCTTTCCCTGTGGCGGAGGTTGTCTCGTAAGGGTAGCTTTCTGGGTGAGTACGCGCGAGTAGAGGCAAGAAGAAGGCCACCTACCGCCTCACCTTCGCCCATCCGAAATCACGCAATGACCTCACCTGAGCCCTCTCGTCCGGAGCGAGGATACGCCGGCCGCGCGGTGATCTGGCTCATCGCCGCCGTGCTGCTGCTCATCGGACTTTACCTGTACTTCCGATTCGCGCGCGAGACGCCGTCGGTCATCCACGGGATCTCTTCGTGATTCAAAGCGCCACCGACATGTTGACGCTGAAGCTGCCCGACGGCTCGACTCGCGAGGTCGAGCATGGCGCCCTGCCTCGCGACGTTGTTGCCTCGATCGGGGCCGGCCTCCTTCGGGCCGCCATCGCCGTCGAGGTGAACGGCCACGTTCAGGATCTCGTGACGCCCATTCGCGAGAGCGGCTCGTTCACGGTGCTGACCGAGCGGGACAGGCCCGCCCTCGACGTGCTCCGCCATTCCGCCGCGCACATTCTCGCGACCGCGGTGCGGCGCCTCCGCCCGGACGCGAAGATCGGGTTTGGTCCGGCCATCGAGGACGGGTTCTACTACGATTTCGAGGTGACGCGACCCTTTACGCCCGACGATGTCGCGGTCTTCGAGGACGAGATGCGCAAGGTCGTCGCGGAGAAGCTTCCCTTCGTGCGCGAGGAAGTGGACAAGCCCGCGGCGCGTCGCCGCTTCACCGATGATCCGCTGAAGCTCGAGCGCCTGGAAGAGCTCGGGTCGGATGAAGTGATCTCGGTGTACACCGACGGCCCGTTCGTCGATCTCTGTCGCGGCCCGCACGTGCCCGACACGTCGTACGTGAAGCATTTCAAGCTCTTGTCGACCGCGGCCGCGTACTGGCGCGGCGACGAGAAGCGGCAGACGCTGCAGCGCATCTATGGCACTGCTTTCTTCAAGAAGGACGAGCTCGAGACGCACCTGCATCGGCTCGAAGAGGCGAAGCGGCGGGATCACCGGGTGATCGGCAAGCAGCTCGATCTCTTCTCGATTCAGGACATCGTCGGCCCGGGCCTGGTCTTCTGGCATCCGCGAGGCGCCAGGATCAAGTGGCTGCTCTCGCGCGCCGTCGAGGACGACAACATCGCCAACGGCTACGAGCTCGTGTACACGCCGAACATCACGCGCGAGGAGCTGTTTCGCGTCTCCGGCCACCTCCCGCTCTATGAATCGAATCAGTATCCGCCAATGGCGGCCGGGGCGGGCGAGGCGGACGACGTGCGGTATCGCGTGAAGCCGATGAATTGCCCGATGCACGCGCTCGTCTACAAGTCGCAGCCGCGGAGTTACCGGGATTTGCCGCTGCGGCTGTCGGAGGTGGCGAACGTCTATCGCAACGAGAAATCCGGCGTGCTCCACGGCCTGCTGCGCGTGCGCGGCCTGTCGATGGACGACGCCCACATCTTCTGCACCCTCGACCAGGCGGAGGACGAGATCTTCCTCTGCCTGGATCAGGTGGAGCGGCTGATTCGCCAGACGTTCGGCTTCGAGCTGGATTTCGAGGTCTCGACGAGACCCCCGGAAAAGCTCGGCGACGACGCGGCCTGGGATCGCGCCGAGGATACGCTCAAGCGCGCCCTCGAGCGCAAACAGATTCCTTACCGTATCGATGCTGGCGGGGGCGCCTTCTACGGGCCAAAGATTGACGTGAAGTTCAGGGACGCGATTGGCCGTCTCTGGCAGGGCCCCACCATCCAGCTCGATTTCCAGCTCCCGGAGCGGTTCGAGCTGGAGTACGCGGGCGCGGACAACAAGCCGCATCGACCGGTGATGATCCACCGTGCGATCTACGGAACGCTGGAGCGGTTCATCGGCGCGCTGATCGAGCATCTCGCCGGCGCGTTTCCCACCTGGCTGTCGCCGGAACAGGTCCGCGTCATCTCGATCACCGATGCGCAGCGCGACGCGGCGGCCGACGCCGCTCGCCGGATGACGGAGGCGGGGATTCGCGTACACCTCGATGATCGTTCCGAGACGTTGAAGTACAAGATCGCGGAAGGCATGCGGCTCAAGGTTCCGTATCTCGCGGTGGTCGGGAAGCGAGAGGCGGAGCAGGGCACGATCGCGGTGAGCGTCCGCGGCGCGGGGGAGAAGCAGCATCCGGTGCCCGTGCCGGTGGATGAGTTCATCGCGAGGGTGCGCGAGGAGATTTCTACTCGCGCCCTAGAGCTGCGTGCCGCGGCTTCTCCCGCGTGAGCAAGGAACCGCAGATGGCCGCAGGCGGCCGCAGAAACTGCAAACGCGTTAGCCAGAGATGAACACGGATGGGAGCACGGATCGGCTCCGAGCCCGAACTAGCTCCGCGTAGCTGTTAACAAAACAACGCTGGGAACTTCCTCTACCGTGGCACCCTCCACCCACAGAGAAGTATCGGTGTTGCTTCCGTGCACATCCGTGGTAAATGCTTTTGATGGCGACGTTACAGCGTGTCTGCGGCCTTCTGCGGTTCCTCGTCCTTGCACCCCAACGCACGTCCAAAGAGTCTTTCAGGAGGTTTCATGAGCAGGTCCTCGTTCTCAATGCGCGCGCGCACTCTCGCATGGACGCTCGCGCTGGCACTTCCCCTCGCGACAACCGTCGCGCAAACGCCGGCGCCGCCTCTCGCGAAGCCGATCGCCAAAGTCGACACCATTCACGGCGACATCCTCGTCGACAACTACTTCTGGCTGCGCGATCGCAAGAATCCCGACGTCATCAAGTACCTCGAGGCGGAGAACGCCTACACGGACCAGATGACGAAGCATCTCGCTCCGCTCCAGGAGCAGCTGTACAAGGAGATGCTCGGTCGCATCAAGCAGACGGATCTCTCCGTCCCCGTGCGCCGCGATTCTTTCTACTACTACACGCGTACCGAGGAGGGGAAGCAGTATCAGATCTACGCGCGCAAGAAGGGATCGCTCGACGCGCCCGAGGAAGTGCTGCTCGATGAGAACGTGATGGCGGCAGGGAAAGGCTACTTCCGCCTCGGCGGCACCCAGGTGAGCCCCGACCACCGGCTGTTCGCGTTTCTCGTCGACACCGCCGGATCGGAGCACTTCACGCTCGTCGTGAAGAACATTGCGCGGGGCACGATGCTGCCCGATCAGATCCACGACGTCCATTTCGGCATTCAGTGGGCGAACGACAATCGGACGCTGTTCTACACCCGCACCGACTCCGCCCAGCGCCCCGATCGCATTTTCCGCCACACCCTCGGCATGCCGACGTCGAGCGATGTGATGGTGCACCATCAGCCGGACGTGCTGTTCGGCCTCGGCATTACCAAGACCAAGGACGATCGCTTTCTGCTCATTGGGGACGAAAGCTTCACACAGTCCACCTGGTACTACATCGATGCGTACCGTCCGGGCGAATCGCCGAAGGTCATCTCGGCGGGACGACCGAACGTGGAGTACTCGGTGGAGCATCACGGCACCCATTTCTACATCCGTACCAACGACAACGCGACGAACTTCAGGCTCGTGCGCGCGCCGGACCGCGACCCGAATCCCGCGAACTGGACGACGGTGGTCCCGCACCGCGACTCGGTGCTGCTCGCCGACTTCGACGTCTTCCGGAATCACCTCGTGTTGATGGAGCGTGAAAAGGC
>JAICOJ010000109.1 GCA_025930755.1 Gemmatimonadaceae bacterium
CGTGATCACCCGTCGCAGCTACGGCCCCGCCTCCGAGTTCAAGGTGGAGACCCTGACGGCCTCGCCTGCGTCGGTCGACCTTCTTCCGCAGGGCAGGGCAACGTCCGCGGCGACGCTCACGGTCGCCATCGGCTCCTATTCTCGTCAGGTGACGCTGTCGCGCGCGGGTCTCGTGAGGAGCCAGCCCTAGGCGCGAGCGTGCCCAGGGGCACTCGAGCGCGGCCTTCGTCCTAAACGACCGTTCTCCCTAACCCTGTCGCGAATTGCCCCACCTCTCGCACGATGCCCGGTCATTAAGCCCGCTCCAGGATTAGAAAAAGATCACAAGTAGCTGCTGGATAACGACTTAAATCAGTGCCAGCAACGGGTATGCGCCCTGCTTTAGAAAGGGCCCATGATTACCCGACTC
Source organism: Gemmatimonadaceae bacterium (assembly GCA_025930755.1). GTDB lineage: Bacteria > Gemmatimonadota > Gemmatimonadetes > Gemmatimonadales > Gemmatimonadaceae > JAICNG01. The sequence continues at coordinate 410 of JAICOJ010000109.1, forward strand.
GCACACCCGACTCGCGCCCTCCGCGCCGGCTTCTCGTTGATCGAGATGATGGTGACGGTTTCCATGCTCGGCATCATGGTCGGCATGGTGGCGCCGAACGTCTCGAAGGACATTTCGCACTCCCGCGTCAACAGTGCAGCGCGCGTCGTCGCCGGGGACCTCGAGCAGGCCCTCTCGATGGCGGGGCGCCAGCGCCGGCCGGTTCGGGTCGTCTTCGACGGCTCGGCCAAGGAAATCCGTCTGATCGACCGCGTGACCGGCAACCTGATCTCGCGCCGAGCCCTGGGTGGCATCAGCGAATACAAGCTCTACTCGGTCGCCGGGTCGCCGTCTACGGTGGATCTTCTGCCGCACGGTGTCGCGACGGCCTCTACGATCGTCACTCTATCGGCAGGTGGCTACTCGCGGACCGTCACAATGACCCGCGGCGGCCACGTGCGCGTCAGTCCCTAATGCCTATGCGAACCCAGCTTCGATGCCGAACGGGTCCCGGTAATGCCGCGCTTCGCCGCGGCATTACGCTCATCGAGGTCGTCGTGGCGCTGACGATCTTCGCCATGGTGACGGCGGGGATCGCCGGTTTCACGACGCAGGTGGCCAGCGGCTCGCGCATCAACAGCCTTGCCTCGGTTCGAGCCGGAGCGCTCGCCGCGCAGATCAACCGCCTCGAGGTGCTGCCGTACGACACGCTGCCCAGTCGCGCGGGGTGCACGAGCATCTCCACCGGACTCGTGCCGCGCACGGAATGCATTACGGTGCAAGACATCGTCGCCGGCCGCCGGCGCGTGACGTTCATTCAGCGCCCGACCAACACGGCGCTCCGTCCGGATACCGTGATCCTCGAGCGGACCCGGCCGCGCCAGTACCATCCGCTCAACCTCTTCTAAGCCATGCTCACCCTTCGCCGACGCTCGGGTCTCACGATCATCGAGCTCCTCGTCACGGTCATCGTTCTCGGGATCGTCGGCGGTGGGATCGTGCGCATGCTCACCTCGCAGGCGCGCTTCTACGAGCATCAGGGCGCGGGACGCAGCGCCCGCTCCGTCTCGCGCGCGGCGGTGAACGTGCTGCTCAGCGAAATGCGCATGGTCGATGGCTCGCAGGGCGTCATTGCCGCGACGCCGACCTCGGTGACGCTGCGGGTGCCGTACACGTTAGGCGTCTACTGCGGCTTCGGGACGATCGCTCTGCTGCCGACGGACTCGGCCATGCTCGCCGAGCCTGGGTTCACCGGCTACGCCTGGCGGGGCCGACTCGGCCCCTACAACTACGTTGAAGCCGGCGCGGCGCTCACAGCGCCGGTTCCCGGCCAATGTGTGGCCTCCGGGCTCAATCCGGTTCCCGGAAGTGTGCGAATCGGCGTCGTGCCCCCGCTGCCCGTGGGCGTCGACCTGGGAACGGTGGTCATGCTGACGCGGCGCACGACCTACTTCTTCGCGGGCTCGGCCGCCATTCCTGGCCGTGTCGCGCTCTGGCGCCGGATCGAGGCGACGGGCGCGCGCGAGGAGCTCGCCGCACCGTTCGATGTGACGTCGCGATTCCGGTTCTACCGACTGAATGACAATGTCGCGCAGGATGCCGTCCCGGCCCTGAACGAGATTCGCGGCTTCGAGCTCGTGCTCACGGGCGCCAGCGAATCCACGCCGCGACTCACCGGCGGGTACCAGCGCTCGGCGCTCACGACGTCGGTCTTCTTCAGGAACAGACTATGAGCTCGCTCCGCATCGTTCGACCGCTCGCGCCCCGCACGGGTGCACTCCGCCGCGGCGCGGCGCTGCCGGTCGTCATCCTGCTGATGGTGATCCTCGCGCTCTCGCTCACCGCCGCCTTCACGATCAACTCGAACGAGTCGCGCGCGGTGGACAACCAGCAGGAGCAGATCGAGGCGTTTGCGCTGGCCGAATCAGGACGCGAGCGGTACCTCGTCGATCGCGCCGCCTTCGGCCTCGCCGGCGAGCCCGCCGCGTCGGAATCGATTCGCGTCGTCCAGTCGGGCGGTTATGCGGACGTCGTCGTCACGCGCATCCGCCAGTCGTTCGGTGGCAGACCGGGATTGTACGCGCTGCGCTCCACGGGAGTGCGCACGAATCCCCGCATGCCCGGCCAGCCGGCCGCGACACGGACCGTCGGTCAGATCTTCAAGTGGGAAACAGGAAACCTGAGCGTCCCCGGTGCGTGGACGAGCCTCTCCGGCATCAACAAGAACGGTGGCTCGGGAGAGTTCAGCGGCATCGACGAATGCGGCATGCTCCCCGCCGTCGGGGGCGTCGCTGTGCCGAGCTCACCCGGCTACACCCAGAGTGGCGGTACGTCGATTCCCGCCGGTAACCCGCCCATCAAGGACCTGGGACCGCAGCCGTCGTCGAACGATTCGGCGCGGGTCGACTGGGCTGGCGTCCTGAGTGGAGCGTCGCTCACCCCGACGATCACCATCCCACCGCAGACGTTCCCGACTGCCGCGGCCTTCGCCGATACGTCCTTCTGGCCGATCATCAAGGTGACCGGCGATCTCGCCCTGCCGGCAAGCGGTCGCGGCATTCTCATCGTAACGGGCAACTTCACGATCGGCGGTGGCCAGAGTTGGGACGGCATTCTGCTGGCCGGTGGCACCGTCACCTCGAACGGGTCGACCACCATCCGCGGCGCGGCCATCAGTGGCCTCAACCAGCAGATCGGCATCGCCGTGCCGGCGAGCGACATCGCGAACGGAACGAAGATCTTCCGCTACAATTCCTGTCTCATGGCGCGCGCGCTCCGGCCGTTCGCCGGTGTGGTACCGCTCGACAACGCCTGGGCCGACAACTGGGCGTCGTACTGAGCGACGCTTCCTCGCTTCGTTTCTCGACGACCGGGCTGACCCCCGGTCGTTTTTTTTTCCGTAGATTCGAAAGCATGCCGTTCGTCCGCGCCGCCTTCCCAGTCATCCTCCGATTCGGCGCCCTCGTGTTCCCGATGGCGTGCGCTGCACGTGCGGCCGCGATCCCAACAACGATCCCCGGAGTCCGCTTCGAGGCCGCGGTGGACCACGATCGGGCAGGCCCGTCCCGGCGCTTCGTCCGCGCGCGGGCGACGCTGATGAACGCCGGGCGCGATACCGCTCGCTTCGCGGTGTGGGGCTGCGTTCTGAATCTTCACGCGTATGCGCCTGACGAGCGCGATGGCGCTCCAGTGTGGACCTCGGCCCGCGCTCACCGTGCATGTCCCGACGTTCGACGGACGTTGCGCGTCGCCCCCGGCGACTCAGCGGTATTCGAGGAGAGCTTCGCCGTCGACGCCACGGCGCGAACCGGACCGCCGCCGGGACGTTACGCGTTCGCGGTGAGCATGATGTTTCTGGAGCCCGCCACCACGAGTCCCGAGTACCCAGCCGGCGCGCTCACGATCCGCTAGGGAGAGTCAGGCGGGAGGTCGACCAGCGCCGGAAGCGTCACCGTGAACGTGCTTCCCCGGCCTGGCTCGCTGTCGACCTCGACCTCGCCGCCGAGCAGCTGAACGAGGCGTTTTACGACGCTGAGCCCGAGGCCCGTTCCGCGGCCGCGCGTCCGTTGGCCTGCGTCCACCTGCCAGAACGGCTCGAAGATGCGCTCGAGATGCTCGGGCGCGATGCCCATCCCCGTATCGCTCACCTCGATCACCGCCTGGCGCTCGCGCTCACCGCCTAACGCCACGCGCACCCCGCCGGATTCGGTGTACTTGAGCGCGTTCCCGGCCAGATTCAGCAGAATCTGTCTCACCTTGTCCGGATCGGTCCGAAGGGTGAGCGGCGCGTCGGGCATGGCGAGCTCGAAGCGGAGGCTCCGCTCCTGCGCCAGCGGCTCGATGACCGTGGCCACCTCGCGCGCGACGTCGCGCAGATCGACCTCGCTCGCATGAGCCTCCTCCCGGCCCGACTCGAGCCGGGCGAACTCGAGCAGCTCGTCGAGCAGATACAACAGGTGCTCGGCGGCCGTGCTGATACGTTGCAGTCGCTCCCGGGCGCTCTCGGGGACCGGCTCCGGCACCCCCATCTGAAGCAGCCGCGCGTAGCCCATGATGGCGTTGAGCGGGGTGCGCAGGTCGTGCGAGACGATCGCCAGAAAGTCCGACTTCGACCGATTGGCGTCCTGCGCCTCCTCGTAGAGCAGCGCATTGTCGAGCGCGAGTGCCGCACGCGCGGCGATGTCCTCCGCCAGCGCGAGGTCCGGCGGGCCGAACGGCCGAGCGGGACTCGACCGCATCAGGCCGATGGCGCCGAGCACGCGCTCCCGCGCGACCATCGGCACGAACATGATGGAGGCGATTCCGAGCTCGCGAACGACGTCGCGATGCCGCTCGTCGACGATCGTGGACTCGATGAGCGCCTCGCTCGCCCTTTCGGCCAGCATCGGCTGGCGGGACTCGAGCACCCGCAGAACGGGATGCCGGCTGTCCGGATCGATCGCGACGTTGCGCAGCTCGCGCATGAGCGGCGCTTTCGCCGAGTCGCAGTTGGCGCCCTGCAGCCGCGTCACGACGCCATCTTCCAGGCTGTACACCTCCGCCCAGTCCGCGATCTCGCTGACGCACATGCGCGCGAGCGCCGTGTACGTCGCCTCATGGTTCAGCGACGATGTCAGCTCGGTGGTGGACTCGAGCAGAAAGCGAAGTCGGCGGGCGACGTCCTCGGCCGCGCTGCGCGCCGCGTGCTCTCGGAACAGCTCGCGGGCGTTCTGCTCGGCGCGCTTCCGCTCGGTGACGTCGCGCAGCGATGCGAGGTAGGCGATCTCGCCCTCCCACTCCGACTCCACCACGCGCATTTCGGCGACACGAGTCTCGCCATTCGCCAGGAGGTCCACCTCGGTCGTCTCGGCGCCGACCAGCGGGAATCCGAAGTGGCTTCCCACGAGCGAGCCGCGCTCAGCGCCGAACAGCGTCGTCGCCATGCGATTCGCGAACCGCACGACGCCGCCGCGATCGATGACGATGATCGCGTCGGCGTTGCGGTCGATGATGTCGCGGAAGCGTGCCTGGCTCCGCTCGAGATCGGCGGTGAGGCGATCGACCGCCGCGCGGAGGCGCTGCGCCTCATCGGCGGCCACGGGTCCGTCGGCCGTTAGGCGCTTCGCCGGTGCGCGGAGCTCACCCGAGGCGTCCATGATGCTCCAGGCTCCCAGGGCCTCGCATCCGGCGGCTCAGGGCGAGCGGCGCCGGTCGCCGCTCCCGCGCCGCCGCTCGCCCCCGTGCGGCTGCACCGCGGCGCGCCGCCCCTCGCTTCCTTCGGCCTCGAAGTGGCTCCAGATGCGCTCGACGTCGGCGGGCGACACGTGGACGGGCGTGCCGGCGAGAATCCCGGTGACGTTGCGGAATGGACGGCCGAGGTGCATGCCCTTCTTGTCGATCGTGAATTCGCGAATCCCCTTGTCGTGCAGGGAGCCGCGCATCTTGAGCACGGTGATCCCGCGTTTCATGTCGCCGAACATCTCCACGTAGCGCAGCAGCACGATCGAGTCGGTGAGCGTCGAGATGTTCGCCTCCGTGATCGACGTGCCACCCATCAGCGAGGGCGTGGTGGCGGTGAAGAGGCCGGTGATCTCCTGATGCTTGATGAAGGAGGTGAAGCCGATCACGAATTCGCGAAACGCGCGAATGCTGCCCACGCGCTCCAGCGCTGAGAGGCTATCGAGCGCGACGCGGTTGGGCTTGAACTCCGCGACGGTGCGCTGGATCGAGAGCAGCCAGTCCTCGAGACCGAGGATCTCGGGATAGTCGCACACGACGCGCAGCAGCCCCTCGCGCTCCAGGCGCTCGAAGTCGACGCCCCAGCCGCTCGCGTTCCGGAAGAGCTGGTCGCGGCTCTCCTCGAACGCGAGCAGCAGGCAGCGCTCGCCGACCGCGGCGCCGCCGTTGAGGAACTGCGTCACGGTGAGCGTCTTTCCCGTGCCGGTGGCCCCCGACACGAGAATCACCGAGTCGCGGAAGAATCCGCCGCCACACATCTTGTCGAGCTCGGCGCTTCCCGAGGACACGCGGATGTCGGACGACTTCTGCTTCAGCTGCATCGCCGACAGGGGGATGACCACCAGGCCCCCGTCGGGGACGATGGTGAAGGGAAACTCACCCTTCTGGTGGTCGGTGCCGCGGAACTTGAGGATCTCGATCGTGCGGCGGCGGCTCTCGTCATCGAGCACGTTGCGGAGCACCATCACGTTGTCGGCGATGAACTCCTCGACCCCGAATCGCGCCACCGGTCCGTAATCCTCGGTGCGCTCGGCGGTCATGAGCGCGGTGACGCCCATCGCCTTGAGCGCGGAGGCGATGCGAAAGAGCTCCCGCCGAACGACCGACTGGTCGGAGAACTGCGAGAACACCGCTCCCAGCGAATCGACCGAGACACGCGTCGCGCCGATGCGCTTGACGGCGTGCTCGACGCGCGCCAGCAGTGCGCCGAGGTCGAAGCTGCCGCTCTCGACGGTCTCGACGTGCGGATCGGGGGACGCATCCACGAACGCGAGCTTGCCTTCACGCTCCCACGCTTCGAGGTCCCACCCGAAGCTCCGCATGTTCGTGCGGATGTCGGCCGCGGACTCCTCGAACGTGACGAAGACGCCGCGCTCATCGGAATCGCGGATGCCGGCGGCGAGAAACTGCATCGCGAACACCGTCTTTCCGCTGCCCGCCGTGCCCGAGAGCAGCGTCGTGCGGTGCCGGGGCAGCCCGCCCTTCGCGATGATGTCGAAGCTCTCGATGCCGGTCGGCAGCTTCTGAACCGCCGGATCCGTGGCGTGCGCGCTCGTGCCGGTCACTGGGAACGGTCGTTGGTGGTCGAATCGGGACGAACCTCGAGACCGAGCAACACTTTCTCCTTGTCGGACAGGTCGCCGATCACCCGGCGCAGCGGTGGCGGCAGCTGTTTGATCAGCGTTGGCGTGGCGAGAATCTTCTCGCTCTCCGCGACCTCGGGATGCGCCAGCACGTCGATGATCTCGAGATCGTACTGTCCGCGCAGATCCTGCTCGCAAATACGGCGCAGGTTGTCGATGGCCACCTGCGCGCGCGGGCTCGTTCCCGTGACGTAGAGACGCAGCACGTACCTGGGCAGCGCTCCTCCTTGCCGGTTCGCCTCACCATTGACGAGCGGAACCTCGGTCATGCGAGCGGGAAACGCATCTTTTAGACCAGCCATCGGTCGTCGATCTTCTGCGGGCACGGAGATTGTAACAGCGATACGACTGCGAAGGCGCCAATCGTTCCTTTCGATGCGGACGGATGAGGACGGAGCAGCGATCCGGGATCGACCGCCGCCAAGATCGGCGCTCTCAACCGACGAGCCTGCGGACCATCGTCGAGCGAATGGCCGATGGGATCGTCATTGTCGGGCTGGATGGCGTCGTCCGCTTCAGCAATCCGGCCGCGCAACATCTGTTCGGACGCTCCGCCGGCGAGCTGCAGGGAACGCATCTCGGCTATCCCGTCGTTGCGGGTGAGAGCTTCGAGATCGAGATCGTTCGTCCCGATGGCGCCGCCGTCGGCGCCGAGCTGCGCGTCGTCGATCTCGAATGGGACGGCGTTCCCGCTCACCTCGTCTCGCTGCGCGACGTCACCGACCGCAAGCGAGCCGACGAGCGCGCGTCGCAGCTCGAGGAGGAGCGCCTCGCGCGCGCCGAGGCGGAAGCGGCGAATCGCACGAAGTCGGAGTTCCTGGCGATGATGAGCCATGAGCTGCGCACGCCGCTCAACGCCGTCATCGGGTACGCGGAGCTGCTCGAGCTCGGCATCCCCGGCGCGCTCACCGAGGAGCAGGTCACGCAGGTCTCGCGCATCCTCACCAGCGCCCGTCACTTGTTAGGCCTGGTCAACGAGGTACTGGATCTCGCGCGTATCGACGCCGGCCGCCTCGCCGTGGAGCGGAGCGCGTCACCCGCGAGCCTGGCGATCGACGCCGCGGTCGCCGTCGCCCAGCCGATGGCCGAAGCGCGCGGCGTGTCGGTCGAGGTCACGCGCGACGGACTGGCACGCGCGGTCTACGACGGCGACGAAAGCCGCGTCCGGCAGATTCTCGTCAATCTGCTGAGCAATGCCATCAAGTTCACGGAGCCTGGTGGGCGCGTCGTGGTACAGGCCGGTGTCGCGCACGAGGCGCCCCCCGAGGCGCGACTGACCGGGACCGGTCCCTGGGTCTACCTGCGCGTCGAGGACAACGGCATCGGAATTCCGTCCGACCGTCTCGCGGCCATCTTCGATCCCTTCGTGCAGGTGGACGCGAGCCACACGCGTCCCAAGGATGGCTCGGGGCTCGGGCTCACGATCAGCCGCCGGCTCGCGCGTCTCATGAACGGAGATGTCAGCGTGCGCAGCGAGGCCGGGCGCGGCTCGGCCTTCACGCTCTGGCTTCCAGCGGCGCCGGTCGGCGGGCATGACACGATGACGCAATCCAGCGAGGACGTGCGCGGCGAGACGCGGCTGCACGGAGTCGCGGATGCGGGCGAGGCGCTGCTCCGCGAGCTGGGCGCCGTCATCTCGGCGTTCGTCGCGCGCCTGCGTGCCGAGCGGATCATTCCCTCGGCGGACTCGCTCCGGTTCTCGCAGCTCGCGGACCATGCGGCGACTTACCTCGCCGACCTCGCGGCCGTGCTCATCGCCGCCGAAGAGTCGCGCGGGCAGCCGACGAGCCTGGTGAGCGGTGCGTCGGAGATCCAGCGACTGATGGCCGAGCGACACGGCGCGCGGCGGGCGCGGCTGGGGTGGTCGCGCGAGACGCTGGCGCGCGAATGGAGAATTCTGCGCGAGGAAGTCGAGCGGGCGGTTCGCGGTCACACCGCCTCGATCCCGCCTGACGGGCTCTCGGAGGCGCTGACGCTGATCGCGCGCTTCATGAGCCAGGCCGAGGACGTGAGTGCTCGCGCGCTCCTCCGCGCGGGACGTGACACGGAGATGGGAGAGCCGGAGGCGCGGTTGTCGGGGACAACGCGGTTCCCGACCCCCGACTCCTGACCTCAGGCCGGCGAGCTCCGGCCGATGACCTGGAGAAATGCTCCGACGACGTACTCGGCCCCGCCGCGGGCGCGCATCTCCTGTGGTGTCGCGCCCAGGTAGCGCTGGCAGGTATTCCTGAACGCGCTCCCCGAGGGAAAATCGAGCGTCATCGCGATGGCGTCGACCTTCCGGTCGGGATCCTCGAGCAGGCGCGCCGCGACGATCAGCCGCCCCCAGGCGATGAGCCGCTGCGGGGCGGGGAAGCCCGCGCGGACGAGACGGTCCGTCAGCGCGCGACGGCGAACGCCGAGCAGGCGCGAAAGCTTTTCGGGCGACAGCCGCTCGTGCGCGCGTGCCACGCAGGCGAGCGCGGCATCGCGCGCGGTCGGCACGGTACTCCCGAGTCCCCGCCGCAGGAGCTCGCCGACCCCACGCGCCATCGCCCGCTCGATGACGCTCTGCAGCGCATCGGGATCATCCCCTTCCCCCGCGACGACGATGGCGTCGAAGCCGAAGCGTCCCGCCTCGAACACGTCCTGCACCGAGACCGGGGGGACGGAAATGTAGAGCACGAGCGCGGCGGACCCGTGGCGCAGCCGGAACTTCCGGAGCTCGTCGAAGGTCGGCTGCGCGTAGTCCCGGAGGTCGATCACCGCGGCGGTGACGGGCGCCGAGTCGCAGAGATCGAGGAATTCCGTCCAATGGGTCGAGACCACGAGCTGATGCCGCTCGCGCAGCGCGGTGCGCAGCCGGTTCTGACGCTGACCTTCCGAGAGCAGCGCGGCGACGATTCCCATCTGCAGCTCGCTCGTGCAAATGAATGGTGGCGCGAATACCCTCAGTTGGACGGGCTGAGCAGGGCCGTCGTCACGTCCCGCACCGGGTCGCCGCGATCGTGACGAATGCGACGCGCCCCGTGACGTGAGGTTCAGAGCTCGTGCGTGTAGTACGCGTCGAGCACCCAGACGAGCAGGTGATTGTTGATGGCGTTCACGGCCCGTATGTCGACGTCGCCACGGACGGCCCCGCCGATCATCGACTTGAGCGTGGTAATGATGCGCTCGATCGGCTCGCCGCGATCGCGACAGTGCACCACGAAGCGCGTGACCGCGGCATGCAGCGCCTGCAAATCGGCGCCCGCCGTTTTGACGAATGCGTGCACCTCGTCGAGGATCACCAACTCATCCTCGATCTGAGGCTCGCACCGTGGGATCGCGTTCTCGCCATCCCGTTTCGTCGAGGGTTGAGGCAGGTCTGTCACGGGACTCCAGGAATCGTCTGTAGTGTCTGCACGTGATCGCGGCGGCCGTCCCGGCGCAGGCTTCGTGCCTCACGGCGCCGGTGCGCCAACCTCCCCACGTCGTTTTGTCGCCGAATCGATTTCGTCACTGATGGTACGGGCGGGCATGCGCAGTGCAGCGAGTCGCGCCGTCCTCCAAGCAGGGGTCCTCCCATGCCTCAGTTCTCATCCCTCGCCGAGGTCGAAGCGGCCCTCCGAGATGGCCGTCTCACCGGTGCCTGGGAGCTGCTGTTGTCGGAGAAGATGGCGCGCGCCGAGGGCGCGGATCGCGTGCTGCCACTGCTCGACCAGCATGGCATCGCCTACACGGTGAGCCCCGGGCACTGGGGCGACGCCATCGCGTCCCGTGCCGAGCGACGGCCCACCTAACGAGCTGCCTCCCACCGCTACGCCGGGGGCCGCTCCTCGCGGCGAATCATGTCGCTCGTGATCGACCCCGGCGCCGCCGGCTCGGCCATGCGTCGCAGCAGGTCGAGCCGTGTCGACGAAAAGCTCTCCCAACCGGGCGGAACGGGTGCGAGCCGCCGCTTGTCCGTGTCGCACTCGAAGGTCAGCCACCCGTCCTTCCACTCGGTGGGAAGCCGCGACAGGACGTCAGCGAGCCGCGGCCGCGTGTGCCACACTCGCCACGATCGTCCCTCCCGATCGCTGAACTCGGCGTAACCCATACGCGTGCCCATAGCGCAAAGGGTGCGCCGGGTCTTATCCACAACGCGATGTAACTCCAAACAGAATTGTGATCGGCATCACAATGACGGCACTCGTTGTGCACGAGACCGCACGGGACCATGAGAGGAAAGAGACCGTGGCGCATCGCGTATTCTTTCTCGAGGGTGAGCGCTGGGAGGTGTGGGAGGTTCGGCTCGGCCGGCGCGGGGAGCGGCGCACCGTGAGCCCGCAGCTCACCGGCGGATGGCTCGCCTTCGAGTCCTCCACGGAGAAGCGGCGGCTGGCGCCGATCCCCGAGCGCTGGGAGGAGCTGCCCGTCGAAACGCTGGCCAGCCTTTGCCAGGGCGCGGTGTTCGTGCGCGAGCGCGGCGAAAGCGGCGATTGGCCCAGATTCCCGGGGTGATTTCCCGCTCCTGACGGTTCTTCTGGCAGTGCTCCTGCAATTCGGGCATATTTCGTCGACCGATCCCGAGTTCCGGAGCCACCCATGTCGCTCTCAGCCGCGTCGCAGAACCTCCGCTACACCCCGTTCCACGACATCCACGCCGCGCTCGGCGCCAAGCTCGTCCCCTTCGCCGGCTACGAGATGCCGGTGCAATACCCAGCCGGGATCACCGCCGAGCACAGGGCGGTGCGCGAGAGCTGCGGGCTGTTCGACGTGAGCCACATGGGCGAGTTCATGATCCGCGGCAAGGACGCCGTCGCGTTCACCAACTACGTGACGTCGAACGACGTCGCCGCCCTCGCGGTGGGGCAGGTGCAGTACTCGACCATCCTCAATGAAGGCGGCACGATCGAGGACGACTGCCTC
>JAICOJ010000069.1 GCA_025930755.1 Gemmatimonadaceae bacterium
CAGCGATCGGGTACGTCACTTGATCCTCGACGATGCGCGGCGCCTGCTCGCCGAATTCCGCCTGTACGATCACCTGGACGTCGGAGAGATCCGGCAGCGCTTCCAGCGGCGTCGACCTGATCGCCCATACCCCGGCGGCGATCGCGGCCGCGGTGAAGAGCAGTACAGTGAGTCGGTTGCTCACCGCCCATTCGATGACGCGCTTGAGCATGGCGGCTACTCCTGCCTCGGAGAGGCGTCACGACCCACCGGCGCCGTCATGTCCATCCCAGGCATGTTCCCCATGCCCCCGAGCGCCGTGCCGAGGTTCGACTCGGCATCGACCAGGAACGTCGCGGAAACCACCACGGTGTCGCCGGCCACCACACCCCGCAGGACCTCGATCCGGTCTGCGGTAGCGACCCCGATCTCGACGAGCCGCGGCTCGAGCATGCCGTCCGGCCGCTTCACGAACACGAGATGACGCTCGCCCGTCGAGAGGACCGCCGTGCGGGGCACGCTGAGGGCCGGGGCGTTGCGCGCACCCGTTAGGCGCAGCGTGGCGTACATTCCCGGCTTGAGCCGCAGCCGGGCATTGGGCACCTCGACGCGGACGCGAACGGTGCGGGTTTCCGGGTCGAGCGTCGGGTAGATGTACGTGATACGGCCAACGAACTTCTCACCAGGGAGCGCGTCGAGCTCGGCGACGGCACGCACGCCGAGCCGCACGGACGACAAGTCCTGCTCGAAGACCTCCCCCTCCACCCAGACGGTGCTCAGGTCGGCGAGCTTGTACAGCGCGTCGCCCGCCATGATGCGTTGTCCCTGCAACACGTTCTTCTCGATGACGAAGCCCCCCACGGGCGCATACAAGGGAAGCGCTCGCTGGACCTCCCCGGTCCGCTCGATGTGGGCAATGGCGGTCGCCGGAACGTCCCAATAGCCCAGGCGGCGGCGGGCCGACGTGAGCAGCTCCTCGGCGCTGCGTCGCGCGTCGTCGGAGCCGGCCGCAACGTCCGCCCGCAGCTTGCTGGCGAGCAGCAGCTCCTCCTGCGCGGTGACGAGCATCGGCGAATACACCGCGAGCAGCGGCGTTCCCGCGACGACGAACTGCCCGGTGAAGGCGACATGCAGACGCTCCACCCAGCCGTCGACCTTTGGAGAAATGGTCCGTAAACGCGTCTCGTCGAACGTCACCTGTCCCACCGTCCGAATCTCCCGGATGAGCGGCGTCACCGTGGCCACCGCATACGTCACTCCGATGCGACGTGCATCCTCGGAGGAGAGCATGACGGATTGCGGGCCATCGGACGCTGGCGTCGCGCCGTGATCGTGGCCGGCCGCGCTTGCCGCCGTCTCGTGGGGAGCCCGCGTGACGAAATACACCGTCGCGAGGGTAGCAAGCGGGAACATGATGTAGAGCGCACGCCGCAGCGCGCGTCGCCGCTGGCCGCGCGGCGCATCGAACGGCGAGGTATCCTCGGGTCCGGATGAGTCGGCGACCGGCATCTCGGTGGTATCCGTCCGTGTATTCATGGTGTTTGTCCCGGTCGTGCCGCCACGCGAGCAACGGTGCTCGCGTCGAACAGCTCGCGGCCCAGCAGCATCTCGAGCTCGGCCCACGCTTTCCCCTGCTCTGCTTCGAGAGCGAACAGCGCCAGGCGGTACTCGTTCACGGTCATGCGGTCGTCGAGCAGCGTCATGAAATCAACGGCCCCGACTCGATAGGCGGCGTGCGCCGAGGTGACCGTCGCCTCGGCTTGGGGGATGACCGTGGTGCGGTACAGCGCGGTGAGCGCGCGGGCCCTGACGAGGCTGGCATGTACCGCCGCGACGCGGCCGCGTGTCTCCGCGCGCATGGCGGCGAGGTCCGCCTCAGCCATGCGCGCCATTGCCGTCATTTCCTCACGCATGCGCAACTGCCGACTGCGGGCAAAGATCGGAAGCGTTGCGCCGATCATGAGACTTCCCATGTGCTGCACTTTCCGCTCGGGCGGCATCGATGGGTCGGTGCCAGCCATGGTCGCGCGTTGGCGGCCGTACTGCAGCCCGACCGTCAGGTCCGGCCAGATCTCGCGACGCGCGAGCGTCGTGCGCGCCTCTGCCGCGTCGACTTCTCGCTCGCCGGCCTTCACCATCGGCCCCCCGCTTTGAGCCTCTCCAAGGACCGACGCCAGCGACGGGAGGGAATCCGGGAAGGCGGGCAGCGCCGGTGAGCCCACCGGCGCATCGGGCGCCCGATCGCGGAGCGCGTTGAGCCTCGCCGCCATCTCGGTGAGCATCGTCGTCATGCGGATGGTGTCCTGCACCATGCGCGCGATCTCGACGTCGGCTCGGAGTACGTCCGCCTGCTGCCCCTCCCCCACGCGATACATGGCGTCGGCAAGACGGCGGATATCCTCGACGAGGCGCAGCGTTTCCCGGGCCACCGCCAACTGCCGGTCCGTCTGGTACAGATCGTAAAAAGCCATCGCGGCATCGCTGCGCAGCTCCCATTCGATGGCCCGAGCGCGCTCCGCCTGCGCCGCGACCTCGATCGAGGCGATCCTCCCGGAGATCCCGAGCTGTCCGGCGATGGGCACCATCTGCATGAGCTGGATCTGCGTCATGCCTAACGGCTCCATCGGCTTCAATCCGGGGAGCGAGTAGCTCATGAATCCGAGCTGGAGCTCCGGGTCGGGCGGACGCCTGGCCGCTGGGATTCGCGCCGAGGCAGCGCGAGCCAGCGCACGTGCCGCCTCTGCGCGCGGGCTTTCACGGCGCACGGCGCCATACAGCTCGCCAAGGCGGAGCGGCGGCGGTGACGTCGGTGGCCTCTGCGCGACTGCCGGCGCCGAGCCAAGCACCAGAACAATGGCGGGTATCGCACGAACGGTGCGACGGTATGATCGGATCGATGACATGCTGGTCTCCGGTTTGAATGTCCCGCGCGTCCGGGCGCGGCACATTCCACTTCGCCGAACCGCCGGGCATCTGCCGCCGGCGGCAACTCACACATGGGCGAGTGGATTACGCGCGCGGGGGCGGCGGCTCCGGAGACTTCGAGCGCGACGGCGGCTCGAGAGCCGTCGTGGGCAGCGCACGCGTGGGGGCGTGCGCCATTTCGTTCGATTGGAGAGACGTTGCGATGGTGAACGTTGGCGAGCATGGGGCCACGCAGTGGCCGGACGGCGGGCTCGCCGCTTCATCACAAGGGCGCCAGGGCTCCTCGCTCGAGGAAGACTCGCTGGCGACAACAGCGCGCGGGACTTCGTCCACGGAGACCGACATTTCCATGTCCCCCATTGCCGCCGACGCTAGTGTCTCTGGCCCGCCCCCGAGGCGTGCGCTCTCGCCCTGCGACATCGCGCACACGTTCCCAGCCACCAGCGTGAGCTGAAGACTGAAGGACGCAGCGAGCAACCCCGCGACGAAAGACCGCATCATAGCCGAAACGAGAGGTTTGGGACCTCCGATACACTAGCGGTGGGACAAGTGCGCTGTAGTCAGCGGATCGCTGATCGGCCGCAGGGGTTTCCCCGACCCGGGGGACGCAGCAGCCCCCACGTTTCCGTGCCGCCGTCAATCAAAGCTTCGCACGTCGAAGCAGCTGCGCATTGATGGCGACGATCACCGTGCTCGCCGACATGAGCACCGCCCCCACCGCCGGCGAAAGTACGAATCC
This sequence comes from Gemmatimonadaceae bacterium, assembly GCA_025930755.1. GTDB lineage: Bacteria > Gemmatimonadota > Gemmatimonadetes > Gemmatimonadales > Gemmatimonadaceae > JAICNG01. The sequence continues at coordinate 3,644 of JAICOJ010000069.1, forward strand.
TCGAGTGGCCAGGACACCGGCGGCCAATGGGATCGCGAACACGTTGTAGCCCGCAGCCCACCAGAGGTTCTGCACCATCTTGCGATAGCTCGCCCGGCTCAACGCGATGATCCGTGACACGTCCCGGGGATCGCTGCGAACCAGCACGATGTCGCCTGCTTCGACGGCAACATCGGTCCCCGCGCCGATCGCGATTCCGACATCAGCTGTGAGGAGCGCCGGCGCGTCGTTTACGCCGTCGCCAACCATGGCGACGTTCTTTCCCTGCGACTGAAGCTCCTTGACCTTCGCCACCTTCTGGTCCGGAAGCACCTCGGCGAACACGCGATCGATGCCAAGCTCCGTAGCCACAGCCTCCGCGACCGCCCGAGCATCGCCCGTGAGCATTACCACTTCGACCTGCGCCTCATGCAACCGGCGCACGGCCTCGCTCGACTCTGGCCGTATCGCATCGGCGACGGCGAATACCGCGACGGCACGCCCGTTCTCAATGAGGTAGATTGCTCCCTGCCCCCGCCCGGCAGCTCGATCAGCCGCGCTTCGAAGCGACGCGTCAGGCTGCACCCCGAGCTCCATGAGAAGATTGGGTCCCCCCGCGGCGAGCTGCCGTCCTTCAACGGTCCCGCGCACCCCGCGCCCCGGCAGGTACTCGAACCCCGTCGACGCCGGAATGCGAAGACCTCGTTCCTCGGCGCTCCTGGCGATCGCCCGAGCGACGGGATGCTCGGAGTCCTGCTCCAGCGCCGCGGTAACCCGAAGTGCTTCGTCAGAGGACAGCCCGTCCAGCGTCGCCACGTCGACGACTCGGTGCTCCCCGAGCGTCAGCGTGCCCGTCTTATCGAAAATGACGGCGTTGACGCGCCGCGCCTCCTCGAGCCCGCGCCGATTGCGGACGAGCAGACCGTTTCGCGCGCCCAGCGTCGTCGAGATCGCGATGACCAGCGGGATCGCGAGACCGAGAGCGTGCGGGCAGGCGATCACAAGGACCGTGACGACGCGCTCTATGGCGAACGCGGGCTCCGCACGCAGCGCGAGCCAGGCGACCAGCGTGATGGCCGCGGCCCCGAGTGCGACAAAAGTGAGAATGAACGCCGCGCGGTCGGCCAGTGCTTGAGCGCGAGAGCGCGACGTCTGCGCCTGTTCGACGAGACGCATGATGCCGGCGAGAGCGGTGCGATCCCCCGTTCCCGTGACCTCTACCCGCAGCGAGCCCGCGTCGTTGACGGTTCCGGCGATGACGGTGTCGCCTTCCGTCTTCTCGACCGGACGCGACTCACCGGTGATCATCGCTTCGTTCACCGCGCTTTTCCCCTGCCGCACGATGCCGTCGGCCGGGACGCTCCCCCCCGGTCGGACGAGGACGAGATCGCCGTCGCGCAGCTGCTCGATAGGCACGTCCTCGGTGCGGTCACCGATGACGCGACTCGCCGTGCTCGGGAGGAGCTTGGCCAGCTCGTTGAGCGCGCCCTGAGCCTGCATGATCGAGCGCATCTCCACCCAGTGGCCGAGCAGCATGATCGTGACCAGTGTCGCCAGCTCTTCCCACAGCGGCATCCCGGGATAGCCGAGAGTGACGACGGCGCTGAAGACGAACGCGACGCTGATGGCCAATGCGATCAGGGTCATCATGCCGGGCAGGCGGTCCTTGAGCTCACGGATCGCACCCTGGATGAATACCCATCCGCCGTAGAGGAACACCGCCGTTCCGAACAGGGGCGGAATCCACATCGAGCCGGGAAAGTGCGGCGCCGTGTAGCCCAGCGCACTCTGGAGCATGTGCCCCCAGACCAACGTTGGGACCGTCAGCAGCAGGGAGACCCAGAACTTGTCGCGAAACATCGCGACGCTGTGCCCCGCATGCTTGTCGTGGCCAGCGTGCGCCCCGTGACCCCGGTGTGCCTCGTGTGTCGGGCGTGCGGTGGCTACATGGTGGTTAGGCGCTGGGTGATGCGACGGCGGACCATCGACCGGGCTCGGGGCCGGCTCGTGCGGGGTCGCATGCGCATGACCGGCGCCAGAGCCGTGCCCGGACGCATGGTGCTGGTGAGCGCCGTGCGAGCTGTGATCATCCCCGGACTTCATGGCGAGTTTCTCCGCGATGACCAATGGATCGCGCGGATGACCCATCCGGACCCCGATCGTGTGAGTACGACGAGCTCGGCGCCGCGAGAGTCGACCTTGCGATCCCGAAACTCTCCGCGTGATGTGCTGGTTCCCGCGACCCACACCACATCGCCGTCCTGATGAACGGCCACGACACGCCGTTCCGAGGGGACCGTCCTGGCGAACTGCATGTCCGCGCCAAGGTGATGGCCGAGGTATTCCACCCTGGTCTCGACGCTTCCGCTCTCCAGTACGACGAGATCGGGCGCGAGTAGCTGGACGGCGGCGGCACTATCGCCACTCGCGAGCAGTGTGTGAAACCGGTGCACGGTTTCGACGGCCGCGGCAGAGTCGCTCGTGATCCTCGTATTCGCTTGCGCAGACAGGCGACCGGCCAGCAGCGACGTCATCGCCGCCAGCGTCGCCATTGTTCTCAGGATGACCATGGAAGCTCCTTGGTTGGGCGTGCACGTAGCCCGTCATGACCTCCCCATCGGATCGAGCGCCTGGGCTCAGTCATGGACATGACCGCCGGACGGCTGGGGACTCGCGGGCATCTGCATCCGCTCGTGGTAGGGCCTCACGCGCAGAAACACCATCCCCCCGAGTGGCGCTCTCGACCCATAGGCGTTCTCGAGCGCCTGCGGAAGAACGTTCACGCTGCCGCGCGCGCCAACGCCGAGCGTCAGCCCGCGACCTCGGGCGAGCTCCCGGATGTAGCCGAGCGAAAGCGCGGTAACGCTGAAGCGCTCGTGATCATCGACGCCTGGTATCTGCAGGTCGTGGCCGGTCTTCTGCACGTACTCGGCGCGGCTGAAGATCGTGTTCTTCCAGTCGAGCATAGCCTCCGTCTCTACCAAAAAGCTGTTGGAGGCGCCGTGCCCACCGCCTTCGTTGCGCCCAACGATGATCGTCGTGGCCCACTGCCCACCGGACCCTAACGTGCGGCCGTGCATCGCCGAGGCGACGAGCCGACGCACATCCTCGGCCGGCTCCGAGCGCTCGGGATTGTCGAGGTGGCCGTATCCGGCTGAAAAGCTCCAGTTCACGGTCGGGTTGACCGTTAGGCGTCCGGAATAGGAATTGAGCCGGATGGGGTCGAAGTTCCACCGTCGCTCGTCCGGCTCATGTCCATTGAACGCGGAGACCTCGAGGCGAACTCTGCGGCTATAGATCCCGGTCGTGAGCACGCCGAACGAAATGTGCGTGGCGTCCTGCCAGTGGTGCCCCAGGGGAGCCTGCGGCTCATCCATCGCCGACGGGCGGTGCATGAACGCCACCGGACCGAGCGCTGGCTCGCCTGCCGGTGCGGCGTATATCAGGAATGCAACGTCCGAGGTCAACTCCCGCTCGTACACGGCGCTCAGCTCCATGAAGAAATCATGCGGATGCTGACGGTCGACGAGCGGCTCGCCATGACAGGTCTCTCCCGACTGCAGGAGCACGGGGTAACCGCAGCGCCCAACGGTCCACGGGTCGAGGCTCGGCATGAACCGAAAGTGCAGCTGTCCTCCGCCGAGCTCGCGACTGGCCATGACCATCGCCCAGTTGAGGCTTCCCCACTGGCTCGCGCCGCGCGGGCCACGCTGGTGATCGTATTGCCCGAACAGGAACCCGTGGAGCATGACCATCCAGTCGCCCGCCATGAGGTGGCGTGACGGCAGGACCACGGCGTCGGGAATCCACGTCGTCCCGGAGCCGCTGCGGTCCATGGAGATACCTAACGGCCCCGCCATGGGCATGGCCATCCGCTGGGTGTCGGCGGGCATGTCCATGCCGGGCATGCGTTGGGCGGTGTCGGGCTGCTGTGCGCCGGCGGTGCACGCGAGCAATGCGATCCCGATGATGACCGCCGCGCCGCCTCGTGCACGGTGTAACGCGATTTGGGTTCGTTGCAGGAACATCTACCTCTCCGCATGAAAGCCCCGACGGCATCGCGCGCTGTTGAGCGAGCGCGACGCGTCAACGACCCGCCGCGGCCGAGCGGCACGCAGCGGATCACGAGTCGTCAGTTGTGGGGCTTAGCGCTTTGGAGGCGGCGGATCCGGGGTCGCGACGAGCGACACGGGCGCTCTTTCCAACGCCGCGACCACGCTCAGGTGCAGGAGGTGGCCGAGATCGCCTCGCAGGCTGCTCTGGCCGCCGAGCGTGATGGAGCACGTCGCAAGCGCCTGACAGCATTCGGGCAGGACCGGCGTTTCACACGACTCGTCCGCGATCGCCTGCGACGAGTGCGCATGATGATCGCCACCGGCAGCGACTTCATGGTGGCCATCGGACGTCGCGCCCGGTGTCGTGCCATGGTCGAGACACGCCGCATCCGCCCGAACCGAGCTCAGGTGGAGCAGAGAGGCCGCAAGAACCAGCGCGATGAGTCGACGAGGGGCCACGGTTACCTGTGAGACATATCCGGTACTCGATCCCCGGCTCTGTTGCATGGACGGGGCCCGGAGCATCGGACAGCGCGAATCGGTCGAGCGCGTGCGTGATCAGCTAACCAACGAACGAGGTCTCCCGGTTCCCGCCGGCCTGATCGCGGCAAGCTGGCACGCGCTCGCCTTACTTGACGTCCAGCCGGACGCCGATGTTGGCGACGCGGCCTTCGAGCGGCCCCCATACATCAGTCGTCCATCGTCCGCCCAACCCGCGAGCGGGGAGTACGAGCGGGTCGTACCGCGTCTGGCGATAGCCCAGCAGATTCTCGGCATTGACAAACACGCGGGCTCGTCCGAAGCGCCGCTCCCCCAGAATGCCCACGTGAAGGTAGGGCTTGCTCTCCTCACGATATGGATTGTCATCGAGTGACTGCGGCCCCGTGTAGTAGACCTCCACTCCGATTCGCGCCTCGTCTTCCTGCTCCCACATCGTGACGATTCCCGATTGATGTCGCGGTGTAAGGGGCACGTCTCTGCGGATACCGGTCGCGGGATCCTGCTCCGTTGAGCGGACGAACGTGTACGATCCGGTCACGTGGAAGGGCTCAGGATTCCAGCGCATGAGTAGCTCGGCGCCGGAAGTCCGCGTCGGGCCGTCGACGTTCACCAGCTCCACGCGCCCCGAGCCTCCGCCCACGACGCGTAGACCAACCGGATCGTCCACGACCGAGCCGAAGACCGTCACGTTCACCTCGACAGCCCGCATGACGCCCCCAAGATCGACGGAGCCACTGCGCGCGCGCTCCTCGCGGATGGCGCGCATCGGCTCGAGCGGCGCGAGCCCGATCACTTCCGTTTCCTCCGTAAACGGCGAGGGCGCGAAGTACCCGCCACCACCGGAGAGACGCAGCGTCCACGTGGGCCCGAGTCGCGCGAGGGCGGAGACACGGGGTGCGAGCTGGGTGCCATACTCACTATGCCGATCCAGGCGGGCGCTTGCCGTCAGCGCCAGCGAGGACGACAGCGCTACCGTGTTCTGCGCGAAGAGCGAAGGCGTCGTGAAGCGGTAGTCGAATCCCGTGACATCATCGGCGTCGTACCGTTCCTGCTGGAGCGCCGCCCCGACCACCCAGAGCGACGCCCCGCTCGGAATCGTCATCGACGTCTCGCCGAGCCACGTGATATGGTTGTCGCGCTCGCGCACGTCGCCGAACGTGTGTCGGTGCCGCTGCATCGCCGCAGCGGCACGCAGGGACAGAATTGCGCGGCTCCCGACCAGGAAGCCAGCGACGAGTCCCGCATCGTATCGGTTGGTTCGCAGATTCTCCGGGTACGTGCCGCCGGTCGGAACCGTGGCGTCACCGATCGTTCCGCCCTCGCGCCGCTCGAGCGTCGTGCCTGCGGTAAGCATGAGCGAGTGGCCGGCGGCGCTCGACCAGAACACGCGCGGCCTAACGACCGCTCGCTCGTAGCTCGCGAGATCGGCCCAGCCATCGTCATCACGGTCCACCTGCGACTGGCGATGCCCGCCTGCCAGCAGTGTGTATCCCCAGCGCCTCGTCAGCTCCTGCGAGGCGAAACCCACGACATCGGTGCCTCGCAGCCTGGTCTGGTTGAGCAGCAGCGTGCGAACGGGCTCGTCCTCGGGCCGGCGGGAAACGAGATTGATCACGCCGCCCAGCGCTGAGCCTCCATACAGCGCCGACGCGACGCCCTTGATGATCTCGACCCCACCCAGGTCCATCGGCGGGATTTGCAGCAAGCCGAGTCCGCCAGTCTGTCCCCCGTAAAGCGGCAGGCCATCGGCGAGGACCTGTGTGTAACTCCCACGCAGTCCCTGCACGCGAACGGCCGCGCCACCGAGCGACGGTGAGGTCGTCTGCACTCGCAGTCCCGCCGATTCGTTGAGCATCATCGTGATGTCGCCCGGCGTCATGAGGAGCTTCTCCTCGACCTCCTCCTCGGCGAGCGCTTCCACGCGCAAGGGCTCATCTTCGATCCGGCGGCCGCTTCGCGTCGCCGAGACGATCACGCCCGACAGCTCCGTCGCCTGATCGAGAAGCGCGATCGTGACGGACGTATCGCCCCGTGCGCGCAGTGCGACGAGCAGCGTTTCCGGCTTGAAGCCGATCTTGGCCGCAATGATCTGCCGGTCACCCGGGGCCAGCTCGAGCACCGCCACGCCTTCCGCGTCCGTCGACCGTCGCATGGCACCGCTTCTCACCGCGACATCCTCGACGGGCGCACCAGCGCGTCGGACGATGACCGTTAGCGCGACGGGGCTGCCGACGCCCGTTGAGTCGATTGCCTGCGCCGACGCCGAACCGCCGAGGACCCCCGATAGCAGGAGCGCACCTGAGGCCAGGCGGAGAGCGCACACAGGTTGGAGTGGCATGAGGGTATTGTAGACTCTGCAGCGGCTGCAGAGTCAGTCCTCATGAGTCTATCGCAACGCACCGGTGGACGCAGCGCCGCCGGCGATGTGCGTCTCGAGATCGGCCGACTCGCACCGCGCTACCGCGCGCGTTCGCTTCCAGCGGCGTTCACGATGAGTTGTCGATAGATCCGGATCGCGCGCTCGTAGTCCTGCACCGCGACGCGCTCATTTGTGCCGTGCATTCGCGCAAGATCGGCCGGCGCAAGCTGGACGGGCATGAAGCGGAAGACATTGCTGCTCAGGTCGCCATAGTAGCGGGCGTCGGTCACGACGACGACGAGGTATGGTGCCACCATCGTCCCCGGTGCCACGCTCCGTATCGTCCGCTCGATCATTCGGAAGCTCTCGGAGTCGGTGCTGGAGACCGCGGACGGCTCAGCCGAGAATGCGCCGGCCGACGTGACCGCGACACGTTCATCATCGACGACGTTCCGCACGTGCTCGAGCACACGCGCCTTACTGTCGCCGGGCAGAATTCGGAAGTTGATGACGGCGCGCGCGCGGCTCGCGAGGACGTTCTCTTTCGTCCCGGCCTGGAACATCGTGACGGCGGTCGTCGTCCGCACCATGGCGTTCGTGGTGGGACTCGTTTCGAGCTTCCGAATCACCAGCGGGGTAGTGGCCCAGAGGTTCGCGAACACCAGCCGTTGCGCGAACGGAAACGCCGGACCGACTCGCTCGAAGAGTTGGCGAGTGGGCCCCTCCACCCGCGCGGGCATGGGATTCCTCTCCACCCGCACGACCGCCTCGCTCAGGATCCCGACCGCGCTCCGCGCCGGAGGGACGGACGAATGTCCGCCCGCCGACTGCGTCGCGAGCTCGACGCTCAGAAAACCCTTCTCGCCGATTCCTACCAGGGCCGTCGGGGCCGAGAGACCGGGCAACAATCCGTCGCCGATCACACCGCCTTCATCGAGTACCATCTCCAGCCGTACACCGCGACCTTTCAACCGCGCGGCGATGTGTCGAGCTCCTCGCGTGCCGCCGACCTCCTCGTCATGACCGTAGGCGAGATAGACCGTGCGCTCGGGCTGGAACTCCTCGCCCAGAAGCATCTCGACAGCTTCGAGCGTACCGAGCACGGTGAACTTGTTGTCGATCGCGCCCCGGCCCCAGATGAAACCGTCGGCGATGCGTCCACTGAAGGGCGGCTGCTGCCAGCGATCCTCCGTGCCTGCCTCGACCGGCACGACATCGAGGTGGCCCATCAGCAGGATGGGCTCGAGTGACGGATTGCGTCCCGGCCACGTGTAGAGGAGGCTGTGCGTCCCAACGATCTCACGACGCAACTGTGAATGCACGCGGGGGAATTCGGTCTCCAGAAACGCGTGCAGTCGCTGAAACGCGTCGGCGTCGAAGGCGGCGGCGTCTTCGTGCGAGATGGTCGGGATTCGGACGGCCCCAGCGAGCCGCTCGGAGGCGCCTTGCCGGACAGCGACCTCCGGTACTGCTCGAACCTCGACCCCGTCCGACCGGTAACGCAGCGTTCGAACCAGCATAACGCCGGCGACCAGAACGAGCGCGGAGCCGACGAGTAGGAGAAATCGCCTCATGGACAGACCAGCATCTGGATGACGGCAGGATGTGGTCGCGCTTTCGCGACGCGGTCAAGGGGGCTCTGTAGAGACCTCGCCCCAGCTTTACGGCGCCGCGACCGAACCGCATATTCGCGTGTCCTGCCGATGGCCCCACGCGACTCGTACGCGCCCGCCGGCCCGGCTCCATGACGTCGTTGATTCCATCGAAACTCTTGCGCGGACACTCCTATGTCGGGCGAATCTCATCATCACGACCACGGAAAGGCACAGCACACGCACGGACATGGACCCGTTGTCCACGGGGCTTCGGGCGACACGCTCGCCGCCTACAAGCAAGCGTACGAGGCAGCCGTTCCACACGCGGATGGGTCGGTTGTCGAGGTCGAGCTGGAAGCTCGAGAGATCGACTGGGAGCTCGCCCCCGGCGTTCGCACCACGGGGTGGGGCTTCAACGGCCAGATCCCCGGTCCCGTCATCGAGGCCCGCGTCGGTGATGTCCTTGAGGTGCGCCTCACCAACCGTCTTCACGAGCCGACCGTCATCCACTGGCATGGGCTCCGTGTGCCGGCCGCCATGGACGGCACCGACATGGTTCAGCATCCGATCGCGCCAGGCGAGACGTTCACCTATCGCTTCACGCTTCCTGACGCCGGCACGTTCTGGTATCACCCGCACATGAACGAGACGGTGCAGCTCGAACGCGGGCTCTACGGAGCGCTGATCGTGCGCGGACCTAACGAGCCGGTGCTCGACGCCGAGCGGGTGCTCGTGCTCGACGACGTGAAGCTCGACCGCAAAGGACAGATCAAGGCCCTCGGCGGCTTGATCGAGCGGCACGATGGTCGCCAGGGCGGTACGCGGCTGGTCAATGGCAAGGCGGAGCCGACGCTCCCCATGGCAGCCGGCCAGATCGAGCGCTGGCGGATCATCAATGCATCGAGCGCGCGCTACGTGCGCCTCTCGATCGGCGGGCGGCCCTTCACCATCCTCGGCACCGACGGCGGACTGATCGAAGCGCCGGTGCGCGTGAGCGAAGTGCTGCTCACCCCTGCCGACCGCGTGGACATTGCGGTGGGGCCGTTCACCGAGGGCGAGACGATCGCGGTCGAGGCGCTGAAGTACAACCGGATGACGGTGGCTCGCGCGAAGAACGAGTCGTTCGCCACAATACGTGTCGGGCCGACGGCACCGTCGCGGGCGGTGATCCCGCCGACGCTGCGGCGTATCGAGCCACTCGTATCAGGACCGGTTTCACCCACGCGCGAGATTCACCTGGGCGTCAAGCCAAGCCTGCGCCACGGGGTGAACTTCGTCGTCAACAAGGAGCCGCACCATCGCGACAAGCCGGTGAAGGTGGGCGAGCTGCAGGTGTGGGACGTCATCAACGACACGATGATGGACCATCCATTTCACCTGCATGGGTTCTTCTTCCAGGTGCTCGAGGTGAACGGGGAGGCGCCGGCTTTCCGGTCATGGGAGGACACGATCAACGTGTTGCCCAGGGGTCGCGTGCGCATCGCCTGGGTTCCCGACGACCGTCCGGGGGAGTGGATGTACCACTGCCATATTCTCGAGCATCACGAGCAGGGGATGATGGGGCACTTCGAGGTGGTACCGGCATAAGCGGATCCCTGAGGCAAAGGGGACCCGCGGCGCGCGTTCTTTGGCTGCGTGAACGAACCGGCTGACTTGCGGATCCAGGGCGGACGCAAGTCAGCCGATTCGTTCAAGCCCTCCTGCGACCGCCACCGCCACATTGAGTGGAGTGTAGTGACCGCCTCCCAGTACGTGCTCTTCGCGGTGATGGGCGGGTCCGCCCGTGCCCAGGTCCTCGAGTCGGCCCCCGCCGCCGCCTGACGGATTGCACTCCCATTGACATTCGATGGGACGAGGCACATCCTGCTCCCATCGACACTCGATGGGACTCATGGCCCGACCTTCGAACCTGGACCTGCTGCAGGGCACACTCGATCTCCTCGTCCTGAAAACGCTGACGTGGGGGCCAGCGCACGGATATACCGTCGCGTCCTGGATTCAACGGCTCACCGACGACGTCCTTCAGGTCGGCGAAGGATCGCTCTATCCCGCCTTGCACCGGCTCGAAGAGCGTGGGTTGGTCGAAAGTGAGTGGCGCCGGTCGGAGAACAACCGGAAGGCCAAGTTCTACCAATTGACCGCGGCGGGGCGCGCGCAGCTGCGCGCCGAATCGCAAACCTGGACGAGGTTCGCGTCCGCGATCGGAAAAGTGCTCCAGGCGACGGAGCAGCCCGCATGACCTGGACTCGTCTGCCGCGAATCTTCCGCCCGACGGCACGTGCCGAGGTCGCCGATGAGCTGCGCTTCCACGTCGAGGAACGCGCTCGCGAGCTGGTGGAAAGTGGCATGGACCCCGAACGCGCACGGGAGCAAGCGGAACGGCGCTTCGGCCCCGTCCGCCCGATCGAGGACGAGCTCGTCGACAGCACGCGCCGTCGGCGCGAGCGCGAAGATCGCGCAGAGCGGCTCATGAATCTGCGGATGGACTTGCGGTACACCCTTCGCTCGCTGCGCAAGAATCCGGGATTCGCCGCGGCGGCCGTCGGGACGCTCGCGCTCGGCGTGGGTGCCGCGCTCGCCGTGTTCACCGTCGTGAACGGCGTGCTCCTGCGACCATTGCCGTACAAGGATCCCGAACGAATCACCATGATCTGGACGTGGATGCCGGAAGGCTACGCGCTGCCGCTGTCCAGCGGTTCGTTCAACCTGCTGTCGGAAGCGCAGACCCGTTTCGATGCCGTCGCCGCGTTTCGCGCCTGGCGCTACGGATTCTCGCCTCCGGGATCGGCGGAATCCGAGCGGGTCAATGGCGCGCGTGTGACACCGGCGCTGTTCGACGTGCTCGGCGTCCGACCGATCGCGGGGCGGACGTTCACGCGCGATGAAGCGGTTCCGGGCGGGCCGAACGTCGTTGTCATCAGCCATGATCTGTGGCAGCGACGCTTCGGGGGCGACCGGTCGGCCATCGGCAGACAAATCGAGCTGAGCGGCCAATCGTTCACCATTACCGGCGTGATGCCGCCCGGATTCACCTTCCCGCGCGGCGCCGAGCTCCCCGCGCCCTTGCAGTTTGCCCCTCGCACGGACCTGTGGACGCCGCTCGTGTTCGACTCCGACGCCGTCGGGGATTTCGGCACCGACAATCTCTCCGCCGTCGGGCGATTGAAGGAATCGGACCCGCGACCGGCGCAAGCGGAAGCCAGCGCCATCATGCGTCGATTCCTCGATGCGAACGCGCCCAGTCTCAAAACGGACTTCAAGCTCGTATCGCTCGCGGATCAGGCGGGAAAAGACATCAAGGGCGGGCTGCTCATCCTGCTCGGCGCCGTCGTCATCGTCCTGCTGATCGCGAGCGCCAACGTCGCCAGCCTCCTGGTCGCCCGCGTCTCGCAGCGACAGCGGGAGCTGGCCGTGCGCGCCGCGATGGGAGCGGGGTGGGGACGCATTGCGCGGCAGCTCGTGACCGAGAACCTGGTACTCTCCACGTTAGGGTGCGCCCTTGCCGCGCTCATCGCGTTCTGGATGACGAAGGGGATGCTGGCGCTCGTCCCAGGCGTGCTGCCGCGAGCGGACGACATCGGAGTCGATTGGCGTGTCATGGCGGTCGCCGCGCTCGTGGCGATCGCCGCCGGCGTCGCGTTCGGACTCATCGTTGCGGGATCGGTGCGCTGGTCGCATCTCGCGCAGGCGCTGCACGCGGGTGACACGCGTTCCGCGGGGAGCGTCCGTCAGCGTTACGGACGACGCGTGCTCGTCGCAGCTGAGGTTGCGCTGTCTCTCGTGCTCCTGATCGGCGCGGCGCTGCTGACACGAAGCTTCCTCGAGCTGCAGCGGGTTCGCGCTGGATTCAACCCGAGCGACGTTCTCACGGCCGACGTGGGGATGCCAATCGCGGGGCGTTTCGATCCGTCCCTGGGTCCGATGTGGACACAGCGCTTCAACGACGTCAGCGCCCGCCTCAACGCGGAGCCGGGCGTCGTCGCGGCGGGCGCCATCAGCTCCTTGCCGCTGACGGGTGGCGTGGAGTACGGCGGCGTGCATGTCGTGGGTGATCCCATGCCGCAGCCGGGTGAGATGCGCACGGCGCAGTACAACGTCGTGACTGGGCGGTACTTCGACGCGATGCGGATCACGGTGCTGCGCGGTCGGGCCTTCGATTCCCGAGATGACGCGCCAGGCGTGCGGACGATCGTGGTGAATCGCGCCTTCGCGCGTCAGCGATTCACGTCGGAGGATGCCGCGGTCGGTCGGGAAGTTCGCGCGACGTTCGAGTTCACACCGAATCCGGCGCCGCGCATGATCGTCGGCGTGGTGGATGACGTCAAGCAAAGCGCCTTGGGCGACGAACCGACACCGCAGGTCTATGTGCCGCAGTCGCAGCATTCCTACCCCCGCCTGGCGTTCGTCGTGCGGACCGACGGCGCGCGGCTCACGCCACTCGGCGCAGTGACCGTCGTGCGCCGGGCGGTTCGCGACGCGGACCGGGGCGCGTTGATCAATGACATCCGGACGATGGACGACGTCGTGTCCCAGTCGCTGGCGAAGCAACGGTTCAGCATGACGCTGATCGGCACGTTCGCGTTGATCGCCGTGATTCTCACGATCGTAGGATTGTACGGCGTGCTCTCGCTCGCCGTCCGTCAGCGAGAGCGCGAGATCGGCGTGCGTCTCGCCCTCGGCGCCCAACCAGGTAACGTCGTCGCCATGGTCGTCGCCGACGGGGCACGCGTCACAGCGGTGGGGATTCTCGTGGGCATTGGCGGCGCCATCGCGGCAACGCGTGTTCTCACCTCGCTGCTCTACGGCGTCAGTACGACGGATGCCATGACGTTCGTCGGCGCGGCGGCAGTCGTAGCGGCCGTTGCATTGACGGCGACGTACGTGCCGGCTCGCCGAGCCGCGGGGATAGATCCCAGAGAGGCTCTCACTGCCGACTAGCAGCTGGCTTTTCGCGGGCTGAACGTGAGCCCGCGATTCCAGCCGCTCCTTTTCGGGGCACTCAAAAGCGGGAGGCCATGCTGTGCCGATCAATAGACGCGATCTACTCGTTGCAACCGGGGGCTTCTTGCTCTCGGGCCCGCGCGCTCTCGCGCAGGGCACTGCGCCTTCTCGTGCCCAGCCCCAGACTCGCAGTCCGCAGGGGAGCCTTCTCGACGCTCTTCGAAGAAACAGGCTTCCCCTAACGATGGGCGACGGTCCCGCGGGGCGCGGCTGGGATTGGCTCGTCCAGGAAGCGCGCGATGCACGCTTCACACTGATCGGCGAAGAACATGGGGTCGCGGAAACCGCCCAGTTCTCAGCGGCTCTCTTCAATGCGGTTCGTGGATCTGGCTACAGCCGAATGGCCATCGAGCTTTCACCGATCATTGCGCAGGACATTGAAGCAGCGGCGAGGCGCAATGGCCTGCGGGGGATTCTGGATTTTTTTGCCCTGCCCGATACCTGGAGTCCCATGTATCTGCGTGAGGAAGCTCAATTCCTCGCGGCTGTCATCACCGCCGCACCCCGGAGTGAGCGAGTGCTCTGGGGATTCGACCGTGAGATCTTCAGCGATCGCTATCTGATCTCGAGGCTCGAAGCGAGGGTCCCCGGGCGCGCGCGGGAGTCTTTCGCGCGTCTGAAGGAGGCGTCGACCGGTTCCTGGGCGCGGCGCGAGAAGGATCCGAACGCAGGACCCCCTTTCCTGTTTGCGGAAGATCCGGCCGTGGTGTCCGCCGTTCGCGCCGCCTGGCCCAATCCAGACCGCGAGAGTGACACGATCCTGCGCACGCTCGAGGAATCACTTGCCATCCACACTCTCGGACGCACTGGCACCGCGTGGGCTTCAGCCGAACGCCGCGCGCAATGGAAGCGGAACCTTCTGGCCGCGCGGCTACGCGAAGAGCGCGCCCGCGGACTGACGCCGAAGGTGATGCTGAAATTTGGCTACAACCACATGATCCGCGGCGCGAATTACGTCAACATTTTCGATGTCGGTGCAATGACGGACGAGGTGGCGGCCCTCAGCGGGGAGCGCGCTTTCCACATCCTCGTCCTCCCTGGTCCTGGTTCTCGTCAGGCTGTCCTCGGCCCGGGGCGGAGCTTCGCCTCGGTCTCGAGCGACGAGTTCGACGAGTTCCGAGCCGGCGACCAGCGCCTCACCCGCGTGCTCTCGAACGCCGACGCTACCGGTCATGAAGTGATCGACCTGCGCGCTCTGCGGCCGCTGGCGATGCGTGGTCTCGAGGCGTGGAATTCGGATGTCGTCCGGACGATCCACGGCTACGACGCCGCCGTGATCTGGAAGGGCGCACGCGCCTCTTCATCTTGAGGGTGCACCATGCTTCGGGTCTCGTTGCTCACCGTCGTGCCGTGGCTCGTCCTCGTTTTCTCGAGCGCGATTGCGCAGACGAAGGAAACGCCGCAGGCGCGCGCGGCCTACGCGAAGGTCGTCGCGCAGCGGGCCGAGCTCGAGCGATCCCATGGCCGGTTCGTCGCCGTCAACGGGATCAGGATGCACTACCTCGAGTGGGGCGACGCGAAGGGCGTCCCGCTCGTGTGGGCGCACGGCTCCGGCAGTGACGGGTACGAGCTTCGCGCCGTCGCACCCCGCCTCGCCGAGGCGGGCTACCGTGTGCTCGCCGTCGACTATCGCGGCCACGGCCAGACGCGGGTGAAGGATATCAACTTCGGCATCTACCACATCGCCGACGACCTTGTCGGACTGCTCGATTCTCTTCGGATTCCCGCCGCGGTCTTCGGCGGGGCGTCCAAGGGAGGGTCCGTCGCCGCAGCCGTGTACGACCAGTACCCCACTCGAGTGCTCGGACTTCTGATGGCCGACGGCGGCACGTGGTCGCTCCAGTACATGTACGACCGTGAGACCCCTGAGCAGATCCGTCAATCCATCTCGGATCCCCTGCCTATTATCGCCGGCGCCTCGGAGTTCGAGG
>JAICOJ010000142.1 GCA_025930755.1 Gemmatimonadaceae bacterium
CGCGGCAGCGAAGCTGCCGCGCTCATCTGATGAGGCGGCTGCGGCGAAGCCGCGCCGCCTTTTCCTTCCCTGACCCCTGACCCCTGACCCCTGACTCCTGACTCCTGACTCCTCTATCGCGTCCCGCCCACCCGGTACTTCGCCAGTATCCGCGCCACACTCTCCAGCGCGATGGCCTCTACCCTCGCCCCATTCCCCTCCACCGTCGTCGCCGTGAAGAGCGAGTTGTAGATGGCTTCCTCCGTCGCCTCGATCACAGCCTGAAAGAGCGCCGAGGTCTGTTCATTGGCGAGCTCGGTCGTCGCCAGCCGCTCGGCGTCCCAGGCCCGGCGGACGGTGCGCGCGGTCGAGAACGCGATCGCGTAGTCGCCCGAGCCGCTCGACGCCGAGGCGCCGGTGCGGCCGAGACCCATCATCGTGCGCGCGGCGAGCCGGCGAAGGTTCCTGTCGGACAACGGTGCATCGGTCGCGACCACGATCATGATCGAGCCATCGCCGCGCTCCGCGGCGTCCTTGAACGCGTAGCGCCCCAGCTCGCGTCCCACTGGAGCGCCCATGACCTGGAGTACGCCGCCGAAGTTCGATTGCACGAGCACACCCACCGTCCAGCCGCCAAGCGAGGGGGGGAGTGCACGCGACGAGGTACCGATGCCCCCCTTCCATCCGAAGGCGATCGTTCCCGTTCCCGCGCCGACGCTCCCCTCGGCGACGGGCCCGCTCCGCGCGCCTTCCAGGGCCCGACGGACGGCCACGGCGTCCACGGGGCGCGAGCGAATCGCGTTGAGCCGGCCATCGTTCGTTTCACCGACTACCGGATTGATCGACCTGACACGCTCCATCCCGGGCTGACCCAGCATCCATTCGCCAAGCGGGTCCGCGGCTCGCCACACGCATAACGTGCACGTCAGCAGAATCGGCGTCTCGAGCTCGCCCAGCTCGTCGACTTGCGTCACGCCGAGGAGCTTGCCGAAGCCGTTGCCGACATACATCGCCGCCGGCACACGGTCGAGAAAGGCGTTCCCCTCGTGAGGCAGGATCGCGGTAATTCCCGTGCGCACCGAATCGCCGACGATGAGGGTCGCGTGGCCGACGCGAACTCCCGCAACATCGGTAATCGCGTTCGCGGTGCCCGTGGCGAAGACGCCGGGCGCGACACCCAGGCTCCTGGCCCGCGCGCGCCCCGGCGCCACCGGGGCGTCCTGCGCGGGCAACGCCGAGACGGTCAGAGAGAGTGCGAGACTGCCTATCGTGAAGATGCGCATTACACCATCCCGCGATGCAGGAAAAGAGACAACCGGAGGGCTGACTGACGCGAAACGTCTGGCGCCCTTGCAATTTCCCTACACGACAACACCTCTCAATCAACGATCGTCCGCACCGTACCTGATGTTGACAGTTGTTCCCCACCGTCGCATATAAGCCACACAATCAACCCGCATCCAGCCCGCGTCGGACAAGTCGCCGCGGGTCCCCACCCTTTCGCGGGAGGTCACGTGCGAAAAACTACTTTGTGCGCCGTTGCAACAGCGCTCCTCATGCTGCTCCCATCTGTGGCCGACGCCCAACGCCGCATCACCGGTCGGGTGACGGCCGAAGGCGGCGAGCCACTGCTCGGAGCGAGCGTGCAGGTCGTGGGTACGCCGCTTGGCACGCACACGAACGAGCGCGGGGAGTATGCGCTCAATGCGCCGGCCGGGGCGTTGTCTCTGCGATTCCGACGCCTTGGCTACAAGGGCAACGTCGTCGCCGTCACGCCCGACCGCAACGAGGTGAACGTCACGCTCGAGCGCGACGTGCTGCAGCTGGAGGAGCAGGTCATCACCGGTGAGGCCACCTCCGTCGCTCGCCAGAATCTGGCGAACGACGTTGCAACGGTCAGCACGGAGGACCTGACTCGTGCACCAGCCCCGACGGTCGACAATGCCTTGCAAGGAAAGATCGCCGGCGCGACCATCTCGTCGAACTCCGGCGCGCCCGGTGGCGGCATCCAGGTGCAGCTGCGCGGGATCACCACCATCAAGGCGTCGATCGACCCGTTGTACGTCGTGGATGGCGTGGTCATCTCGAATGACGCGATTTCCTCCGGTGCCAACGCCATCACCGCGGCCGCGGCCGGCGGCAATGCATCGAGCCAGGACAATCCCGTCAACCGTGTCGCCGACATCAACCCCAACGACATCGAGCGCATCGAGGTGCTGAAGGGAGCCTCGGCGTCGGCGCTCTACGGGGCGAAGGCGGCGAACGGCGTCATCATCATCACGACCAAGCGTGGCACGAGCGGCCGCACCCAGTTCAGCGTTCTGCAGCGTGTCGGCGTGTTCGATCTGTCGAACAAGATGGGCTCCCGCGACTGGACGCTCGCGGATGCGCTGGACGCGTTCGGTGACACCTCGAGCACGCCTGCCGGTCAGGCCCGCAACGCCGAGATTACCCGGCAGTTCAACAACGGGAAGATGGACATCGAGGAGGAGCTCTACGGAGCGAACGATCCGTCCTACGAGACCATCGTCAGCGCGCGCGGAGGTTCGGGGCAGACGAGCTTCTTCGTCTCCGGCCTGCTCAAGCGAGACGCCGGGATCCTGAACGGAACGGGCTACACCAAACGGTCGCTGCGAGCCAATCTGACGCAAGGCATCGGCAACCGCATCACGCTCGATGTCACGACGAATCTCGTGCACGCCCTGACGCAGCGCGCCCTCAGCAACAACGACAACAGCGGCACCAGCTTCTACATGGTGCTCCCATTTACGCCGAGCTTCGCCGACCTCAAGCCGGAGAACGGCATTTATCCGGACAACCAGTTCGAGCGGAGCAATCCGTTCGAGACGCGCGACAAGCTCACCAACGAAGAAAACGTCTATCGGTTCATCGGCTCGGCGAACATGCGGTGGTCGGTGATCGCGAACGAGCGCCAGAGCCTGACGATCAGCGGGATTGGCGGCGCCGATCAGTTCAGCCAGAAGAACGACATCGTGTCCCCGCGCGAGCTCCAGTTCGAGCCCCAGGACGGTCTGCCGGGCACGATCGTGCGCGGCAACGCAACCAACGTCAATTCGAACTTCGCCCTGACCGCGGTGCACCAGTTCTTCCCGTCGTCACGCGCCTTCTCCACGACGACCTCCGCCGGCGTGCAGCAGAGTCGGGTCTACCAGTCTGCCGGCATCGTCACCGTGCGCGACGTGCTCTCGGGTCAGGGCAACATCGACCGCGGCTCCAGCGCCGACGTCTTCGAGGACCAGAAGCTCACGAAGGACTTCGCGTTCTTCGGCCAGGAAGAGGTTCTCGCGCTCGACGAAAGGCTCCTCTTGACCGTCGGGGGCCGCGGCGAGCGGAACAGCAACAACGGGGATGATGAGAAGTTCTTCTTCTTCCCGAAGGCATCCGCCTCGTTCCGTCTTCTGGACCTCGGCGCGCTGCTGAACGAGCTCAAGCTGCGCGCGGCGTGGGGGCAGTCGGGGAATCAGCCGGTCTACGGCATGAAGTTCACGAGCTACCTGTCCGGCGCGTACGATGCCCGCAACGCCTTGCAGACGAATCTCGTCGCCGGCGACCCGGACATTCAGCCGGAGCGGCAGACGGAGATCGAAGGCGGGTTCGACGCAACGCTCTGGGGTGGGCGTTCCTCACTCACCGTCACGGTGTACCAGAAGACCATCGATGACCTGATCCTCGAGCGCACCGCGGCACCGTCGAGCGGATTCCAGACCCAGCTCTTCAACGGTGGACAGTTGCGCAATCGCGGCGTCGAGGCCGAGCTCGCCGTTACACCGCTCCAAAGCAACAACCTCACGTGGATCTCCCGCGCGACGTTCTCGCGCAATCGCAGCGAGATCACCGAGCTTCCGGTGCCGACGTTCCAGACGGGTGGGTTCGGCACCTCGCTCGGGGCGATGCAGATCGAAGAGGGCAAGTCCGCCACGCAGATCGTCGGCAACGACACGCTTGGTGGAGAGCTGGTCACCCGGCAGTTGGGTGATGTGATGCCTGACTTCCAGATGGGCTTCTCGAACGAGCTCACCGTGGGCGCGTTCCGGGTCTTCGGTCTCCTCGACTGGAGGAAGGGTGGCGACATCATCAACCTCACCGAGCTGCTCTACGACGCGGGGAGCAATAGCGAAGACTATCAGGAGGGCGCCCGGCGCATCACGGACTGGGCGGTGCGCGGGCTCACGAGACCGTTCATCCAGGATGGGTCGTTCGTGAAGCTGCGGGAGGTCACGCTGAGCTACACCCTGCCCGAGAACCTCGTCGGCACGCTGTTCCGCGGGCAGGCACAGGGCGCCCGCGTCGAGCTCAGCGGTCGCAACCTGTACACCTGGACCGACTACCGCGGCCTCGATCCGGAAGTCTCGAACTTCGGCAATCAGGCGATTGCGCGAAACATCGACGTCGCCCCCTATCCGCCGAGCCGCAGCTTTTTCTTCAGCCTCGGCGTGGACTTCTGACCATGAACACACACATTGACCACGCCACCCTCGCGACAGGAGCAAGACGCGTGATGCGCCGTTCCCTGCTCGTGCTGATGCTGGGTGTTTCGGTGACGACCGCCTGTCAGGACACGACCGTCCCGAACCTCAACGATCCGATCATTGACGACTTCGTCGTCAACCCGACGCCCGCGCAGGTACAAGCGATGGCGTACGGGCTGCTCTTCGGATCGCGCGCGGACGTCGGACCGATGATCCGGGACGCGGAAATCATCGGCCGCGATGCCTACAACCTCGACCCGGCGGACCCCCGCTGGGTGGATCAGCTGCTGGGGCCCAATCTCGACGACGCGGACTTCGGCGCAAACCATTGGCTGCTGCGGTATCGCAACATCAAGGCGGCAAACATTCTCATCGAGTCGGTCGAGACGTCGGCGGAATTCAGCGCGGAAGAGAAGGCCGCGACGAAGGGCTTCGCGAGGACGATCAAGGGTCTGGACCTGCTCTACCTCGCGGAATCCCGTGGCGCTCTCGGCATCGCGTCCGATGCCGGCCGGACGGTGGATGACCTCGCGCCGATCATTTGCGGGCCGGCGGCGCTCACTCGCATCGCGGCTGTGCTCGACAGCGCGTACGCGGAGCTTCAGGCTGGCGGTTCCGCATTTCCCTTCGTCGACACGCCCATCGAAGGACTCGAGAGCTTCAGCACTCCCGCGACCTTCGCTCGCGTCAACCGTGCGCTGAAGGCGAAGGTAGAGAACTATCGCGGCCAATACGCATCCGCGCTCACCGCGCTGGGCCAGTCATTCATCTCGACGACCGCGTCGCTCGATCTGGGTGCGTATTTCGCGTTCAGCCTCGGAGCGGGCGACATTCAGAACCCGCTCTATCAGGATACGGCGTCGACGAACTTCCGCGTGCACCGGTCGGTCGTCACGCAGGCGGAAGCTGGCGATCGGCGCCGCACGGAGAAGATCGCGACGAGCCGAGTACGCACATGGCCGAGCGAGCCGAACGTCGTCTCCGAGCACGTCTTCACGGTATATGACGGGCCCACGGCCCCCGTCCCGATCATCCAGAACGAGGAGCTGATCCTGCTCCGCGCGGAAGCGAGATGGTTCGGTGGCGACAAGCCCGGAGCCGTCAGCGACATCAACTTCATCCGCCAGGCCGCCGGCGGACTCGGACCGAGCACGGTGACGATCGCGAGCACCGATGCTCAATTCATCGACGAGCTGCTGCGCCAGAAGCGGTACTCGCTCCTCTGGGAGAGCACCGCCCACTGGGTCGATGCGCGGCGGTTCAACCGGCTTGGAACGCTTCCGCGGGATGGTGCAACGCACGTGGTGCACGCGGCCTTCCCGATCCCCGAGGACGAGGCCCTGGCGCGGGGCGGGACGGTGACGTGTCAGTAGGGCACGCCTGATCACCGTTAGGCTGGCAGAAGCCCCCGGGATTCACTACATCCCGGGGGTTTTTTTTCGCTCCCGCCTCTGCCTCATGTGACCGAAGCCCACTTCCTCCAGGACCTCCTCCTCATTTTCGGCCTCGGCGTTCTCGTCGTGGTCGCGTTTCACCGGGCGCGCCTGCCGCCCATCGTCGGCTTCCTCGTCACCGGCCTCCTCTGCGGCCCGTTCGGATTTGGCCTCGTCGATGGCGTGGAGCACGTCGAAGCGATGGCGGAAATCGGCGTCATCCTGCTCCTGTTCACCGTCGGGATCGAGTTCTCGGTCGAGGAGTTGTCCCGCGTTCGCACCTTCCTCCTCACGGGCGGAGCGCTCCAGGTCTCGCTCACGCTGGGCGCCACGACGGCGGCCGCCATGGGCTTCGGCGTCCGGCTCCCGGTCGCCGTCTTTCTGGGAATGCTCGTCGCCCTCAGCAGCACGGCAATCGTCATCCGGATGCTTGCCGACCATAACGAGCTGGACGCGCCACACGGCCGGGCCGCGATCGGGATCCTGATCTTCCAGGATCTCATCGTCGTTCCCATGGTCCTCGTGACCCCATTCCTTGGCGGTGCCGGGGGCGACGTGTCCGACCTGCTCCTCGTGATCGGCAAGGCGGGACTGTTCATCGCGCTCGCTGTGGTCGCCGCACGCTGGGTCGTGCCCTGGCTCCTCCACATCGTCGTCGACACGCGAAAACGTGAGGTGTTCCTCCTCACGATCGTGCTCATCTGCATCGGCATGGCCGTCGCCTCCGCGCAAGTTGGGCTGTCGATGGCCCTCGGCGCGTTCATCGCCGGGTTGATCCTCTCGGAGTCGGAGTACAGCCATCAGGCACTCGGCGAAGTGCTCCCGCTGCGGGAGGTATTCAACTCGCTGTTCTTCGTGTCGATCGGGATGCTCTTCAACATCCGCATCGTGCTCGAGCACCCGGCGCTCATCATCGGCGCGCTGCTCGCGGTCGTGCTGGTCAAGACCGTCGTCACCTCCGGGCTCGTGATGCTGCTCGGGCATCCGCTGCGCATCGCGCTCATGACGGGCGTGCTCACGTCGCAGATCGGCGAGTTCTCCTTCGTGCTGTCGAAGATCGGGACGCAGGCCGGCCTGCTCGACGGGCAGCTCACCCAGGGCTTCATCGCGGTCGCCGTCGGATCGATGATGCTCACTCCGCTGCTCGCCAAGCTCGCACCCCGCGTCTCGGCGCGCATCGAGCGATGGCTCCCGGGGACATACGTGCGAGGCCGCGCGGTCACCGTCACCGTCCGCGGGGAGCTACCGCCGCTCGACGATCACGTGATCATCGTCGGCTACGGCGTGAATGGACGGAACCTCGCTCGCATGCTGGGCCGGGTCGGCATTCCCTTCATCGTGCTGGAGATGAATCCCGACGCCGTGCGCACCGAGCGCAAGCGAGGACGGCCCATCATGTACGGCGACGCGACGCGGCCGGAGATCCTGAAGCTGGCCCGGATCGACCGTGCCCGGGTATTGGTGCTCGCCATCTCCGACGCGGGCGCCACCCGGAGCGCCGTCGATCTCGCCCGGCGTCTCAATCGCGAGCTCCACATCGTCGTTCGCAGTCGTTATGTGCAGGAGGTCGCAGCGCTCCGCGCCGTCGGCACGGACGAGGTCGTCCCCGAGGAGTTCGAGACCTCGATCGAGATCTCCTCACGGGTCTTGCGACGCTATCTCGTGCCGCGCGATGTGATCGAGCGACTCATTCGCGAGGTGCGCAGCGATTCGTACGAGATGCTCCGCACGATGTCCGACACGCACTCTCCCGCCGCGGGGTTCGACCGCTTTCTGGCCGACCTCTCGCTCGAGGTGTATCGTGTGGAACGCAATTGCACGATCGCGGGGATGACGCTCGCCGACTGTGGGCTTCGCGAGCAGAGCGTCTCCGTCGTCGCGATTCAACGACGCGACACGACCATGCGCTCGACGCCTACTGGCGACGATAGACTGGAGGAGGGCGATGCCGTGCTGCTCCTCGGCCCGCCGGAGAAGCTGACGGGAGTCGCCTCGATGTTCCGGGGCGAGTGAATCCGAGGGTCCTCAGGGTCCTCGGGGTCCTCAGGGTCCTCAGGGTCCTCAGGGTCCTCAGGGTGCGTCTCGGAGCGAGCGTCTGAGGCGATGCAGAAGGAAGCCTACACGATTGGCGGTGTTCGTCGCCGCTTCCACGTCGCTCGTCGCGACGTACCGAGGCAAGACCATCGCCTCGAGGAGAGTTTGCACCTCGCGCAGCGACCCTTCGGCAATCAGGAGAAAGCGCGCGAAGTCCCGCCGATTTCTTCGAGCAAATCCTTCGGCAATATTCAGCGGAATCGAGAGCGCGGCGCGACGTAGTTGCGTTTCAATTCCACACCGCTCAGCGCCGGCAATTGGGCTGCCGAGCGATACGACTCGGCCACGAGGTCCATGCTGACCTGCCACGCAACGAGCTCGCGATAAGTACGCGCAGCGGGACGCGTCGATTTGCCCTGGCGGTTAGAATGCACCGCGTACAGTACATCAAGGCTGTGGCCCCTGTGTCATCGAAACGCGGCGGATCGCTGCCGGTTGCCGCGCCTGAGAACCCCGAGGACCTTGAGGACCCCGAGGACCCTGAGCACCCTTTGATCACCATCCTCCACGCCGACATCACCACCCTGCCCGTCGACGCCATCGTCAACGCCGCGAATAGCGCGCTCGCCGGCGGAGGCGGCGTGGACGGCGCCATTCACGCGGCCGCCGGCCCCGAGCTCGCGGCGGAGTTGCGTCGCTACCCGGGATGCCCCACCGGAAGCGCCGTGATCACCAAGGGCTATCGACTGCCGGCGCGTTTCGTGATTCACGCCGTCGGTCCGATCTGGCGCGGTGGAGACCATCGTGAGGCGGAGCTGCTGACGAGCGCGTACGACACATCGTTCAAGCTCGCGCGGGAGGAAGGCTCCATTCGCACGATTGCGTTCCCGGCGATCTCGACCGGCGTCTACGGATTTCCCAAGGCGCGCGCCGCCGAGATTGCACTCGCGTCGATGCGGACGCACGAGCACGAGTTCGATGACATTACCGCCTGTCTGTTCGATGAGAGCAGTGCCGACCTGTATCGTCAGACGCTCGCGCGTCGGAAGCAGCCTTAGCCACGGGTTCTGAGGACCCTGAGGACCCTGAGGACCCCGAGGACCCTTCTTTCTGAGCAACCCCGACCGCTGGCTGATCGTAGGCGCCGGACCGTCCGGCCTGTCCGCCGCACGCGCACTTCACACC
>JAICOJ010000145.1 GCA_025930755.1 Gemmatimonadaceae bacterium
CAGGCAGGAAAATCATGCTCGCCGCCTTTTGCATAATCAGCGCCGCGGCGCCCGTACCCACGCGTAGTGCGCGGTTTGCGAAGGCCTGAGTCGAGGGAGTTGCGAACCGTGCCGCCTCCCGGACGGCTATTCCGTGCGCACCCATGGGTAGACGTGCGGATCGAAATACACGCCCATGGGCGCCTCCGATGTGAGAGCCAATGCGATATGTAACAGCTCCAACAGGTGTGACAAGTTGTGGACTGGCAATGTCTTACGAGATTCGTTGCGTACGCCGCCGTACCAGAGTCCGTCCGCTTCCCAACGCGGCGTAGTGCGGGAGACTCACCACTCCCTCGCCGCGCGGGAGACAGGCTCGACGCGGGTGCCGGCGCGTTAGGCATGCGCATTGGACCTGAAAAAAAGGCCCGCCTGCGGGGCGGGCCTTCTCGACGACCACGTGTGGCTGGGACAGCTCCCGGGGTGGGACTCGAACCCACGACCCTCTGATTAACAGTCAGATGCTCTGACCGGCTGAGCTACCCGGGAATGAAGTGGGAACACGAAAATTAGGCCCGCACGAGAGGCAAGTCAACCGAAACGGCGCGCCTTACGCGGGCCGTCGCTCCTCCCGAGCCGCGTATTTCTCGCCGCGGGCGCCGACCCGTGTCGCCATCGTGCCGAGCAGCGGAGCGAGCCAGCGCCCCGTATGCGACTCCGCGACGCGAATGATCTCCTCCGGGCTCCCCATCGCGACCACCCGTCCGCCGCGATCGCCGCCGTCGGGACCGAGATCGATGATCCAGTCCGCCAGCTTGATGACGTCGAGGTTGTGCTCGATGATGACGAGCGTATGCCCATGATCGAGCAGGCGCTCGAACACCCGCGCCAGCCGCCGAATGTCCTCCAGGTGCAGGCCCGTCGTCGGCTCGTCCATCACATACATCTTGCGGGTGCTGCCTCGGCCGGCGAGCGCGAGCTCGCGCGCGATCTTGATGCGCTGCGCCTCGCCGCCCGAGAGCGTCGGCGCCGGTTGCCCCAGTCGCAAATACCCGAGACCGACCTGCTGAAGCTGCCAGAGTGCCTGCCCCAGCCTCTCCTCGCGCGGGAACGCCCGAATGCCCTGGTCGATCGTGAGTCCGAGGACATCGTGAATCGTGCGGCCGCCCACGCGAACCTCGAGCACGTCGGGCTTGAACCGCTTGCCACCGCATTCGTCGCATGGCACGTAGACGTCGGCCATGAAGACCATTTCGATCTCGAGATGACCAGCGCCCTCACAGCGCTCACACCGCCCGCCCGCGACGTTGAAGCTGAACGTGCCCGCCGTGTAGCCACGCTGGCGCGCGAGCGGCGCGTCGGCGAAGATGCGGCGGATCTCATCGAACGCCTTCACGTACGTGACCGGGTTGGACCGCGGCGAGCGGCCGATGGGCGACTGATCGACGAGCACGATGTCCTCGAGCGACTCCCATCCGGTGATGGCATCGAAGGCGCCGACCGTCTCGCCGAGGTGCTGTTTGGCGGTGTGCTCGCCGTGGATGCGCTGCTCGAGGGCCCGATAGAGGACGTCGTGCACGAGCGTGCTCTTGCCCGAGCCCGACACCCCGGTCACGACCGTCATGGCGCCTAACGGCACGCGGACGTCGACGCCGGTGAGATTGTGCTCGCGCGCCCCGGTCAGGGTGATCCAGCGCGGGCCGACGCGACGGCGCTCCTCGGGAAGCGGAATCGTCTTCGTCCCCGCCAGGTAGGCGCCGGTGAGTGGCGACTCGTGCGCGCGCGCCATCGGCCCCGCGAATACGATCTGCCCGCCGTTCTCCCCGCTGCCGGGGCCGAGCTCGACCATCCAGTCGGCCCGACGGATGGCCTCGAGATCGTGCTCCACGACCAGCACCGTATTGCCCTCGTCGCGCAGCCGCTCGAGCAGCCGCAGCAGCCGATCGAGGTCGCGCGGGTGGAGGCCGATCGAGGGCTCGTCGAGCACGTAGAGCGTGTCGACGAGGTGCGACCCTAACGAGTTCGCCAGGCCGATGCGCTGGGCCTCGCCGCCCGAGAGCGTTCGCGTCGCGCGATGCAGGCTCAGGTACCCGACGCCGACCTCATCCAGGAAGCGCACCCGGCACAGCGCCTCGTTGAGGACGTTCTCCGCGACCTCGCGCTCGAAGGGGGCCAACGCCACCGTCTCGAGCCACGGCAACAGACGCTCGACCGGAAGCTCGGCGACCTCGGCAATCGAGCGGCCCGCGATGCGGACGCGAAGCGCCTCCGGCTGCAGCTTGGCACCGTGACACGACGAACACTCGCGCGCGGACTGGTACTGGCGAAGAAAGACGCGGATGTACTGCTTGTACCGCTTCTCCTCGAGATCGCGCAGGAAGGGAAAGATCCCCTTGTATCCCCGTGCCTTGCCGTGCAGAAGCTCTTCGCGCTGGTCGGCTCTCAGCTCCCGCCAGGGGACTTCCAGGGGGATTCGCATCCGCTTCGCGAATTCGGCCAGCGCACGCCGCTTGTTCTCGTAACGCGGCATCGTCCAGGGGTGAATCGCCCCGTCCCGCAGCGACCGGTCGGCGTACGGCACGATCAACGCCTCGTCGTACTCGAGCGTCGCGCCGAATCCGTTGCAGGTGGGGCAGGCGCCGCGGGGGCTGTTGAACGAGAAAAGCTGCGGCGTTGGCGTTGGCGCGCGCGTTCCGTCGTACGCGCACTCGAAGCGGTCGGAGAATCGCTTCGGTGGGACGCCGGGCGACGACGGAACAACGACGCACTCCCCATCGCCCTCGCGAAAGCAGGTGTCGACGGCATCGGACAGACGCCGCACCGCATCCGGCGACGCCGTGAGGCGGTCCACCACCACCAACAGCTCGCGGACTCTCGTCAGATTGATGCCTCGCCCTCCGAGGTCCTCGAGATTCAGGATCTCGCCCTCCACCGATACGCGAAGAAAGCCCTGCGCGCGCAGGTTCTCGACGACGAGCTCGTGCGTGACCTCGCGCGAGAGGCGAAGCGGGAAGGCAACAAAAAAGCGCGTGCCCTCCGGCAAGCGCATGATCTCGTCGACCGCCGACTGCGCCGTGTCCGGCTTCATCTCCCGGTCGCATACCGGACAGAAGGTGTGGCCCACCCGTGCCCACAACAGCCGCAGATAGTCGTACGTTTCCGTCGCGGTGCCGACGGTGGACCGCGACGTCTTGGTGGGGTTCTTCTGCTCGATCGCGACGGCGGGAGAGAGGCCGTCGATCCAGTCGACATCGGGCTTCTCCATGCGCTCGAGGAACTGGCGCGCATAGGCGGACAGCGATTCCACGTAGCGGCGCTGCCCTTCGGCATAGATCGTATCGAACGCGAGCGACGACTTTCCCGACCCGGAAGGCCCGGTGACCACCGTGAACGTCCGCCGCGGAATGTCGAGATCGAATCCCTTGAGGTTGTTCTGTCGTGCTCCTCGAATACGGATGTGGGACTTCATGTAGTGAAAGGTGCTCAGGCCGCTCGGGGTGCTCAAGGTGCTTGCGGAGAAATGCTTTCAGCCCGAGGACCCCGAGGACCCTGAGGACCCCCGATTACCTCGACCGCCTCTTGAAGACCAGCCGACCGACCACGAGCAGCACCGCGGCTCCCACCGTCGCGATGCCGATGGAGCGGAGATTGAGCGTGCCCTGCGTGATGCGGCCCCAGCCGAAAAAGGTGCCGAGCCAACCGCCAATGAAAGCGCCGGCGATCCCGAGCGCGATGGTGATGAGGCAGCCGGCAGGATCGCGGCCCGGGATGAGGAACTTCGCGAGCCCTCCGGCGAGGAGACCGAGCAGGATCCAGTAGAGCCAGAGAGCCACGCGCGGCGTGGATGCAGGGTGCGGGACGAGCAAAATGCGGATTGCGGACCGCGGAGTGATTTACGGCATCATCCGCAGTCCGCAATCCGCAATCGTTGGTTGGACTACGGCGCCCGTCGGCGCGTCGCCATCCGATAGATCCAGAGCAACAGCATCGCGCCAATGATCGCGAGCACGATGCTCCATACCGAGAAACCGCTGAGCCCGCGATCGGCGATCAGATTCCCCAGGAATCCGCCGAGGAAGGCGCCCACGATACCGATCAGGATCGTCACGATGAAGCCACCGGGATCGTTGCCCGGCATGAGAGCTTTCGCGATCGCGCCTGCGATGAGACCAAGCACGATCCATGCGACAATACTCATGCTTCCCTCCGAGGGTGAAGGTGCCGGCCCATAGAGTCCGAGCCGCGCCTGGTGAAGGCAACAGCCAGTGCGTCGTACTGCCCGGGCGGTACGCAACCCGCGTACCATGTGCTAGCCTCGCGTTGACCCACCGGATGCGGATCGATAGGATCCCAATGCATGTCCGGCGCTGAATTTCACGAAGAAGACGTCCTCGGAAAAGCGTACGACGGGCGCCTGATGAGGCGCCTTCTCGTCTATCTCGAGCCATACCGCGGACTGCTCGCCGGCGCCATCGCCATCCTCCTCGCCGAGGCGGTGCTCGCGCTCGCCGGCCCGCTCTTCACACGCGAGGTGATCGACGTCGCACTCCCCGCGGGCGACCGCGGGTTGGTGATGCAGCTCGCCGTGCTGCTCGCCGCGACCCTGGTGATCCAGTTCACGCTCGAGTACGCCGGCACGATTCTCACCAGCCTGCTCGGTCAGCGGGTGATGCGAGACCTGCGGATGCAGATCTTCACGCATCTGCAGCGGCTCTCGATTCCCTTCTTCGATCGGACGCCCGTCGGTCGCCTCATCACGCGGGTCACCTCGGATGTCGAGGCGCTGAACGAGCTGTTCACGGCCGGCGTCGTCGCCGGCGTCGGCGACCTGTTCACGCTCGCCGTGATCAGCGTCGTGATGCTGGTCATCGACTGGCGCCTGGCCCTCGCCGCCTTCGCCGTCATTCCCTTCGTGCTCCTCACCTCGCACATCTTCAGAACGCACGTGCGCGAGGTGTATCGCGACATCCGCACGCGACTCGCGCGCATCAATGCGTTCCTTCAAGAGCGCCTCACCGGCATGCGCGTCGTGCAGCTGTTCGGACGCGAAGCCGACGAGGCTCGGCGATTCGACGAGTGGAATCGCTCGCATCTCGATGCGCACTTGCGCTCGATCAGGATCTATGCGCTCTACTTTCCCGCCATCGAAGTGCTGACGTCGGTCGCGCTCGCGAGCCTCATCGTCGCCGGTGCCGATCGCGTCGCCGCGAACACGCTCACCGTCGGGACGGTGGCGGCGTTCCTCCAGTTCGTGCGCCGATTCTTCCAGCCTCTGCAGGACCTCTCGGAGAAATACAACATCCTGCAGGGAGCGATGGCGTCCTCCGAACGGATCTTTCAGCTGTTGGATACGGAACCCTCCGTGAAGGAACGAGGACCGAGGAACAAGGAAGACGCGGGACGGGGTGCTTCCGCGCTCCTCGTTCCTCGTTCTTCCTCCTCCGCAGTCACGGTGGAGTTCCACGACGTGTGGTTCGCCTACGCCGAGCCCGAGTGGGTCCTCAAGGGCGTGAGCTTCCGGGCCCGCCCGGGGGAGACGGTCGCCCTCGTCGGCCACACCGGGGCAGGCAAGACCACGATCGTCTCGCTGCTCCTGCGCTTCTACGATCCGCAGCGCGGACGCATAACGATCGCCGTCGATGACGGACCCCCGCGTGACATTCGCGACCTGTCGCTCGACACGCTCCGCGCGCTGATCGGCTACGTCCAGCAGGACATCTTTCTCTTCGCCGGCGACATTGCCAGCAACATTCGATTGTCGGCACCCCTCAGCGACGACGCCGTGGCTGCCGCTGCCGCGCAGGTCGGAGCTGATCGTGTCATTCGGCGGCTTCCGGACGGCTACGCGCACGAGCTCGGGGAGCGGGGCGCTTCCGTGAGTGTCGGCGAGCGGCAGCTCCTGTCGTTTGCACGGGCCATCGCGGCCGATCCGGCGCTCCTGCTTCTCGACGAGGCGACGAGCGCGGTGGATAGCGAGATCGAGGCGGAAATTCAGCGCGGTCTCGCGGTGCTCATGGCTGGGCGGACGACGATCGCCGTTGCACACCGCCTCAGCACCGTACTGGGGGCCGATCAGATCCTCGTGCTGCATCACGGGATGATTCGCGAGCGCGGGACCCACCGCGAGCTTCTGGCCCGGGGCGGGTTATACGAGCGACTCTTTCGGCTGCAGGCCGGGATGGCGTCTGGCGAGCGCGAGACCGCGCGCGCGGTCTAGCGTGCTTGCCAGCGGCCCCGGGGCCCACGTAGCTTCCTCGATGAAGCGCACGCGAGGGATGCGCTGCGTCTCGCACCCCGCTTGCCCGCGCGTTTCAGCGCCGACCTCCACGCCATGCCCTATCTCCAACTCGACGGACAACGCATTACGCTCGAGATCGGGGAAGTCACGATTGGCTCCGGCCAAGGGGCCGGTGTGAAGGTGACAGGGGCAGGAGAAGCCACGGCCATTCTTCGAGTAGGACCCGACCTTCAATCCAGCGTCCGACGCGCCGGCGACTCGACCGTCCGCGTCAACGGCGTGCAGTTGGGCGCCGAGCCGACGCCGCTGATCCATGGTGACAAGATCGAAGTCGGTGAGGCCGAGCTCTTCTTCGGCGATGACCGGATGGCTGGCAGCACGCAATACATTTCGTCTGCCAATCTTCCCCAACGGCCGGGCGGCGCGCCGCGCGCGGCCCGCCGCACTCAGGCGTCGGGTGGCCGGCTCGTCTCCCTCGTGGATGGGCGCGAATACGCCGTTCCCGCCGAGGGGCTCGTGATCGGTCGCGATGCATCCTGCGATGTCGTCGTGCCGACGTCAGAGGTCTCACGCAGGCACGCGGAGATCTCGCCCTCGAACGAGGGGTACGTTCTCAAGGACACAAGCACCAACGGAGTGTTCGTGAACGGTGAGCGCGTGTCCGTCACCCAGACGCTGGGTCGTGGCGACATCGTTCGTGTGGGGAACGAGGACTTCCGCTTTTATGCGGACCTCGTGGTCGACGCGACCCCGCCCGACGTCACGCCGACGCCGACAGAACCGGCGGCCGCGGCGCAGGCAGCCCGCGAGGCCGCCTCGGCTCGATCGGCGGCGCGCGAGGCGACGCCCGCTCCACCCGCGACGGCCCCGGCGAGCGGAGCTGGTGCGCCGACCCCGATCATAGCGCCCCGAAGCATCACGACGCCGCCGGCGTCCGGGCGACCGGTGCTCGCCACGCTGGAAGTCCTGTCGACGGGGGTGCTGAAGGGGCAGCGGTTCGAGGTGCGGACCCCGCTGGCGCACGTGGGACGCGGCGCCCACAACGACATCGTGCTCCCCGACGAATCGGTATCCGACGCTCACGCGAAGCTGCAGAAACGCGAGGCGGGCTGGTACGTAGTGGACATGGGGTCCACGAATGGCACGTACGTGGGCGGTCGACGGGTGGAGACTGAGTACAGGCTCGAGGGGGCACCGGATCTTCGCTTTGGCGGCGTGAAGGTGGCGTTCCGGGGCGACGAGGGCGAGGCCGCGCCGGACGACGTGAAGGGCACGCGCGCCTTCTCGATGCCGCGTGGACCTCGTCCTGCGCAGGCGGCACCCGCTCAGCCCACCAAGCCGTCCGCTCCCGTCGTCGCGCCGGGCGCGGAGGATCCTGACGCCCCCGCCAAGGGACGCGGCTTTCCCCTGTGGCTGTGGCTCGCCGTCATCATGCTTCTCGCCCTCGGCGCTTTCTTCATCTACGAGCAGACACGCTAGTGCAGCTTACCGTCGCCGCGCGGTCCGACACCGGCATGATCCGGTCGGGGAATGAGGACAGCTTCTTCGCGGATGCG
The DNA here is from genome assembly GCA_025930755.1 of Gemmatimonadaceae bacterium. GTDB lineage: Bacteria > Gemmatimonadota > Gemmatimonadetes > Gemmatimonadales > Gemmatimonadaceae > JAICNG01. The sequence continues at coordinate 7,774 of JAICOJ010000145.1, forward strand.
AATCCCGCGCGCGGGCTGTTCGTCGTCGCCGACGGGATGGGCGGACATGCGGCCGGTGAAGTCGCCAGCGAGATGGCGGTGGAGATCGTGGCGCGCGAGCTGCGAATCGTTCACGACCTCCGGGGCGACGGCGTCGCGCAGGCGGTGGCGCGAGCGGTGAAGCAGGCCAACTCGGCGATCTATCAACGCACGATCGCGGAGATCGACAAGCAGGGGATGGGAACGACGATCTCCGTCCTGCTGCTCGCCAACGCGCGGTACCTGGTGGGGCAGGTCGGCGACTCGCGTGTGTACATGCTGCGCGAGGGCTCGCTGCGTCAGATCACGAAGGACCACTCCTACGTGCAGGAGCAGGTCGACGCCGGCTACCTCACCCCGGAGCAGGCGCGGTACCACCCGTACAGCAACGTCATCACGCGGTGCGTCGGCGCGAGCGGCGAAGTGGAGCCCGACACCTATGCCGGCGAAGTCCGCGCGGGCGATGTCTTCCTCGTGGCGAGCGATGGTCTCACCGGCATGGTCGACGATCGGCGTATCCAGCAGTTGCTCTCCTCGCGCGCGTCCCCGGCGCGCATGGTCGACGCCCTGATCGCGGAGGCGAACGGCCGCGGGGGGCTCGACAACATCACCGCCATTGTCGTGCAGGTACTCGAGGCGAGTGACTCGAGAGTCGAGGAGAAGACCGTCGAAACGCCTTCCGTCAGAGGATAGAAGGCAAAGACGTCAGATGTCGGAATACAGAATTCAGATTTCAGCAATGGCCGCGCGGAGCCTCGACTTGCCTCCGGCGAGTTGCAAGTCTTAATTCTGTATTCTGACATCTGACGTCTTTGCTCTCCGTCACTCAAGCAATGCTCTCCCCAACCTGAGCCGCTCCGCTACTTCATCTCCATCCTTCTTCACGACGCGAAGTATCCGATCGCCCGGCACCTCGCG
>JAICOJ010000110.1 GCA_025930755.1 Gemmatimonadaceae bacterium
ATCGCTGGGGATCCACTACGACCTGTCGGGCGGAGGATGTGTGGCTGGAGCCGCAGCGGCAGACCAACGTACGCACGCCTCGCCAGCGCGCGTACGCGACGCTCATCGGCGTGGGTACCGCCGTCGGCGCGATCGTGGGCTCCCTCATTACCGCTCTGCTCATGCGGTAGGCGCTCCGTTGCCGTCGGTCGCGCGTGCGTCATCATCGATATCGACGTCCACGGGTGCGCGGTGGAAAGGCTGATCCGATTCTTCCCCCTCGAACGGTGGAGACGGATCTACGATGACCACCGGGAGGCTTCCCATGCGTGAGCGACTTCGGGATCGTGACCGCGGGGACGCTCGACGCCGTGGGGCGTGAACGGTTCTTCGGTTTTTTTTACCGCAGAGGACGCAGAGGGCGCGGAGGAACGTCAACTGCAAATGCTTTTGGAAAAGCTCGCGCAGTTGAAGTTCCCTCTGCGTGCTCTGCGTCCTCTGCGGTAAAAAAAAGGTTTACTCTACCTCGCAGCGCGCCCCAGCCGTAGCTTCGCTGACTCTATGAATCGACTTCGGGCCTTATTGGTGGCGCTGTACCTGTGCGGTGCTCAGGCATTCGCGCAGTCTGACTCCAGCACGGCGACGCATCGACTCGACGCCACCGTCGTCGTCGCGCACCGTATCGGCACTGACCTGCGTACATCTACCGCGGCGGTCAGCGTCATCACCCGCGCCGATCTCGACCGCTCGCAAGCACGCACGCTCCCCGACGCGCTCCGCTTCATCCCGGGGTTTCGCTTCACGAGCCTCGATGGGAGCGGTTCCCTTCCCGTCGCCAGCGTACGCGGATTCTTCGGCGGCGGCGAGAACGAATACGTTCTTCTCCTGATCGATGGCATTCCCGTCAACACCGCGCGCACGACGCTCGCGGAGTGGACGAGCATCCCGGTCGCGACGATCGAGCGCATCGAGGTGTTCCGCGGATCGGGCTCCGTTCTCTACGGCGACGCGGCAATGGGCGGCGTCATCAACGTCATCACCCGCGCGCCAACGACGAACGGCTCCCGCGCCGAGCTCGGCCTCTCCAATCGCGACGGCCGAGACGCCGCCATTCAACTCACGCGGAAGCTGGGCGACGCGTGGGGTGTGGCCGGAAGCGCATCGTCCGCCGAGGGACGGAACACCCGCGCGCACAGCTTTTCGCGTCGCGTCGCCCTTTCCACCTCGGTGGAGAAAACGCTTCCCGCGCAGCGCACACGATTGGCGCTCGAGTACGACCGCCTGGAAAACGACGACCCGGGCCCTCTCGACGACGTCGCCTTCAGCGCCGATCCCGATCGCGCGAACAGCCTGTTCGAGGCCGACGAGCGAACGCGCGATGCCGCGGAGCTCACCGGAATCTTCGATCATGCACTGAGCGGCTCCGAGATGCTTCGCTTCGCCGCGCGCGTGCACGGTGCGCGACAGGGACGCACGCGGACGCTGCTGCTTTCGCCATCGTTCGGCGACACGCAGTTCCACCACGAGACGGATCAGGGGTTCTGGTTTCGAGCTCAGCGAGACGGGTTGGGCACGACGTCGAAGCTCATCACCGGAGTCGAGGTCGCTCGCGCACGCTACGAGAGCTCGTACCGAAGTCCATCGACAGGCAATGAGCTGAGCAGCTCCTCGGGCAGCCGACTGGCGCTCGCCTTCTATACCGAGGGGCAGCAAGAGCTCGCCCGTCGGCTCCGTGCCTCCATCGGCGCCCGCTACGATCGCGTCACTCCGGAGGCGATGGTCAACGGGCGTGATGAAGACGCGACCTTCAGCGCATGGTCCGGGCGCATGGGGATCAACTATGCCTATCGAGAAGAGCACGCCGCCGGCGGCAACCTCTACCTCGTTGGATCGACGAGCTTCAAGACCCCGACGCTCGATCAGCTGTACGACGGCCGGCTGACACCGGTGGGCGATGACGTCCTCATCGGGATCTCGAATCCGTCTCTTCAGCCCCAGCACGCGCGCGAGATCGAGGTCGGCGTCTATCAGCGCCTTCCGTTCGCGCGCTCATCGCTCGAGATCTCGCTCTCGGCGTTCTTGCGCGACCTCGAGGACGAGATCGACTTCGACCTCGCCACCTTCCGCTACGGCAACATAAAGCGCAGCCGGCACGAATCGCTCGAGCTCCTCACCCTCGGCCACCTGTGGCGCGACATCGAGCTGCGTAACGCTCTCACCTTCGGACGCGCGCGATTCCGAAGCGGACCATACCAGGGCAATCAGCTCAAGAACATTCCGCGCGTCTCCACCCAGACCGCCCTGTCCGTCCCGTTAGGGCCGAGCTTCATGGTGACCTTGGCCCACAGCACCACATCCAGGAGCTGGCTCGACGACGACAACACGGCGCAGGTGCTCGGCATTCAACTATTCGACGCCGGCCTCCGCCTCATCAGCGGGCCGTTCGAGGGATCGATTCGCGTCGAGAACCTCGCCAACAGGCGAGGAGCGGGCTTCGGCTTCCTGCTGTTCGACCCGGGCTCGATGCAAAACGCGCTCATGCTTTACCCAGTGGGCGGCCGCATGATTCGCGTGGCACTCAAAGTCGAGTGAGCTCTTTTTACCGCAGAGGACGCAGAGGACGCGGATAGCCGTTGACGTTCCTCTGCGATCTCTGCGTCCTCTGCGTAAAAACAAACAGCTGCACCGTTCACATGCGCGCCGCCTCGCCGGCGATCACATCCACCCCCTGCTCGATCTGCGGCGACCAGAGCAGGCCGCCGTTCAGTCGAATGAAGTTCCGGTTCCCTCCGGTCGCGGAGAACACGGGCCCTGGGGCGAGACTCACTTCACGCGCCATGCAGCGGCGGTAGAGCTCGAGCGCGTCGACCGACTCCGGCAGCTCCACCCAGAGAAGAAAACCGCCGGCCGGGGACGAGATCCGGGTCCCCGGCGGAAATCGCACCGCCACCTCCGACGTCATCCGCTGGAGATTCCCACGCAGCGTCGATGTGAGCTGTCGCAGGTGATGGTCGTACCCGCCAACCCGAAGGAACTCGGCGATCGCGAGCTGCGGCGGCAACGCCGTCGCCACTGTGGTCGCCGCCTTGAGACGCATGACGTCGGCCCGGTAGCGCCCAGGGATCATCCATCCCACTCGATAGGCAGGCGCCAGCGTCTTGGAGAAGCTTCCGCACGAGAGGACCGGGGCAGCCCGAACGAATGCACGCAGCGACGCGGGCCGGTCGGGCGAAAAGGACAGCTCGGCGTAGGTGTCGTCCTCGATCGTCGGAACCCGGAACCGGTCGAGCAGCGCCGCCAACTCGCGCTTTCGCTCGTCAGGCATGACGCAGCCGAGTGGGTTGTGCACGTTCGAAGTCAGCACCACGGCTGCCACTGCGGTGGAGCCGAGCGCCGACTCGAGTGCATCGAGCCGAATCCCCTCACGCGGGTCGGTCGACACCTCCAGGGCACGAAGGCCGAGCGCATCGATCGCCTGCAGCGTGCCGAAATACGCCGGAGATTCGACGACGACGGCATCGCCAGCCCTCGTCAGCGCCCGCAGCCCCAGCGCGATCGCCTCGGCGCACCCACTGGTAATGACGATGTCGTCGCGGGAGACGGGCGCGCGCGTCGCCAGCGTCCGACGCGCGATCTCCGATCGCAGCTCCTCGGCGCCCGATGGAGTGCTGATCGTGGCGCTTCGCATCGGCTCACGCCTAACGACTGCCCCCAGCACGCGTGCCAGGCGCGCCGTGGGGAGGAAGGCGGGATCGGGAAGCGCGGTGCCGAGCGGAACGGCGCGCGGATCGGCGACCGCTTCCAGGAAATCGACGATGAGGTCCCGTGTCGCCACGGGCGCCGCCACGGCGGCTGCTCGAGCGGCGCGCGGCTCGGCGACCCGGCGCGATGCGGGTCGCGCGAGCACGAAGAAGCCCGCCTTCGGCCGGGCGGCCACCACCCGCTGCGCCTCGAGGAGCCGATACGCCTGAAGCACGGTCGGGATGCTCACCCCCCACTGCGCGCTGGTGCGCCGCACCGACGGCAACCGGTCGCCGGGCTCGAGCGTGCCGTCGGCGATTCGGGCCGAGACCTCGCCGGCAATGCGGCGATAGGCGTAGGCCTCCTGCGCTGACTCGAGCTGGGCATCGGCAACGGACGGGGGTTCGGTCATCGTCCAATCTGTGCAGGTCGACAAAGGATGAATCTGTGTCTGTTCAGGTGTGCAAACTGGCCATTAGGTTCGCTGGTGTCCAGTAGATCCCCACACAGGAAGTCCTTCATGCATCGAATCGCACTCCCGTCGCTGGTGGCGACCATCGCCCTCGGCTGCGCCCAGTCCTCGCCACAGGTTGCGGCGCAGCCCGAGCAGCTGCGTGCGCCCATCGTGGATCACCATCAGCACTTCTTCAGTCCGCCGCTCGCGGCGCTGGTCAACGTCGACCCCATTGATGCCGACAGGGTCGTTGCGCTTCTCGACTCGGCGGGCATCCGCCGCGCGCTCGTGCTCGCGCTCGGATACAGCTGGGGCAACCCGAGCCGGAACGTCGAGAACGAGTACGAGAAGGTGAAGGCCGAGAACGACTGGGTGGCGGCACAGGTCGCCAAGTATCCCGATCGACTTCGTGCGTTCTGCAGCTTCAATCCGCTGAAGCCGTATGCGCTCGATGAGCTCGCTCGGTGTGGCGCGAATCCCAACCTTCGCAACGGCCTCAAGCTGCACATCGGCAACGCCCGCCTGAACTATCACGACGCGCCGCACCGCGAGCGGCTGCGCGCGGTGTTTCGCGCGGCCAACGAGCGGCGCATTCCGATCGTGATTCACATACGTGCGTCGGGCTCGCAGGGCATTCCGTACGGCCTTACGGAAGCGCGCATCTTCCTCGACTCGATCCTGCCGGCCGCGCCCGACATTCCGGTGCAGATCGCGCATCTCGCCGGATATGGCGGATACGATGCGACGACCGATTCTGCGCTGTCCGTGTTCGTCGATGCGATCGCGCGTCGAGACCGCCGCACCGAGAAGCTATGGTTCGACGTCACGACCGTCGCCCGCAATGCGACACCCGCCGTGGCCCAGACGATCGCGACGCGAATTCGGGAGCTCGGTGTTCAGCGTGTCGTGTACGGATCCGACGCTGCCACCGGGGGCAATCTGGCTCCTCGCGACGCGTGGGCCGATTTCCTCAGGCTTCCGTTGACTGCCGCCGAGTTTCAGACGATCGCCAGTAACGTCGCACCGTACATGCGCTGAGTACACGTGGCGGGTTCGGTGACGGGATGATCGGTGCGTCCAGTCGATGACGGCGATGGTGGTGCACCGTCGCAGCGTTGCGGATGCCGAGTTGCCACCGCCACCGCCGAGGACGCATCATATGGCCATGCCCGCGACGACCATCTGGACGGCTGACATGGTTCGAGCGCTCCCGGACGATGGGAACCGCTACGAGGTCATCGACGGCGAGCTGTTCGTGACGCCGTCGCCGGCCTTGTTGCACCAGCGCGCGGCGTTTGCCCTCGGCGTGCTCTTGTCGGGATACGTCAAGACACATGCTGTCGGCGATGTGCTCCTCGCGCCGGCGGATGTCCTCTCCGCGAAGCACGTCATGGTCCAGCCCGATGTGTTCGTCGTCCCTTGGATTGAAGGACGCAAACCCGTCTCGTGGGAGGAAACCGGGAGGCTGCTGCTGGCGGTCGAGATTCTGTCGCCGAGCACTGCGCGCGCCGATCGGCACGTCAAGCGCCGGCTCTATCAACGGGAGCGTGTGCCCGAGTACTGGATCGTCGACGTCGACGCGCGTCTCGTCGAGCGGTGGCGCCCCGAAGACGAGCGCCCTGAGATCCTCGCCGAGCAGCTCGAGTGGAAGCCCGAGCCGGGCGCTCCGCCGCTCGTCATCGGCCTGCCAGCGTATTTCCGTGACGTGACCGGAGCGTAGCGAACAGCGATCAGTGGGACGAGCAGCGTCTTTCCTTACCGCGGAGGACGCAGAGATCGCGGAGGAAGGTCAACCACGCACCGTCGCGCGCCACTCCTCTGCCACAACCAACATATATCGCCCCCGGGGGCTTGCGGCAAGCCCCGTGTCCAGTCGCATAATCGCCGGCCGAACCAGAACCTAACGGGAGGCGCGATATGCGTGGGTTGTCGTCGACGGACGGGTCCGAAGCATGGCAATGATCGAGCATGAAGTGGTGATCGCCGGAGCCGGTCCGACGGGGCTGATGCTGGCGGGCGAGCTCGCGTTGGCGGGGGTCGACGTCGCGATCGCCGAGCGCCGCGCCAATCAGGACGTCGCCGGCATGCGGGCGGGTGGCCTCCACTCACGCACTCTCGAGATTCTCGATCAGCGCGGCATCGCCGACCGGTTCGTATCGCAGGGAACGGTGCACCGGGGCGCGCTGGGATTCTCGATGATCTTTCTGGACCACAGCGACTTTCCCACCCGCTACAACTACGTGCTCGGGCTATGGCAGAGCCACATCGAGCGCATCCTGGCCGAGTGGGTCCGCGAGCTGGGAGCGCCGATCCACTACGGCAGCGCGATCACCGGTTTCGTGCAGGACGAGCGCGGCGTCGACGTCCAGCTCTCGGACGGCAAATCGCTACGCGCGCAGTACCTCGTGGGCTGCGACGGAGGACGGAGCACCATCCGGAAGACCGCCGGCATCGAATTCCCCGGGGCGGATCCGACGACGAGCAACCTGATCGCCGAGGTCGAGCTGGCCGAGGAGCCGCCGGAATGGGGCATCCGCCGCGACGCGGTCGGCATTCATTCCCTCGGCAAGATGGAGGATGGGCGTGTGCGTGTCCTGGTGACCGAACAGGACGTCGGACGCACGAACGAACCCACGCTGCGCGACCTCAGCGAGGCGCTCATCGCCGTGTACGGGACCGATTACGGCGTCCACAGTCCCACCTCGATCTCGAGGTTCACCGATGCCACTCGTCAGGCCGCACGCTACCGCGAGCGACGCGTCCTCCTGGCCGGCGATGCGGCGCACATACATCCCCCGGACGGTGGACAGGGTGTCCAGCTCGGCGTCCAGGACTCGGTGAATCTGGGATGGAAGCTGGCCCAGGTCGTGAAAGGGATCTCGCCAGACACCCTCCTCGACACCTACCACGCCGAGCGCCATCCCATCGCGGCCCGCGTGCTGCGCAACACGATGGCGTCGGTCGCCCTTCGGCGCGCCGACGATCGCACGAAGGCTCTGCGCGACACGATGAGCGAGCTCCTCGCCATGAACGAGCCGCGCAAAAGACTCGCCGGACTGCTGTCCGGTCTGGACGTTCATTACGATCTCGGCGAGGGGCATCCGCTGCTCGGGCGCCGCATGCCCGATCTCGACCTGGTCACCGCGGCGGGTCCGACGCGAGTGTATGCGCTGCTGCACCGTGCCCGGCCGGTGCTCCTCAATCTCGGTGAGCCCGGCGGAATCGCGATCACGCCATGGGCCGATCGCATCGAGTCGATCGATGCGAGGTACGATGGTACCTGGGAGCTTCCGGTGATCGGCGCGGTCGCTGCTCCCACCGCGGTGCTGATCCGGCCGGACGGTCATGTCGCCTGGGCAGGAGACCTGACCCAGGCGGGACTTGCTGATGCGCTGGCCGCCTGGTTCGGCCGGCCTAACGCGGCGTAGCGCAGCTGCCTTTCGCGTCCTCCGTTCTTACCGCAGGGGGCGCGGAGGAGCTTCAACTGCGAAAGCCTTTGGAAAAGCCTTTTGCCGTTGACGTTCCTCTGCGGCCCTTGCGTCCTCTGCGGGAAACAAAACAAGCTCAGCTACAAACGATTCACGATTCGGCGAATTCCATCCATGAGCCGAGGAACGTTGAAGTTGAGCAGCAACCCTACCTTGTACCCGCCAAGCTTCAAATACGAGAGAAGCTGTGCATTGTGAATCGGTGCCAGCTTGCCGACGGATTTCACCTCTACGACGACTCCCCCATCGACGAGCAGGTCGATGCGATACCCGAGGTCAATACAGATGCCGTCATAGAGCACCGGGAGAGGAAGCTGCTGCACCACGAGATGGCCGCGCTTTCGAAGCTCATGAACGAGGCATCCCTCGTAGGCGCCTTCGAGCAAGCCCGGCCCGAGCGCCGTATGCACCTTAATGGCAGCGTCGACGACGGCACCGCTCGAGTCGTTGAGACCCATGCCGCAAAGTGTGACTCCGCGGTGCGCTTTGAGTCTCATCATTCTTTACCGCAGAGGACGCGGAGAACGCAGAGGAACTTCACAACTGCACAGGTATTTAGCAAAACCTCTTGCAGTCGAAGCTCCTCCGCGTCCTCCGCGTCCTCTGCGGTAAAAAACAAAGAACCAGTTCAGGCCCCCGCTATCATATCACAAGCCCCACGCCGCTAAGCCTGACTCCGCGGTGCCATGAGTCTCATCATTTTTACCGCAGAGGACGCGGAGGACGCAGAGAAACGTCAACTGCAGGAGCTTTTCCAAAAAGCGTTCGCAGTTGAATTTCCTCTGCGTTCTCCGCGTCCTCTGCGGTAAAAAAGACACCTCAAGCCCGCGCTATCATGTCCCGGGCGAGCGCCGCCGCCCGCGCTCGGCTCCCCGCACCGAGCTTCTGGAGGAGCGCAGAGACGTGGTGATCCACCGTGCGCGTCGACAGGAAGAGACGCTTGCCGATCTCCCGATTCGACAGCCCCTCCGCCAGCAGCTCCAGCACCTCCATCTGCCGGTTGGTGAGACCGGCAGGATTCGCGCGCGTGCTGCGGCGCGGCCCACGCGCGAGACCACGCACGCCGCGGCTCTGCAACTGGCGTCGCACGATCGCGGCCGCCGGCGCCGCACCCAATCCCTCGAGGATCTGGAGGGCAGTGCGCTGTGCTTCCTCATCGCCCTCGCTGAGCGCGAGCGCCTGCTCGTACGGACAGCCAATTCGCTCCCATGCCTCCGCGGCTTCGCGCCAGTGTCCCGCCAGCTCCGAAGCGAACGGGTCGGGCAGGTCCGCCGGAACCTCGCCTAACGCGCCGGCGCGCCTGAGCCAGAGCGCGATCCGCCCGATGTCCCAGCGACTGCCAGCATCCATCGCCATCGAATACGCGCGCATGGCTTCGACACGCACGCCCTCGAGATCACCGCGGAGCCACGCCGCCTCGGCCCTCGCCGTCGCGACGGGGGCGATGCGCTGCAGCTCTCCCGTCGACACCGCGCGCTCCAGCGCTTCGTCGAGGACGGCCGGCGCGCGTCGATCGCCGCGGCGAGCGTACACCGTGCCTAACGCGGCCAGGGAGGGCAGGCGAACGACGGTGGGGGCGTCGTCGCGCCGCAGCACGTCGGTGGCATCGGCTTCCGCCTCGTCGAGGCGCCCCAGCTCGCTATGTAGCCGAGCTCGCCAGCCGCGCAGATAGAACGCGAAGCTGTCGATGTCACGCGCGTCGGCGTACTCGATCGCCTCGGCCAGGAAACCCTCCGCGGCGGCGTAGTCCAGGTCGACGATCGAGTCGCAGATGAGCCAGGTGAAGGCGCGCATGGCGTGCTCGTGAAGACCATGCTGCTGGGCCAACCTGACTGCCCGCACCTGCGTCTCCCGGAAGCTGCCCGGCTCCAGGCACGCCGCATTAGTGAGCGCATGGACCAATGCCTCGGGATCGCCAAGCGCCTCGGCCATCGCGACCGCGCGGTCTCCCCACTGGGGAGCGAGCTTCCGCTCCTCGGCGAGAATGTGGAGCTGCGCCCGCGTACTGTACGCCATCGCCAGCTCATGGCTGGGACCTAACGGCTCGAGGAGGACGATCGCCTGCTCGGCGGATTGGGCCGCATCGGCACGGCGCCCCTCGAACCACGCCAGTCGCGAGAGGCAGCGAAAGCCGTCTCCCTCTCGGCGACGGTCGCCGACCGCGCGCCACAGCGTTAGCGCCTCCTCGCGTGCCCGAACCGCATCCGCGATCCGGCCATTCAGGTGGACCTCGTAGGACCAGGCATCCAGCAGCGCCGCACGCTCCGCGGGAGGCGACCGGTCCGCATAACGAAGTGCGCTCTCGAAATGCGCGGCCGCCTCACGGTGAGCGCCAAGCGACGCTGCCTCCCGCCCGGCGGCCGGGGCGAGACGCAGCACGGTATCGGCGTCTCCGGCTCGGTCGGCGTGGTGGACCAGGCGCGGGAGCATTGTCGCGCCGTCGTGCGATTCGATCGCCTGGATCATCCGTCTGTGCAGCTCGGCAGCGTACGCCGGCTCGAGGGAGTCCTCCCAGACTCGCCGCGCCAGCTCGTGCCGGAAGCCCACGGCGTCACGAGTGGCGCGCAGGATGCCCGCGTCGACGCCCTCCTGCACCGCACGCGCAGGCTCATCGACCATTCGATCGAGGAGCCACCGCTCGATGCGGCCCGGCACGATCGAGACGACGTGCAGCACCACGGTCGCCGCCGGCGTTAGGCGCGCCGCGCGCGCCAGCACGGCGTCCCGCACCGACGCGGGAATCCCGCCGCCATCGGTCCCCAACACCTCGGTGACGTAGAAGGGGTTGCCCCCGGTGATGCTGTGAAGGTCCTCTGCCCGGCGTCCCGCCGCCGTCGCCAGGCGAGCCACCGCATTCTCCGACAGCGGCGGCAGCTTGAGGCGCCGAGCCGATCGGGCTGGCAGCTCGCCGAGTACTCTGCGGAGCGGGTGGGCCGCATCGACCTCATCGTCGCGGAAGCTGAGAACCAGCAAGCTCTGCGTCTTGTCGATGCGCCGCACCAGGAACTTGAGCAGGTCGAGCGTGGCTTCGTCCGCCCAGTGCACGTCCTCGAAGATCGCGAGCGTCCGCGGCGACGGGCGGGACAGCTCATCGAGCAGGCTCAGAAAGACCCGCTCGCGGTCGACGGTGCCGCGAGTGACTTCGCGCAGCACGCCCGGCGTCTGGCGCGCCATGTCGAGCAGCGGACCCAGCGGGCGCGGCGTGAACAGCGCGTCACAGGCGCCCCACAGCACTCGCGTGCGACCATCGGCCGTCTGGAGGCGATCCGCGAAGTGCTCGAGCAGCGTCGTCTTCCCGATGCCCGCCTCGCCGCTCACGAGCACGGCACACCCGCGGCCGCCGGCGGCGCCGGCGAGTGCAACATCCAGCTCAGTCAGAAAGGCGTCGCGCTCCAGGAACATGCTAGTTACTCAATGCAATGCGCAACGAGTCGTTGTAACCGCAGATGGCCACAAGGGACGGGCACTCCTTAACGACCAAGGCGTCTCGCCCTCGTCCGAATGGCCACAGATACTGCAAAAACAATTTGCTGTGTTTTATCTGCGGCCATTTGGACAAGGGATAAGGCCTTGGTCCCTGCGGGAGTCCCCGTCCCTCTGTGGCCATCTGCGGTTACCTGCCCCTGCGCTCACCAACTCGGAGTCCCTCCCCCAATATGGGCATTGGACTTTGCCCGTCCAGACACATTTACGTCAGGAGCAGCACGATCCCGGACGCGGCGAGCGCAAGCGACCAGAGCACATCGGTATTGATCCATAACCGCCGGAGCATGCCGACGCCCGTTAGGCGGAATGCCACCAGAGCGGCGGTGGTCATGGCGAGCAGCATGGCAGCGCTGTGGACGACGAGCACGGCGATGCCCGCGGGCGGAGCTCCATCGTGTACGTGCGTCGCCCCGAACAAAGAAGGAAGAAGCATGAGCCCCGCGCCGTGCGACGAGGCCATCACGAAGGACCACGCCACCAATCCACCGGGCCCAAGCCGCATCCCCCCGCCCCGTGGATGTGCACGACGCCGGAGGACGAGCACCGAGGAGCCGAGGAGTACTGACGCGCCGATCCATCGAAGCGTGGAGGCGGGGACGACTGAATCCGCGGCAGCGGCGGCGGTGATGACCACCGCCACCGACGTGGCGTGACCGAGGAAGATCGGCGGCAGTGCCTGTATAACGGCGCTCGCGCGCCGCTCCTGCAGCCCCAGCGCGGTCGCGAGCAACCACCCCATTGCCGGGTTCAGGCCGTGATAGGTGCCGAGCAGCCCGATGACCACCCAGCTCATCGCTGCCTCACGGGAAGCAGAAAGAGTCGGAGGAGGCGTCGCCTCCCTTG
>JAICOJ010000118.1 GCA_025930755.1 Gemmatimonadaceae bacterium
TAGGCGGCCGCGGCCTCCGGTCTATGCCGGCGGGGAGTCCGACGCGGCCAAGGCGCTCATCGCGCGCACGTGCGACGCGTACGTGATGCACGGCGATCCCCCGGAGCGCATCGCCCCGAGGATCGCCGAGCTGGCGAGGCGTCGTGACGAGGCCGGGCTCCCGCCGCTGCACTTCGGCATGGCCGCGTACGCGATCGTCCGGCCGACCGAACGCGAGGCGCGTCGCGAGCTCGAGCGCATCACCAACGTCGCGCCCGGGTCCCCCGGGTATGGCAACTACAACGACTGGGTGGCGAACACCAGGCTCGAGCAGCGGCTGAGCCTCGAGGATTATTCGGTGTCGAATCGGGGATTGCGTGCCGGACTCGTCGGAACGCCGGAGCAGGTGGCGGACCGCGTGCGGGCGTTCGCCGCGATCGGCGTGGATCTCCTGCTCCTGCAGTGCAGTCCGCAGCTCGAGGAGATGGAGCGGTTCGCGAGCGAGGTCATCCCGCTGGCCGGGCTCCGCCGCGTCGCCGCGGCGTGAGCGCCGTCATGCCGGGGGGGCGGGGGTGCTCAGAGAATGCTCAGGTTCCGCCGACGGGGGCTCGCATTGACGGACGGCGCTGGCTGCGCCAGCAGCTCGCGGTATTCGTTCGCCACCGTCCGGACGAGCGCGGCGTAGCTGCACAGGGCGTTGTAGAAGGCGCGCGTATCCTCGGTGACGTCCCATCGACTGTGCGAGCCGCGGCACTCGGAGAGCGAGTGTCGCCCGAGTGCCGCCAGGCTGCGCGAGAGGGAGCTCATGGCGCCGTTCAGCGCATCGAGCTGCGCGAGACGACGGGCCTCCTGGTCGCGGTCCGGGAACCGGGCCGCGGTGAGGTGGGCCAGCACGTCGAGATCCGACGACGCGATCGTCGTCAACTCTTCCCAGGAGATATTCACGGTACGACCGGACCGGGGGTATCGGGATGTCTGTCGCAGGGTAACGAGCGCGACGCAGGGCTGTCAATCCATCGGCGCGCATCCCGCGACTCGTTAGGGCCCGCGTGGCTCGGGTCCCCGACGCCCGGAGCGCGCCCCGTTCCGCCAGCGCCCGCTCGCCCGTCCCGCACCCGTCACCGGCACTTGCCCCGGCGTGGGAGACGGTGCACAATCAGGTACTCCTCCTTCGAGGTTCCGATGACCTCGTCCTGCTCGCGCGTCCTGCCCCTCCTCGGGCTCGGTTTCGCCCTGGTGACCGGGTGCAAATCGGCGCAGCGCACCGAGACCGATCCGCCGCCACCACGCCGGGACGATATCACGGCGGAGGACATCGAGCGCGCGCCCGGCCAGCCCATCGAGGAGATTCTGAAGGACCGGGTGGCCGGCGTCACCGTCACGCAGGGGGAGGGTGGTCTCGTCGTCCGCATCCGCGGCGTCAGCTCGTTCTACGGCAACAACGAGCCGCTCTACGTGATCGATGACTTTCCGATCACGCCAGGGCCCGGTGGGGTCCTGAGAGGAATCAGCCCGTACGACATCGAATCGATCAACGTGTTGAAGGATCCTGCCGACACGGCGCTCTACGGCGTGCGCGGGGCCAATGGGGTCATCGTGATCAAGACGAAGCGCCCACTCAAGAACAAGGCCCCGGGCTGAGGGTCGAATCTCACCGCAGTCGTCTTGACAATCCCGATACGAAGCCGTAATAGGGGAGCTAGTTCTCCGGGCCTCTCACTCCTGTCTGGCTCGGCCTAACGCGGTGTGAAGTCGGCACGCCTCACGTCCTCTCTCTCGAGGAGGGTCGTACGCGGCTGCTCGGTTGCTTCGCTCTGCTCGTGTTGGGCCCACTCGCCTCGTCCTGCTCGCCGACCCGTGTGGTCGGTCGGGCGGATCCGGCCCCACGTGCGGCCGCGTCCCAGCCGACCTACCTGATCATCCGCAGTGACGATGCCGGGATGAGCCACAGCGTGAACCGCGGGCTCGAGCGGCTCATCGAGAGCGGTCTGCCCGTCTCGATCTCGGTGATGTTTCCCACCCCGTGGTACCAGGAGACCGTCGAGCTTCTCAAGCGCCACCCCTCCGTCTCGGTCGGGATTCACCTGACGCTCAACTCGGAGTGGAAAAACTATCGGTGGGGACCGGTGCTGGGACGCACCGCCGTCCCGAGCCTCGTGGATGCCGATGGGTATTTCTTCCCCTCCGCCGACACCCTGTACCGGAACCAGCCCGACCTCGGAGAGGTCGAGCGGGAGCTGCGCGCGCAGATCGACCGCGCGCTGAGGTCCGGCCTCCGGATCGACTACGTGGATTACCACATGGGCACGGTCGTGGGACACCCCGGGTTTCGCGAGATCACCGAGCGCCTCGCCCGGGAGTTCTCGTTAGGGATGTCGGGCTATTTCGGCGAGGCGAACCACGACCCGCAGTATTGGGCCGCTCCCGCGGCCAAGCTCGACAGTCTGCTGGCCATGGTGAATCGCCTCGAGCCCGGGCTCCATCTCGTGGTCACGCACGTCGGGATCGACGACGCGGAGCTGGGCGCTCTCCTCGACATGAACACCTCGAACCCGCTCCCGGACATGAGCAAGAATCGTCAGGGAGAGCTCGATGCCCTGACGTCGCCGCGGTTCAGCGCGGCTCTCAGGGCGCGCAACATTCGCCTCGTGACGTACCGGCAGTTGATCGACATGCACGGCTTGCAGGTGATGCGACGCCCCGGAGGATGAGACCGATGTGTACTACCCGGAGGTTTGCCATGGAGAAGATGCTGTCAGGTTGGGGTGCGTTCGGAAGCCGCTCCTCGCGCCGGATCGCGGCGCTGAGCGTGCTGTTCGCGCTGCTTTTCAGCGAAAAGGCCGCGAGCCAGGAGATGGCGGTGACGGGAACGGTCACGGCGCCCACCGGTGCTCCGCTTCGGGACGTCCTCGTCCGGGTGCAGGGCACCGCCATCCGGACGCTGACCGACATCGCCGGGAAGTACTCGGTGCGAGCTCCCGCCGATGGCGTGCTGAGCTTTACCCTCCTCGGCCGTCTCGCCAGACAGGAGCAAATCGCCGGACGCGCGACGATCGACGTCGTGATGGAGCAGGTCCCGTATCTGGAAGAGGTGGTGGTTACCTCGTACGTGGAACAGCGGCGAGCGGACATCACCGGCGCGGTCTCCAGTGTCAACCTGGAAACCACCGAGCGCCAGACGGGAGCGAGTGTGCTTCAGCGGCTCGATGTGACCGCCCCAGGCGTGACCGTCGCCGCCAGCGGTTCTCCCGGCTCACGGAGCACCGTCAGAGTCCGCGGGATCAGCTCGTTCCAGAACAACGATCCGCTCTACATCGTCGACGGCGTCCCGGTTCAGGACTCCTACATGAACTTCCTGAACCCCAACGACATCACGTCCATTCAGGTCCTGAAGGATGCGTCGTCGGCCTCGATCTACGGCGCGCGCGCCAACAACGGCGTCATCGTCATCGAGACCACGAGGAAGGGAGCGGCCGGCTCGCCCACGGTGACGTTGCGGGCGAGAGCCGGGGTCGCCACCCCGGTCCGCGGCTATGACGACTTCCTCATTACGGATGCACTGGCGTACGCCGCGGTACAGCGGCAGGCCTATCTGAACGCGGGCGAGACACCCCCGACCAACATCTACGGCGATCCCAACAACCCGACGGTTCCCGCGTTCTTCTACGCGGCGCCGGGCACGGTGACGGCGACCGATGCATGGGGTCGCCCGACGGCCGTCGATGCCAGCAGGTATTCCTATCCGAATAGCCTGATCATGCCGGGCAGCCCCGGCACCAACTGGTGGGACGAGACCTTCGGTTCCGCGCCGGTTGGCGATTACAACGTGGAGATCGCGGGCGGGAGTGACGTCAACGCGTACCGCGTCTCCTTCAACTACTTCGATCAGGGTGGCACCGCGAAGTTCAACGAGTTCAAGCGTGGGAGCGTTCGCGTCAACACCGTGTTCAACCGGGGTCGGCTGAACTTTGGCGAGAACATCGCGGTCGCCATCCAGCGCCATCACGGCGGCCTGCCGAATGACCCGCCCGCCTACGCGGAAGACGGCATTCTCGGCAAGAACATTCTGTTGCAGCCCGTGGTGCCCGTGTACGACATCAACGGGAATTTTGCCGGCGGAAAGTGCTGCGCCATCAACCAGTCGAATCCCGTCAAGTTCGCGCATGCGCACAAGGACGACGAGAGCCGGAACAACCAGGTCTTTGGAAACGTCTTCGCCGGCCTCGATCTGACTTCAGAGGCGTCCTTCAGGAGCAGCCTCGGGTTCAACCTCAGTCAGAACTCGTTCGTAGGCTTCAATCCACCCTTCCCCGAGAACGCCGAGGCGACGTTCAACAACTCCATCACCGAGAACAGGAACCACTTCACGGATTGGACCTGGAGCAACACGCTGCGGTACGCCAAGACGTTCTTCCAGCAGCACACCCTCAACCTGCTCGTTGGGCAGGAAGCCAATGCGAGCAACGTTCGGTATATCGAGGGATCGATCGGCAATCTCCTCAACACCGACGTCGATTCCAGATACATCCAGGACGCTCTCGCGCCGACGGGCGCCAAGAATGTCTTCAGCACCGGTGGACGGAGCGCCCTGCTGTCGTTCTTCGGAAAGGTCGACTACAACTTTGCCGACCGCTACGTGGCGAGCTTCACGCTCCGCAGAGATGGGTCGTCCCGATTGGCGCCGGGCAATCAGTGGGGGACGTTCCCCGCGTTCGGGCTGGGATGGAGAATCACCAACGAGTCCTTCCTCGCGAACAACCGCGTCCTCTCGGATGTGATGCTGCGTTTTGGCTGGGGCGTCACCGGAAACCAGTTCATTCCGCCCGGACGCATCGTCGCACAATTCGGCGGCGGCCGCGGTGACACCTACTACGATGTGAACGGGTCGAACACGAGCGTGGTGGGAGGGTTCCGCCAGACGTCGCTGGGCAACCCCAATCTGAAGTGGGAGGAAAACAGATCCACCAACATCGGCGCCGACATGTCGCTGCTCGACGGTCTGCTGAACGTGGTGATCGACGTGTACCGGCGGAACACGAACAACCTGCTCTTCGATCCGCGACTCCCCGCCACCGCGGGAGAAGCCGATCCCCCGATCGTCAACGTTGGCCGGATGAAGAACACCGGGATCGATTTTTCGATCGGCCACCAGGCGACGAACTGGAGTGTCACCTTCAACGGAAGCCACTACAAGAACGAGATCCTCGCGATCGATGGAGACCAGACCTTCTTCTTCGGTCCCATCTCGACCCGGTTTGGCAACCAGGTCATCAACCAGGTTGGCCAGCCCATCGGCGCGTTCTACGGCTATATCGCGGACGGCTTCTTCCGCGATGCGGCCGACGTAGCGAGTCATGCGACCCAGAATGGCGCGCCCGGCCGGATCAAGTTCAGAGATCTCAATGGCGACGGCGCGATCACCCTCGATGACCGGACCATCATCGGCAATCCGCATCCCGACTTCACGGCCGGCCTGGATCTGACCGCGCGTCGGGGAAACTGGGACGTGAGCGCGACGTTCTTCGGGACGTTCGGGAACGACATCTTCGAAAATCAGAAGGAGTTCTACGTCTTCCGCGAGTTCAACACGAACGTCAAGAAGGACCTGCTCGCCAATTCGTGGACGCCGGAAAACCCGAACGCCAAGTATCCCCGCCTCGACAAGAACGATACGTACAGCTGGCAGCTCAGCAGCTACTACGTCGAGGACGGATCGTACATCCGGCTGCGCAATCTGCAGCTGGGATACGAGATCCCGACGTCGCTCGCCCGATGGTTCCAGGCAGGCTCGAGAGTGTACGTGCAGGCGGAGAACCTGTGGACCATGACCGACTACGAGGGGCTCGATCCATCGCTCCCCGCGGCGAACGTCAACGGCGCGGCCGGCGATGTCCGCGATCAATATCGAGGCGTGGATCGCGGCTCGTATCCGAGCAACAAGGTGTTCAGCATTGGCGTCGTCACCTCGTTCTAGCCACTAGCCCTTTCAAGGAAGAGACGATGATCATCGTATCGAAGCACCAACTCTTCGTCGGAACGGCGCTCCTGGCTCTCACGGCGGGCGCGCTATATGGCTGCAAGGATTTCCTGACGGATGCGTCCTCCCCGCAAGGGACGCTGGACGCGGGGACGCTCGCGAATCGGACGGGCGTCGAAGGGACGCTCATTGGCGCGTACCGAACGCTGGATTGCTCGACGTCGTCCAGTGCCTGGGGGTGCGCGGCCAGCAACTGGGTGTTCGGCAGTGTCGCGAGCGATGATTCCTACAAGGGATCCGATGGCAGCGACCAGCCACCGATCAACGACATCGAGGGATACCACTGGGGAACGCCGAGGGCCGAGGAGTACCTGAACGGCAAGTGGGCCCAGGTCTATGAAGGCGTTGTTCGAAGCAACGCGACCTTGCGCCTGCTGGCGCAGGTCATGGCAGCATCACCTGGTGAAATCTCGGCGGCGGACGCGGACGGCATCGAGGGCGAGGCGCTGTTCCTCAGGGCGCACTACCACTTCGAGGCGTGGCGGATGTGGGGGCGTATTCCCTATTACCGCGAAGATGATACGGATTTTCGCAAGCCGAATCTGGCCAGCGACGCGGTCGTCGACGAGATCCTGGCGGACCTCGACGCTGCCATCGCGAAGCTGCCGACCGCTCCGCGGAACGGGCAAAAGGGCCGGGCGACGCAGTGGACGGCCAAGGCCTACAAGGGCCGCCTCCAGGTCTACGCCGGACAATGGGCCGAGGCAGTGACGACACTACGGGACGTCGTGAACAACGGGCCCTACGAGCTGGAAGAAAGCTTCGACCACGTGTGGACCGGTTTTGCCGACCGTCAGAACGGCCTGGAGACCATATGGGCGTATCAGGCCTCCAACGACGACGAGCCCGGCGGAAATAACGCCAACTTCGGCGAACGCCTGAATTTCCCGTATTCCGGCAGCCACTTCGGCTGCTGCGGGTTCAACCAGCCGTCGCAGAACCTGGTGAACTTCTACCGGGTCGATGCCGCCGGACTCCCGCTCGCCCTGTCCGATCCGAACAACTGGAACGCGTCGGACGCCAACTTCACGGCCTCCAATCTCGCGCCGGTCGATCCGCGATTGGACTGGACGGTTGGCCGCGACCGAGTGCCCTTCAAGGACTGGGGCCTCTACCTGTGCAGCGCGGACAAGGATGAGTGCATCGACCAGGCCTGGGTCAGAGACCCGGATAACGGCGGTCCCTACGGTCCCAAGAAGAACGTGCACGAACAGGCCAGCGGCGCCGAGTCGTCAACCGGTTGGCAGCCGCAGCAGCTGAATTCCGTCAACATCCATCTCTATCGTTATGCCGACCTGTTGTTGCTCCTGGCCGAAGCGCTGGTGGAAACCAACGACCTCGCAGGCGCCACGGCACTCGTCAACCAGGTGAGGGCACGGGCAGGGGTGACGGCGCAGGGGCCGGGGACTTCCGCCGACGACATCGCTGTGCCGATCAACGACCCGTCGATTACGTGGGCGGTCTATCGCGTCGGGCTGTATCCGGTGTTTACCAATCAGGACTACGCCCGCCAAGCCGTTCGGGCGGAGCGCCGTCTCGAGCTGGCGATGGAAGGGCAGCGCCTTTTCGATCTGCGGCGGTGGGACGCCGCGGAGACGATCCTGAACGGATACATCAACGGCATCGGAGGCGGAGCGGAGGAGAACAGGAGGCTGTACCTGAGGCAGGCTGAGACATTTACCGACAAGCACAGCCTGTATCCACTGCCGCAGATTCAGATCGATCTCAGCAAGGTGGGCGGTCAGCCGACACTCACGCAGAATCCGGGATGGTGAGAAGCTGAGGCGTGGAGGCGCTAAGGGCGCTGGGGGCTTCCCTCAGCGCCCTTGGCGCTTCTAGCGCCTCTGATGCTGAAAGCCTGAAGCGAGTCGCCCGTATTCGCGACAAGCACCGCCATACCGGTCCGCGTGTTGATCAGCGCGAGCTGCGCGGCGTTCAACGGAGCCAGGAAGCCACTTTCGCTCGGCGACACCGGAGCGAAGCGGCCCTGGCCGTCGCCCCTGAGCCAGAGCCCGTTCCCGGCATCGGCTCTCGGCGTGTTGGGCTCGGTGTCGTAGAGATTCCCGGCCACGATCACGTCGCGATTCCCGTCGCCATCGACATCATGCGCGACGATCGCCCGGATCGGGGAGATCTGCGCAAGATTCGGCAACGGTGATGCGCTGAAGGTCCCGCCCCCGTCGTTGTGCAGGAAGACGCTCGCGAACGTATCGGCCTCGTAATGCAGGGACTCCTGGAGCTGCGCCGCGCTGAAGAGCTGCGCCAGTGGTGCGCGTGCAAAGGAGGCATAGGTCGGGAACTTCAACGCCGTCGTGTAGATCTCCCGGCCGAGCGGCGCCATCCCCGCCACGGGATACTCGATCCCGTCGACTTCGTGCGCGAGCACGACATCCGTCGTCTGGTTGCCGGTGAAATTGTTCGCGTAGACGCCGAGTCGGCGATCCGTCGATGTCGCGTAGCTGTGGTTCAAGCCGAGATTGCCGGCGACCAGATCGGGCCGACCGTCGTTGTCGAAGTCGCCCGCGGCGAGACTGTACCACCATCCTCGCGACGGTGGCATGCGCGTGGACTGGGTGACATTGCGCAGGGCCGTTCCATCGTTGCGATAGAACTGGATCGGCATCCACTCACCCACCGTCACGAGATCCAGCTTGCCATCGCCATCGAAGTCCAGCCACGACGCGTCGGTGATCATGCCGCCGGGCGCGGCCAGCTCCGGCGCTACCGCGTCGGTCACGTCAGTGAAACGACCCCCGTCATTGCGCAGCACGTAGCTCCTCGCCGGGTACGGATACTTCCTCGGCGTTAGGCGGCCGCCGACGAACAGGTCGAGCCGGCCGTCGCCGTTGAAGTCGCCGGCGCGGACCGCCGCCGTGCTCGTCAGCATGGCGGGCAGTGCGGCGGTGTCTCGCGCGAACCTGCCGCGACCCTGATTGATGTAGAGGCGATCCTGGAGCGCCGACGAGCCTGGCGCCATGTGATAGCCACCGCTCGCCAGGTACAGGTCGAGCCGGCCATCCCCGTTCGCATCGAACAGGAGTGCGCCCCAATCGTCGGACGCGGGCTCGGTATCCCAGGGTTGCGCCTGGGTCGGGGCGACGAAGCCGCCGTCCGCGCGCTGAATGAACAGCTTGCCGGGGGCACCGCTCGATCCCCCGACGAAGACATCATCGAGCGAATCACCATCGACGTCGCCGATGGCGAGGGGAGGCCCTTGCCTCGAGATCATGTATGGCAGGAGTGGCTGGACGGCGTAATCGACCGCGACCGTCGATTCGTGCTTGTAGCCCGGTTTCCGGCGCGAAGCCACTGGCTCGAACTGACGACTCGCGTCGGTCGTGTCCCTCGCGTCACGCGGTGTTCCGGCATTCGCCTGCCGTACGATCAGGACCTGGTCGGCGTCCAGCCCGGTGAGCAGCTGATACCGGCCGTCGGGCCAGTGGACTTCCAGGCTGTCCACGCGACGCGCGCGCCCCAGGCCGAAATGCGCACGCGGATCCATCGTGGACATGAATCCTCTGTACGGGCTGTGGTACAGGTACTGTTTCTGCCCGGCGATCGTCAGGACCAGCGTCGATCCGATCGCGCGGTGGGGCGAGTCTCCCTCGAGTCGAACGTCCAGGTAGTGATGTGAGTCGTCGTCGGGCGCGACGTTGTGGTAGATGAATGCCGGCGCATCGATGTTGCTCACGATGAGGTCGAGCTTTCCGTCGTTATCGAGGTCGGCATAGGCCGCGCCGTAGGAAAAGCTTGGGCGGTCCATCCCCCAGGCGCGCGTCTTGTCCGTGAACGTCAGATCGCCCGCGTTCTGGAAGACGACGTTGGCCTCCTCGTAGCCGGGGAGCGTGCCGAGAAGGTCGAGTGCGCCCCGACGCGATGCGGCGCCACGGCGGCCTAACGTGAAAAAGGCGGTCTGGTAGTCGAGGTCGTTGACCGCCTTTGGGTAGCCGTTGCTGATGAAGATGTCCTTTCGCCCATCGTTGTCGAAATCCGCGAACAGAGGACTCCAGCTCCAGCCAGTCGCGACGATGCCGGCCAGCCGTGCGACGTCGCTGAAGATGACGTCGCCGCTCCCGGTAACGCCGTTGCTCAGTTGGAGGACGTTGGCGGTGAAGTCGTCCCGAAATCCCTTGCTGCGCAGCTTCAGGAGCGCGCCGTAGGTGGTGCCTCCGCTCGTGCGTTTGCGATCGGTCGGCGACTGGGGCATCATGTCCACCTGAAGAATGTCGGGCCACCCATCGTCGTTGAAATCGGCGATGTCCACGCCCATCCCGGCGAAGCTCGCATGCTTCAGCCACGTGGCGGCCCTGTTGGTGAACGTCCCGCGCCCGGTGTTGACGTACACGACGTCGTTCGGCTCGACATCGTTGGACACGTAGATGTCGGGCCAGCCATCTCTGTTGAGATCGGCGACGGCGACGCCCAGGCCGAACCCGGGGTCGCGCAGCAGACCCGCATCGGGCGACACGTCGATGAACGCTCCCGGTGTTCCCGCGCGGCAGTCGTTGCGATAGAGGTAGTTGTAACTGCCGGGCGTGGCCGCTGCGCCGATGGTGGGCTGAGCCGAGACGCCGCGCGAGAAATCCTTCGGCGAGTTGTTGAGCAGGAAGAGGTCGAGACAGCCGTCCCGGTCGTAATCGAGGAAGACGGCGTGTGTGGTGAAGCCGGTGTCGGCGATGCCGTAGCGAGCGGCCGCCTCGGTGAACGTGCGATTCCCGTTGTTCACGAAGAGCAGGTTTGCCCGGTCCTCCGCCTTCGAGCGCTCGGGTCCCGAGACGGAGACGTAGATGTCCAGATAGCCGTCGGCGTTGATGTCCACCATCGTCGTACCGGTGGCCCATCGTGAGGTCGTCACGCCTGCTCGACCGGTGATGTCGTCGAACCGCATCGCCCCCTTGTTGAGGTACAGGCGGCTCGACACCATGTTGCCGGCGAAGAAAATGTCCGTGAGCCCGTCGTTGTCGATGTCACCGGCGGCGACCCCGCCGCCGTTGTAGACGTAGGGATCGGTCTGGACGTTGAACGTGTCGCTCGTGGTGATGGTGTTCGCGAAGGTGACGCCGGTCTGCTCCGGAGTCAGGAGCTCGAAGAGCGCGTCA
>JAICOJ010000097.1 GCA_025930755.1 Gemmatimonadaceae bacterium
CGACAAACTAACGGCAGAGACGTCAGATGTCAGAATACAGAATTCAGATGTCAGATGGTTGGTCTGAAATCTGAATTCTGTACTCTGACATGACGTCTTTCCTTGTCGCTACGCCAGTATTCGCGACAGGACCTCTGTATCGATGTTCCCGCCGCTGACGACCACCACGATGGGATCGGGAATGTTCGACGCACCGACCAGCAACGCGGCGACCCCCCCCGCCCCCCATCCCTCCGCGATCACGCTCTCCTCGCGCGCCAGGTATGCGATGGCCGCCGCGACATCCGCCTCCTCGACCGTGACGATCTCATCCAGCGCGCGGCGCCCCACGTCGAGGCCATGCTCGTCGATGGCGCCCGCGAGACCGTCGGCGAGCGTCGGCAACACCGGAACGTCGACTATACGTCCCGCCTGGAGTGATAGCGCCATCGCGCTCGTGTTGGTGCTCTGCGCCCCGACGATCCGCACCTCTGGCTTCGTCACCCGCAGGAACGCGCCGATGCCGCCGAGTAAGCCCCCACCGCCAACCGGGACAACGACCGCGCCGACGTTCGGCATCTGATCGACGATCTCGAGCGCGACCGTCCCCTGCCCGGCGACGAGCGGGACGCCCACGCAGGGATCGAGATAGGTGACGTCGTTCTCCCGGGCGAACGCCAGCGCGCGCGCATGCGCTTCGTCATAGTGCGCCGATTCGGCATCGATGGTCGCACCGCATTCGCGCATTCCATCGATCTTCACTCGCGGGGCGGTTTTCGGGACGAAAATCGTCGCCCGCACACCGAATTGTTGCGCGGCGAGCGCGACACCTCGACCGTGATTCCCCGCGCTCGCGGTGACCACGCCGCGTGCGTGCTCGGCGGGCGAGAGCGCGGCGATCGCGTTGTACGCGCCGCGAATCTTGAAGGATCCGGTGAGCTGCGCGTTCTCGAGCTTGAGCCACACGTCGTGGCGCACGCGATCGGAGAGACGCGGAGCACGACGCAGCTCGGTTCGGCGAACGACGTTTCGAAGGCGATCGGCTGCGCGTCGCACATCGTCGGCGGTCACGTCGGCGAACACGGCGCGGACGCTACGGTCGGCGTTCGGGATGCGCAAGCGTCGAATCGTGATCCAGATCGCGTCGGATGTTGCCCCCAACGGGGCTGATCGGTCTAGTGCGTAGCAGGGCATTTTTCGCCCACGCGCGCGTTGCAAGCGTGCGGCAGGTGAAGCGGTGGGGGGACAACTCCGGGGGGAGTGTGGGCAGTTTGGGAAACGACGAAAGTCGTGGGATCGCCCCCCATCGCTCTTCTTTGCAGGTATTGAAAATCGTCGGAACAGCGCGCGTGATGCTCGGTACAATTACGCGTGATGGGTGAGTAGCCGGATCATCGAGAAGAGTCGGCGTTCGCTTGACGCGAGCCACGAAAGCTGTTATCATCAAACAGCTTGAACGCGGCCCCGCGAAACTGGCGGGGCTGTTGTCTTCAGGTGATCCGGGTGCGAGGGATCTGTGGTGTTCTCCCGTACCCGCGTGCGCGGGGCTGTAGCTCAGTTGGGAGAGCGCCTGGATCGCACCCAGGAGGTCAGGGGTTCGACTCCCCTCAGCTCCATACTGGCATGCAACCTGAAATACCGGTTGCGCCGACTCGACTCGGTTGCCGGTCTCTTTCGGTAGGACGTAGAGTTCCAATGAAGAGATTCGGTCAACCCACTTTCGATGGGTTGCCCGCCGCCGCTCGGTAGGACGCAGAGTTCCAATGACGGCGCGCGAGGCATACCCCTCGCCGATCGAATGAGGCAATCGCCGCGGATTCAGATCCGCGGCGTTTTTTTTTGGGCTAGATCGGGGCGACTGCGAACTGCGAACTGCGAACTGCGAACTGCGAACTGCGAACTGCGAACTGCGAACTGCGAACTGCGAACTGCGAGCTGACTTCGTACGCGCCAACGTTTATTCGCAGCTCGCAACTCGCAGCTCGCAGTCGGCCAGGTCGCTCGCCAACCCTCGCAGCGATTCCTCCCACAGGCGCTCTGCCTCCTTCTCGGCGCCCGCCCGAAAATCGCCGAGGGCGGTGCCACCCAGGCGACCGAAGAAGCGCAAGATGCCGCTCTCGCGGACCGTGATATCGATGTCGCGCCACACCGTCGACAGTGTGTCGCCCGAGGGGTGAGCTTCGGTGCGTACCCCGTATCGCATGAGCGCACCAGAGCCCTCGAATGGGCGGCGCAGCGGCGAGCGGAGGAGACGCGCCACGAGAGGCGGCAGTTGCCAATCCGGCTCGGCTGGAAAGCGAAAGGCCAGCGCGAGCTGGTTCGGGCTCGTCAGGCGCAGCGCGCGCACCGCCAGGTCGCGCACACCGACGCGAAACGGCCCCACTTTCACCGAGGCATCGACCGTTAGGCGGACGCCACTCCCCATGCGGTGCGTAGCCGAGTCCATGGGAGTCAGCGAACCATCCTTCACGCGAAATCGCAGCACGATCGAGGAATCCCGCTTGGTGAAGTCTCCCCAACGCGCACCGAGCGAGTCCTCGACGCTCATGCGCCAGCGAATCGGCACCCAATACTTCCGCGCATAGTCACCCAGCGCCTCGAAGGATCGGCCGGCGCGACCCGGTCGCAACCCCAGGCCGAGGATGACCGACGTCGCGCCGTCGGGCGCGCGCGAGGTGCGCAGCGAGTCGATGACGAACATGCGCGACAACGATGCCGACGCTCGTGGGAACGCCTCGCCGGTGGCGAGGCGCGCGGTGGCGGCGTCACCTCGCTCAGCGGCGAGGAAGATTGACGTCAGCGCCCGATCCAGGTCGGAGACGGTGACCGGTCCGAGCGCCAGCTCGTCGACCGACGTCCAGCGGAACTCGTCGTCTCCGAGGATGTGGAGACGCATGGTGTGACGCGCCTCGCCTGGCGCACGTGGTGCCGGCGCGCCCAAATGATGAAAGAGCGTATAGCGGCCATCGCGTCGGCCGCCGGCGATCTCGAGGATGCGCTCGCTCTCGCCGCGGCTCGTCCACAGATCCTTGTCGTCGATGAGACGCGATGGCGTCGTGCTGTAGCGCGTGAGGCGCGGACGCGCGCGCGCGACCTCGGGCGAGAGCTCGACCGTGCCGAAACGATCGGCGAGCGCGATGAGCATCGTTGCGGCTCGGCCCGTGGCGTGCTCCGGTGTTGGACCGAGCGCGGGGACGGTGTCGCGACAGGCGATCGACGTCAGCACTACCGACAAGAGGGCGAGCGCCCCCGAGCGCAGCGAGATCACGCCGGAATGTCACCGCGGGACCGGCGTGAGGAAAGGCGGCGGGGTTGATCGAAGGGGTTGGCGGGGCTACGTTTAGGGTCCGCACAAAAATCGATTCTGCCCCTTGGTGTAACTGGCAACACGCCTGACTCTGGATCAGGAGAGTCCTGGTTCGAGCCCAGGAGGGGCAACTTGAAAGGTCTTGGCCCCGCGTTAATTCGTGACGCGGGGCTTCTGTTCATGGCCGCGCGATCGAGCGGGTTACCGTTTCCAGCGCCGTTCTCCCGGCGTCCCCTCTCCGCTCCACCCCGCGAAGCCATTTGGCCGAGCATCGCCCTGACCGCGTCGATGCAGCGGTATCGCGTGCGCTCGGAAGTAGCGGCTCGCTGACGGCGCCCAATGCACGGAGCGGCGATGATGCGTTCGCGATTCGGTTGAAGCCGCTGACCAGTAAGTGGTCGGAAGCCAAAGCCGCACCGTGAGCGAGAGCTGCTCGGCGAGCGCCGTTCGTTTGCGGATCGTAGTGCGAGCCCCGATATTCGCGGCTCGTCACCTCCCGCCAGGATCCCGTGCCCGACCCGCTCCGCGACCGCCTGCAATCCTCGCTGGGCGCCGCCTACACGCTCGAGCGCGAGCTCGGCGGCGGCGGCATGGCGCAAGTGTTCGTCGCCACCGACACGGCGCTCGGCCGCCAGGTCGTGGTGAAGGTGCTCTCCCCGGAGACCGCCGAGGGGATGAGCGCGGAGCGCTTCACGCGGGAGATACGGCTCGCGGCCGCGCTACAGCACCCGCACATCGTCCCAGTGCTCACCGCGGGGCAGACCGCCGACGGGCTCCCGTATTACACGATGCCGTTCGTGACGGGGGAGTCGCTGCGCGCTCGGATGGAGCGGGGCCAGCTCCCCCTCGACGAGGTGCTTCGCGTCCTGCGCGACGTGGCGGAGGCGCTCGATTACGCGCACGCTCACGGCGTCGTCCACCGCGACATCAAGCCGGAGAACGTGCTCCTCGCCGGGCGCATCGCCGTCGTGGCCGACTTCGGCATCGCCAAGGCGATGAGCGCCGCGCGCGCCGACGCGGGGACGCCGGCGCTCACCTTGGTGGGCACGTCGCTCGGCACCCCCGCGTACATGGCCCCCGAGCAGGCGGTCGGCGACCACACGGACCACCGCGCCGACCTGTACGCCTGGGGGATGATGGCGTACGAGCTCCTCGCCGGCGCGCACCCCTTCGCTGAGAAGAAGACCCAGCGCCTGCTCGTGGCGGCACAGGTGGCGGAGACGCCGGCGCCTTTGGACGAGCGGCGGCCCGGGCTCCCCCCCGGCCTCGGCGCGCTCGTAATGGCGTGCCTCGCGAAGGACCCGTCGGACCGCCCCGCGGACGCGGCGGCGGTGCTCGCGGCCCTCGCCTCGGTGACCTCGGGCGGGGGCGCGCCGCTCGCGGCGCTCGCATCGGCGCCCTCGTCAGGTTGGGACTTTGCGTTCGCGGTGGCCGAGCCGGCGCGGCTTCGGCGGCGGGCGCTGCTCGCGGTCGCGGCGCTCGCCATCCTCGCCGCGATAGTGGGGCTTGGTGGCTACCTGGCTAGCCGCGCGGCCGCCCCCGCGGCGGACGCGACCCCGGCGCTGGCTGTGCTCCCGTTCGAGCACCAGGGGGACAGCGCCGAGGCCTACGTGACCGACGGGATCACCGACGAGATCCGTGGGCGGCTCACGCGCGTGCGCGAGCTCATGGTAATAGCGCGCGCGAGCTCCAATCGGTACGCGGGCAGCAGCAGCTCGCCGGCTGAGATCGCGGAGGAGCTGGGAGTCCGCTACCTGCTCAGCGGCACAGTGCGCGTTCTAGGCAGCGGCACGGAGCGGCGCGTCGTGGTGCGCCCCGAGCTCGTCGAGGTAACGCCAGACGGGCGGGCGCAGAGCCGCTGGCAAGCGCCCTTCGAGGCGGAGTTCCGCGACGTCGTCGCGGTGCAGTCCGATATCGCCGGCCGGGTCGTGTCCGCCATGGAGCTGCCGGTGTCGGCAGAGAGTCGGTCGCGCGCGACGGAGGTCATGGTGCGCGACCCGGCGGCCTATGACCTGTATCTGAAGGCTCAGGCGCGCGTGGACTGGGGTGCCCGCAGCGACGCCGCCTCCAACCTCGCGGCCGTCCCGCTCTACGAGGCCGCTCTCGCGCGCGACAGCACGATGGTCGAAGCGTGGGGCGGGCTCGCTACGGCGCTGGTGCTCGCGTACGCGAACGGTGTCCCGACGCGGGCGCTAGCGGAGCGAGCCCGCGCGGCGGCGCTGCGGACCCTCGCGCTCGATCGCGCGGGGGGGATCGGCGCCGAGACACACGGCCTGTATCTGCGCCTCGTGGAGCGCGACAAGGTGCGGGCGCTCCAGGAGCTGCGGCGGGCAGTGGTCGCGAGCCCGAACGACGCGCTGACCAACGCCAGCTTCGGCGTCGCGTTGTTCGATGTCGGCCGCCTTGAGGAATCGCTGCCGTATTTCGACAAGGCGAGGCGGCTCGACCCACGGCTCCCGTCGCGCGCGCTGGCCGACGTGCTCGCCGCGCTCGGCCGCATCTCCGAGGCGAGAGACCTGGCGAGCCAGGCATGGACCATGTCGCCGGCCGTCCGCGCGGCCGCCCCGCGCGTCGGCTTCGAGCTCGCCGCGGGCGACACCGCGGCCGCTCGCCGCGTCGCCGAGCAGGCGATGCGCGACCTGCCGGCCGACCAGGTGCTGGGCGATCTCGGCAGCAACGCGGTGAGCTGGGTGCTTGCGGCCGGCGACGTGCGGCGCCTCCTCACCCTCGGGCCCGAGGCGTTCCCGGACGGCGCGAGCGGCAGGGCGCTCGTGCGGGCTCGGCACTACTACCTGCAGGGCGACTCCGCGCGCATGCGTGAGGCGGCGGAGTCCGCGCAGCGACTGAGGCGCGTCGAGCTGCGGGACGTGCCGGAGGACACGCGGCTGTTGATCGGCCTCGCGTCGGCCGAGGCGTTCCGCGGGCGCGTCAAGGTCGCCCTGGACCTGGCGCGCCGCGCGGTCGCGACGGAGCGACGGCTCGCCGGCGGCGCCGTCTCGCGGAACCTCCCGGACATCTTGTTTTTCGCGGCCGAGGCCGCGGTCGTGGCCGGTGAGCGCGACGCGGCGCTGGCGTGGCTCGGCGAGCTGCTCGCGATCCCGTCCATCTACACGCCCGCCTACTTGCGGGTGGACCCGACCTGGGCGCCGCTCCGGGGGGATTCGCGGTTCGAGGCCCTGCTGGTCGCAAGGCGGCCGGCGTCCTCGTCGGCGGGCTGAGGTGGCGACGCCGTTGTCCAACCCTCGCACCGGTGCCGCGGACACCCTAGAGGTCGCCCCGGACGGTACGCGCCGCGGCCCCAGCGGCTACCTGCTGCTAAACGTGGCCGGCTGGCTGTTGTTCGGCGCCGCGGTGATGATCGGGTGGCTGGAGCAGTACCCGTTGGACGTCGCTATCGCGATCACGCCGGCGTACATCCTGATCGGCTTTCTGCTCTCGCTGCTGCTCGGCCTCGTGTACGACCGGTTCGGCGTGGGCCCCGCGTCCTTCGGCCGCGCGCTCGCGATCAGCGTTGCCGGGTCGTATGCGGCAGCAGTGCCATGGACCGTCGCCTTCTACTACTACCTGCACTTCGGCGCCAGCGTCATCCACTCCGTCATCGTCAGTGCCCCGTCGTCGCTCTCTTTCCCGCCCGACTGGATACTCGACGGCACCCTGGACAACACCCTTCCGCTTCTCGGGTGGAGCCTCGCGCGCCTGGGGCTGCAATACAACACCGCGCTGCGCGAGCAGCGGGAGCAGGCACTGCGCGCCGTGGCGGCGGCGCGCGACGCGCAACTCCGGATGCTGGCGTACCAGCTCAACCCGCACTTCCTCTTCAACACGCTCAACTCCATCCGCGCGCTGATCAACGAAGACCGCCAGCGCGCCCGCGAGATGGTGACCGCACTTTCCGGCTACCTTCGATACGCGATGGTGGAGCGCCCGCTGCACGTGGCGCTCCTCGAGGAGGAGGTGGAATCGGTGCGCGGCTATCTGGCGATCGAGAAGGTGCGCTTCGAGGAACGTCTCGACGTGAGAGTGGATGTGGACCCCGCGGCACTGCGCTGCGAGGTGCCGGCGTTCCTTCTCAACCCGCTCGTGGAGAATGCGGTGAAGCACGGCGCCGCCGGCACCGCCACGGCGCCACTCGTGGTGCGGGTAGTGGCGCGGCTGGTCGAACCGGATCGGCTCATGCTGATGGTCGAGAACACTGGTGTATGGAAGGGCAGAGGGAAAACCGCGCCTGCTGGGGCGGACGGCGACGACGGCCCGCCGGGCGGCGTCGGGCTCGCCAACGTCCGCGCGCGGCTCAGGGCGCTCCATCCCGGGGACCATCGCGTCGGGATGGAGCACGGGTGTGGGCGCGTGCGGTTCCTGGTGGAGCTGCCGGCCCGCTTCCGCGCCGACGCCGCGACGTGAGCACGCGCCGGCGCCACGCAGTCATCGTGGACGACGAGCGGCTCGCCCGGCGCGAGCTGCGGACGTTGCTCGAGGAGGCGCACGCAGAGCAGGTACACGTCGTGGGCGAGGCCGGCACCGTGAACGACGCCGCGCGTCTCGTGAACGCCATCGATGCGGATGTCGTCTTCCTCGACATCCAGCTCGCGGGTGAAACCGGCATGGACCTGCTGCCGCTGCTGGGTGTGGATGTGGACGTCGTGTTCGTGACCGCGTACGACGACTACACCCTCCGCGCCTTCGAGGTGAACGCCCTCGACTACCTCCTCAAGCCGGTCGTGCCCGAGCGGCTCGCCGTCACGGTGAATCGGCTCGCGGCCGCGCAGCCTCCTGCGCCCACCCGGGAGACGGTCACCTACGACGACCGCCTGTTTCTGCGACTCGGCGAGGAGCGCGCGTTCGTCCGGGTGCGCGACATCGTGGCCATTGAGGCGGAGGGCGACGGCTCCATGCTGCGCCTGGCCCCGCACCTGATGCGCAAGCCGTCGGGCAAATCGCTCCGGGAATGGGAGCAGCGCCTCCCCGACCGGCAGTTCGTGCGCATCCACCGCTCCACCATCGTGAACCTCGAGTACGTCGAGCGGCTGGAGCCATGGTCGCATTCCAGCCAGCACGTGTACCTGCGCGGCCTGCCGGATCCGATGACCATGAGCCGTCGTTTCGGGGCGCGGCTCAGGGACAGGTTTGGATGATTGCGAGTGCGCCGGCCCCGGCAGGGGTCGGGCAGGGGTCGGAGTTGTTGAAAAAAGGTACGTGAGTGCGGCGGGATCGCTCGACCCGCTCTATCGTTACTCCCTCTCGCTACGGGCTGACTTTCCTGAACAGGATGCCGCGTGCCCTTCCGTTGCCCGCCTCGAACCCCGTGACATTGCCTTCCGTATCGCGGCGGAAGGCCACCTGCGTCACGGGCAACGGTCCGGAGAAGGAATCTCCACTGGTGTGCGTCAGCGTTACCGGCCCGAAACGACGGTGCCGGATGACGAGTTTCCCGTCCTCGACGCTCAGGTCATAGTACGTCTCGAGCTCCTCGCTGAAATAGCGACCAGCGAAGATGCTGAGGTCCGCCGGCGGCTTCTCCGCGACGCGTCGGCCGGGGTGCTCGCCGCCTTGCTGGAAGGTGATCCCCTCAACTGCGCTGTCCGCGGCCGTGTTGAAGGTGATCCGCGCCGGCGCACCGACCACTTCGAACGAGGTCATGGACGTCGGCCGCAGTGGGAGCGCCGGCTGTCCCGGAACCTGCAGCTGCAGCTCGCGGCCCTGCAGTTCCACCGTCAGGAGCATGCCGCCGAGTGTCGTCATCTCGTATTTACCGGCATAGCGCCGTAGGGTAGAAGCAGGCACGTCGACGCTTCCCCCGGACGTCGCGCTCGCGAGTTGAGGCGCCTTCATGTGCTGACCAAAGAAGGCGTCGGCCACGACACCCGCGATTCCGCCGGGCACGCCCTGGTAGTTGCTGAACACGACATAGCCGGCGTCGAGATCGGGGTAGTACACGAACGTGGAACTGTGCGCGATGTCGTTGCCGCCGTGCTGCCACCGCCGCACACCGCGGGTCGAGTCGAGAAACACACCGTAACCGTAGTTCGATGGCTTCCCATCGTTCAGCACGAACGATGTCGTCATCTCCTTGATAACGGCCGCTCCGCCCAGCTCCCCAGTCTTGAAGTTGCGCAGCCACTTTGCGACGTCGCCCGGAGTCGTGTAGATGCCGCCCGCCCCCGCCGCACCGTGGAGGTCCCGCACTTCGCGAAAACCGCCCTCTCCAGGGATGTACCCAATCGATCGGCCGCGTATGATCTGGCCCGGATTCGCGCGCACCCACGTCTTCGTCATGCCGAGGGGCAAGAAAACCTCTTCGCGCATCCACTCCGCGAATGGGCGGCCGGTAACTCGCTCCACGACAATGGTCGCCAGGCTGAATGCCGAGTTGTTGTAGTTGAACTCCGCGCCAGGCTCATTCTGCAGGGTCGGTTGCCGGTTGATCACCTTGATTGCTTCGTCCGGAGCGATGTAATCCCCCTCCAGTACCTGACGCCCCTCGATGATCAGCGTGTTGATGAACTCACGGTAGCCGGTGGTGTGCGTCAGAAGATGACGAACGGTGATCTTCTTGCCGAAGTCCTTGAGCTCGGGAATGTGCTTCCGCACGTCATCGTCCAGAGAGAGTTTGCCTCGCGATGCCAGCAGAGCGAGTGCGAACCCGGTGAACTGCTTCGACGAGGAACCGATGTTCGTCGGCGTTTCTGCCGTGAAGGGCATCCCGTACGTCAGATCCGCGGCGCCATATCCCTTCACGAACGCCAGCTTGCCGCCCTTGATCACTCCTACGACGGCTCCTGGGGTGTCTTTGTACAACTGTGCGGCGGCCTGATCCACCTTGCCTGCCGGTGTGATCGCGACCGACTCGGAACGCGTGAGCTGCACGCGCACGGCGCCCCCTTTCCCGGTCGTCGCTGGCGTCACCTCGATCACGTACCGGCCACCCGCCGCCGTGTCCGTCGCGAATGCAAACGTCTCCGGGCCGCCTCGGCCGACGCGCGCGGCCCGCTGCACACGCCTGCCCGCCGGGCCCGTGACCGTGACTGTTGCGTCCACCCCGTCCTGATCCACTCGGCCGGCGACAAAGTGCTTCTTCGGCAAGTTCAGCACGTATCGTAGCGTGTCGTTCGCTGCCAGCGTCGCGCGTACCGGCGTTCCGACCCGTAGCGGCGACGATTGTTGAGCGTGGCCGACGCCGACGCAGAGCAGAAGGATCGCGAAACCGCTCATCATGCACGCTCTCATAACTCATCCTTTGAAGGATCAGGCCTTCCAGGCGTGGAGGGCCGTGCGTGGGGTGTCTACGACTCTGGTATACCTAAATTACACGCCGCGCAACATGGCTGCGGGACAGGTTTGAGTGGGAGCGAGTCCGAGGGTCGGAGTTGTTGAAAAATGGTACGCACGTCGGCGGGACGATGCTCCGGTCTCCGAATTGAGTCGCAGTCTTCCGGAATGGCGCGCCGCCCTCGCCTTTCCTTACCCGGAGTACCGCTTCACGTCGTCCACCGAGGAACAGATCGCTGCGCGATTTTTCGCGATGGGCTGGATTTCAGGGTGTACTGGAACGTCATCAACGATGCGAGTCGGCGCGCACAGTGTGCGATTCACGCATACGTCCTCATGAGCAATCACGTGCACCTGCTCGTCGCTCCCGCCCAAGCCGGAGGCGTTGCGTCGATGATCCAGATCATCGGACGTCAATACGTCCAGTACTTCAACCGACGGCACCATCGTACCGGAACGCTCTGGGAAGGGCGGTACCGATCAGCACTCATCGATTCTGATCAGTACCTCTTCGCATGCATGCGCTACATCGAGCTGAATCCAGTACGGGCCGGGATCACGCGTCATCCGCGCGATTATGCATGGTCCAGCTATCTCGCGAACGCCGAACTCGAACCTGATCCCTTGGTGACGCCACACCCGCTATATGACCGGCTCGCGGCCAACGCAGTCGGCCGCGCCGCTACCTACCGAGAAATAGTACATGGTGTGGGTACCTGCCTGGCTGTTGACACGCAGGTGCGCAAAGCCACGCGGGGCGGGCGCATTCTTGGATCGCCAGCCTTCCGGCAGCGCGTTCTCGACGACCTCGGCGAATCATCGGAACCGAAGAGTCATGGCGGAAGCCGGCGATGACCGGCGTACCGTTTTTCAACAACTCCGACCCCCTGCGGGGACCCCCTGCGGGACGCCGCTCGCCGCCAGAATGATCCGCTCGTCGCTGATTTGCGCCGCCCGCCGGCTGCCTCATCGCGTGCCTGCTCCTCCCATAATTAGGCTTCCGTCCATGAAATCTCGTGCGGGACGAGCATGTCTCCTCGTCCTCCTCGCGGCCAGCGCGCACGCGCAGGCCCCATCGATGGTGCCTGCCACCGAGACTCGGCCCATCGCAGTGGAGCTCGTCAGCGCCACTCATGCCGTAGTTCCCGGCGAGACGACGTGGGTTGCCGTGCGGCTCCAGCCGGACCGCGGATGGCATACCTACTGGCGCTACGCAGGTGATGTCGGCAGCGCGCCGAGCGTCGTGTGGGATCTTCCGTCGGGATGGAAGGCTGGATCGTTCAGCTGGCCCGCTCCGCACCGGATTTCTTCCCCGCCGCTCGCGAGCTATGGGTACGAGCGTGAGCTCTTTCTCGCCGCGCCCATCGAAGTGCCGCGAAGTGCGCGGGTCGGGTCGACAGCTCGCATCGCGGGCCGAATCACGTGGGTCGTTTGCGCAGAGGAGTGCATCGCGGACGACGTCGATCTGTCGATCGCCCGCCCGGTGGCCGCACGGGCGGCGGTCGATTCGACTGTGATGAACGCCCTCGTTGCCGAACGGCAGCGCACGCCAGTGCCCCAGGATGGCTGGACGACGATGGCGGCCGTCGACTCGTCGGACATTATCCTGTTCGCGCGTCCGCCGTCCGAAGCACGGCCGAGCCGGACCGCGGCGATCGACTTCTTCGTGGACAGCGCTGGCGTGATCGATCACGGCGCGCCGGTCCGCGCCCGCTGGATCGACTCGCTCGTCGAGCTGCGCATCCGGCGGTCCGAGTACGCGAACGGCACACCCGGTACTGTGTCGGGTGTCGTCGTCTTCGGGGACGCTGATAGCATCGGCGCTCGCGATCATCGCGCATTCGAAGTGGTCGCGCCGGTGGCGCCGTCGTTAGGTGACGCTCGCATCGCGGTTGGTGTGAGCGTGGTGGACTCGAGCCCCACGTCCGCGGGGGCGCTGCTGACGGCTGCGTTGTTCGCCCTGCTCGGTGGGACGCTTCTGAACCTGATGCCATGCGTGCTACCGGTGCTCTCGATCAAGACGTTCGGGATTGCGCAGGCGGCCGCACACGACGAGCGCGCGGCGCGGCAGCACGTGCTGTTGTTCGCGAGTGGCGTGCTCGTGTCGATGTGGGTGCTCGTGGGCGTGCTGCTCGCCCTCCGTGCCGCGGGCACCCAGGTCGGATGGGGCTACCAGCTGCAGAGTCCCACGGTCGTGGGCGCGCTCGCACTGCTCATCTTCGCGGCGGGACTCAACATGGCTGGTGTGTTCGATCTCGTGCCTGTCGGTGGGAGCCTCTCCACCGCGGCGAGCCGTGCGCCGCGCAGCGTGGATGCATTCATGGGCGGCGTGCTCGTCACCGCACTGGCGACACCATGCTCCGCCCCATTCCTCGCAGCGGCGGTCGCCTACGCGGTCACGACAGGAGCGCTCGAGTCGTTCGTGGTGTTCACGGCGCTGGGGCTCGGGCTCATCTGGCCGCTTGCACTGGTCGCAGCAGTCCCACGCCTGCGTGCATGGTTGCCGAAGCCCGGCGCCTGGATGGTCACGCTCCGCCAGGTACTCGCCTTCCCGCTCTTCGCGACCGTCGTGTGGCTTGCCTGGGTGCTCGGCCGGCAGGCCGGCGTGAGTGCGCTGGTCGCCCTGCTCGCCGCGTGCACCCTGCTCGCATTCGGGCTATGGGCGCTCGGTCGGTTCGGTACCATCGCCGAGCCGACGGGCCGCCGCCGGCTCGCAAGAGTGTTCGCGCTCGCGTCGGCCGTCGGCGCGCTTGCGCTCGTTTCGAATGCGAGCGCGCAAAGTGCATCGGATCAGGGGGTCGTGCAGTCGGGGAGGGGGACGTCGCCAGGCACGGGCGAGGATGCGCTGGCATGGAGGCCGTACAGCGCGGAGCTGCTGGGCGCACAGCGCGACACCGGTCGTATCGTCCTGCTCGACTTTACGGCCGACTGGTGCCTAACGTGCAAGGTCAACGAGCGCGTCGCGTTCGCATCGAACGCGGTTCGCACGGCATTTCGTGATCACGACGTCGCGCTGCTGCGTGCCGACTGGACCACGCGCGACTCCGTCGTGACGCGCGCGCTCGCCGCATTCGGGCGCACCAGTGTGCCCTTCGTCGTCATCTATCCTCGGGCGCGCGATGCTGCGCCCATCATCCTGCCGACATTGCTTACCTCCGGCATCGTGATCGGCGCGCTCGAACGCGCGGCGGCATCGCCGTCCGGAGTCCGAACATCGGCCGCGTCGATGAGCGACCGGATCGAATCGTCACCCTCCCTCGAGACAACCCAATGACTGACACGACCCCGCC
>JAICOJ010000250.1 GCA_025930755.1 Gemmatimonadaceae bacterium
CATTGGCCCACGGGACCTGCAGCTGCAACCTCACCCGGTCGTGGTCGATCTGCGATCCCGTGCACGCCATGTGGATGAACGTCACCGACGTGCGGGGATCTGCCTCCTCGAGCGCGCGCGCCGCCCGGGCGGGAGCCGCCAACGCCGACCGATGGCAGTTGTCACCCTCCCAGTTCTCGTTGGCGTATTGCGTCTGCCACCGCGGCGGCGTGAGCCCGGCCTCGAGCAGATTGAGCGTGGTCGTCAGGTTCACGACCGCGCTCTGCGCCGCGGCGTGGGCGGCCAGGGCCTGATTGTACGCATCCGTGAGACTGCTCAAACGCTCCTGCGCGTTCTGAACCGCCGTGTTGAAATGATTTTGCGCGTCGGCGAACGTCTCGAAGGGCAGACTCGCGAGAAAGTCGGCGCACTGCTGGATGGCCTTGAAGTTGTCCGGCGTACACGCCGCGAGAAACTCGCTCAGGCTCTGGCGTGTGTTGAACACTACCGCCTCGGCCAACCCCTTTCTCTCGAACGCGTCCTGAAGACTCGCCGCGGCCCCGGCGAGATTCTGCTGCGCATCGAGGAGGTCCTGGATCGTTTCGGCGATGGCGTTCAGCACCTCATCGCTCCCCTGGGCGACTTCGGGAACGCCTTCCCCCGACGCGTACGAATCGCCGAACGACACGACCAGCCAGTCCTGAACGGTGACGACATCGTCCACCTTGAAGCTCGGACCATCTCCGACGACGTGCAGCGTGACCTCGTAGCGTCCCTCGGCGGGAAATTCGTGCGTGTACGCGCACGACGTGACCGTCGCCACCGGACGCTTGTCGACGTGCCACTTGTACTTCTTGCCCGGCGGGAGCTGGCAGGCGTCGAAGTTGACCGGCCACGATGACGGATTGATCTCGTCAGGCGTCCGCCGGTAATCCGTGAGACCGTCGCCATTGGCGTCCGCACCGAAGCGCGCCGGCACGGTCCAGTCGAACGTCACTCCCTCACCGACCTGCATGAACGACGGGCCGAGGCGCGGCTCGACGGGGATGGAGTCACTGCACCCGGCCACCGACAACGCCAAAAAGCCGGCGACAATGCGCCAGCGAGTGGGGGTATTCACGATTCCTCCTGAACGGAGATGTCTTGCTGCTGGTTGGGAGGCCGGCGTCAGCGGTCCTCGGCATCGAGTCCAGCAGCGCACACCTGGGAAGCGTGCGTCTCCGTTGGCGTCAGCGCACCGTCGCGCTTCCCCGCGAACATGGATGGCGCTCGAGCGCACCGCAACCGATGGAGCCCCGTCACGCGAGGAGAATTAATCAAAACGTAATCCGCGCTCTTCCTCTGAAGCGCTATGCCAGGGGCTTTTCCAAAGCGTCCCGCCGGTCGGCTCCTCTGCGTCCTCCGCGTCCTCCGCGGTTAAAAACAACTCGCGATATCAGGCGCTATTCTCACAGGGAAGGGAAGGCATCTTTACCGCGGAGGTCGCAGAGGACGCAGAGGGAACTTCAACGGCAAGTGCTTTTGAAGACCTCCCGCGGTTGACGTTCCTCTGCGTTGTCTGCGTTCTCTGCGGTGAAACGTCCTTGCGCGATGCCGCGCAGCATCACGGTCGTGGCGCGCTCCATGACGGCTGAAGATCCGAGGCCCCGGGCGTCCCGCGCCCGGTGATCGGCTGAATCTCTCCCCCGCCCATCGGCGTCGCGAACAAGCTGAATGGAGGGATGCGATCGCTCTGAAAGATCACCGTCCCCCCGTCCGACGAGATCGACGGATGCAGCTCCGCGAAGGGCGACTGCACGAGGGGCGCAGCATTCGCTCCCGTCGCCGACATGATCCAGAGATCGAACCCCGACTCGTCATCGACGAAGCGGCTCCACACGATCCGCGCTCCGTCCGGTGTCCAGATCGGAAAGCGATCGTCGCCGGGCGCGCGGAGCACCGCGCGCACGTCGGAGCCATCGGCCGCCATCGTGTAGATCTCGAAATCGAGATCGCGATTGGTGTGGAACACGATGCGGTTCCCGTCGGGAGAAAGACGCGGGTATTGATCCGCGAACGGGTGGCGCGACAGGTTCGTCGTCACTCCGGTGGCGACGTCCACGCGGAAGATCTCCCAGTTGCCCGTCACTCGTGAGGCATATACCAGCGCCTGCCCATCGGGCGTCCACGCCGGCGAGCGATTCTCGGTCGCGTTCACCACGACGGCGCGCCGGTTCTCCCCGCCTGCGTCCATCATCCACAGCTCGGCCACGGTGGCGCCCCCGGGTTGCTGCGTCTCGCGCTCCCAGGCGATGCGCGATCCGTCCGGGGAGACGGCGGGCGCGAGATCGTTCGCGCTCTCATCCTGCGTGAGGCGACGGAGTTGGGAGCCGTCCACGGCGATCCGATACAGCTCGAAATCCCGTCCCCCCCGATTGGACGCGAACACGATCTCTCCATCCTCCACGGCCGGCGGCTCCGCAAAGTTCGTCGCCTCGCAGGCAGCGAGCGCGAACGCGATCACGACCGCGGCGCGCGCCTTCATGGAGCGAGCGCCACCACGCGCACCACGTTACTCCCGGGCTCGCTCACGTACACGAACAGACCATCGGGACGGATGGAGACGAGCCCGCGCCCGACATCGGGAATCCGTTCCACCTCCTGCAGCGTGAGCCCATCGAACATGACCAGCGGCTCGCCGGAGACGACCACGATCGGCGTCCCGGTCTGCCTGACGTCGAGATCGCCCGGCGACTCACCGGTCGCGATGCTTCCCACGAGCGCGTAGGCCGGCGCGG
Source organism: Gemmatimonadaceae bacterium (assembly GCA_025930755.1). Lineage (GTDB taxonomy): Bacteria > Gemmatimonadota > Gemmatimonadetes > Gemmatimonadales > Gemmatimonadaceae > JAICNG01. The sequence continues at coordinate 2,757 of JAICOJ010000250.1, forward strand.
CGAACACATCCACGCGCCGCCGTGCGGCGTCGAGCACGAAC
>JAICOJ010000131.1 GCA_025930755.1 Gemmatimonadaceae bacterium
GCGGGACCGGGAGTTGTATTTTGGTTTTTTTTACCGCCGAGGCCGCGGTGGACGCTGTGGAACTTCACCGGCAGGAGCTTTTCAAAAGGCCTCCGCCGTTTATGTTCCTCTGCGTCCTCCGCGTCCTCCGCGGTAAAAAAGGCCCTGAAGCAGTTGCTGTCGCGGTTCTTGCGGCCCTCTGCCGCTCCATGCCGTGACAATCAGCCCTGGCTGTGAAGAGGAGACATACGATGCCCGAAGGACAGATACTCGCCGCCGGAACCCGCGCGCCCGATTTCGCGCTGAAGTCCGCCCCGGACAAGGTCGTTCGGCTGAGCGACCTTCGCGGGAAGCCGGTCGTGCTCGCGTTCTATCCCGCGGACTGGAGTCCGGTGTGCGGAGATCAGATGGCGCTCTACAACGAGATGCATGAAGAGTTCGACGAGCTCGGCGCGCAGGTCGTCGGCATCTCCGTCGACGGCGTCTGGTGCCACGCCGCCTTCGCCAAGGATCGGAAGCTTCGCTTCCCGTTGCTCAGCGACTTCGAGCCCAAGGGCGCGGTTTCCCGTGCGTATGGTGCCTATCGAGCCGATGAAGGCGTCAGCGCGCGTGCCCTGTTCGTGCTCGATGCCGAGGGCGTCATCCGCTGGAGCCACCTCTCGCCGCCGGCCGTGAACCCGGGCGCCGACGGCATCTTCAGGGCGCTGGAGGCGCTGCCCCGTCGCGAGGGACCATCCCGCGTCGACGCCCCGCGCGATACCGCGCCGGAAGCGCGCCCATGAGCACCCTCAATCCGCCCGTCAGCGAGCACGACCACACCGCTGGACCCGATGGGGCTCCGGTCACGCTGGTCGAGTACGGTGACTACGAGTGCCCGTACTGCGGGATGGCCCACCCCATCGTGAAGGCCATTCAGCGCAAGCTCGGCGACCAGCTGCGATTCGTCTTTCGCAACTTTCCTCTGAAGGAAAGTCACCCTCACGCGCAGCACGCGGCGGAAGCCGCCGAGTCGGCGGCGGCGCAGGGAAAGTTCTGGGAGATGCACCACGCGATCTTCGAGCATCAGCATGCGCTCGAGGACCTCGACCTCATCCGCTACGCCGAGGAGATCGGCATCGATCCCGATCGCGTTGCCGATGACCTCGCGAACAAGACGTACGCCAAGCGGGTGCGTGAAGATTTTCGAAGTGGCGTGCGCAGTGGCGTCAACGGCACGCCGACGTTCTTCATTAATGGCGAGCGCTACAACGGGCCGTGGGCGGACGAGATCCGGTTCGCTCGCGCGCTCCAGGACGCAGCCCTCGTCCGCTCAGAATAGTGGGCCGAGGCTGACGCTGAGACGCGGCCAGTCGTCGAGCCGCCGCCCGCTCGCGGTGAGCTCGACCGGCCCGATCGGGGTCGCCATCCCCAACGAGGCGCCCCAGCCCGCGATGTAGTCCGACGAGCGGATGCGCCACCGCTCGAGCGCGTTGCCGACGTTGACGCCGACGGTACCGTACACCTCGTTCGCGATCTCCTTCTGCACCGACGCGCGGATCACCTGCACCGCGCGGCCGCTCCGCTCGTTCGGCTTGAGTCCCCAGAAGATGGGTTGCGTCTCCGGAAAAGCCGGCGAGGGGATGGTGCCGCCGAGGAAGAAGACCCGATGCACCGGGAGATCGGCGCCGCGGGCCACGCCGGCGATGGCTCGCAGGCGGAGCGCGGACGACCACGGAAGCGGGAGAATCTGCTCGACGTCGCCCACGTGCTGCGTGAAGCTATTCCGCCCGCCCAGTCGGTTGTTGCCCACTTCGCTGCGAAGACGGAGTGAGATGCCACGCGTCGGGAAGAAGCTGCGATCGAAGGTATCGCGCCAGAGCTGCGCCGCGGCCGTGTAGTATGCTCGCTTCTGCGCCGTGTCCGAGTCGGCGATGCGGAAGTCGGCGTCGATGTACTCCAACCCGCCGCGAACGCCGATGACCGTCGTGCGACCAAGCGTTCTCGCCGCACCCCCGCTGAACGTTGCGACGCGAGTGTTGATGTCCGCGATACGCTCTCCCCCCTCGAAGATGTCGAGCAGCGTGCGCGTATACCGCGCCTCGGCGCCCATGCTGAAGTTGGAGACCACACCGCGGCCGGCGAGGTAGCTGATGCCGAACTGGGTGGGCTCGCCAAGCCGCACGTCCGCGTCGAGCGTCGAGCCGTACTGGAGCCAGTTGTAGAGCGTGCCGGTGAAGAGCAGGGCCGCCTTGCGATGATCGTCGAAGCGGAACCCGAGGCCGATCTGGTCCTGTGGCTGCGCCTCCACCTCGATCACGACCAGCGTGTCGGTCGGTGTGGTGTCGATGCGGTAGGTGGCGCGCGAAAAAAGGTGCGTGGCGCTGAGCCGCGAGAGGGCGCGGTCGAGCGAGCTCGCGGAGAGCCGCGCCGGCACGCGAAGCGCCACCGCGCGCGTGACGACGTTGCGCGCCTGCTGCGCCGTCACGCCGCTCACCATGACGTCGGTGATGAGGACGGAGTCGCGGAGCAGGGGCGCGATGTCCCGGCTTCCGCGTGCCGTATCGGCGACAGCGGCCAGGCGACGCAGGGTGTCCGCGTGGAGCGCCGCGGCCGCTTCGCCACGCGCGATCCAGTCGTCGACCTCCTCGAAGCTGAACGTCGAGAGCCCCTTCACATCCGGCTGAATCAGCACGTCGCACAGCCGCCGCTGCTCCTCGTTATGCTCGGCCATCTGAAAGGCGACCGTCTGGATGACGATGTCGACGATGCTGCGGAGGTCGTCACCCTTGAGGAGCGGACCGGAGACGTCGCTGCAGATGAGGATGTCGGCGCCAAGGCTGCGCGCGTCCTGCGCCGGAAGATTGCGGGCGACCGCCCCATCCATGAGCAGCCGGCCATTGAGTCGAATCGGCTGAATGACGCCGGTGATCGCCATGCTCGCGCGCATTGCCTGGGCGAGGACGCCGCTCGTGAGGACGACCGCCTCGCCCGTCTCGACGTCGGTCGCGACCGCGGCGAAGGGAAGGGGCAGCTGCGTGAAGTCGCGCACCGGCTGCGCCCGCCAGGTGATCCGCTCGAGCAGCCGCATGATCGCGTCCCCGCGCACGACCCCGCTCGGCAGCGTGACCCGCCCTCCGCGCACCGGGAAGGAAATCACGGTACGCGATCCCACCACACGGCGGTCGGGGACGAGCATCTGCCGATCGCTGCGGTCGCCTAACAGCGCCGTCCAGTCCTGAGAGGCGGCGATCTCCCGAAGCTGCCGCGGCGTGTAGCCAATGGAATAGAAGCCGCCGAGCACGGCACCCATGCTGGTGCCGCTGACGACGGAGATCGGAACGCCGGCACGCTCGAGGGCGGCGAGGACACCGATGTGCGCGAACCCCTTGGCGCTGCCGCCGCTGAGCACGAGGCCAATCCGTGGGCGAGCGGGCGCGATGGATGTGGTATCCTGGGCGGCTGCCGTCGTCGCGAGGACGAGGCAGCCCAGGGTCAGAGCACGCACACCGCCGCGGTGAAACCGGGTGCGCAACTTAGCGGCCGAACATCCTCCCGAGGACGTTAGGCGCCATCCGGGCAAGGTCGTCGGCGATGCCGGGCCGATCCTCACCCGCGCCGCCGCCGAAGATCTGGCCGAGGACGCCGCCGAGCCCTGGTGCGCGCCGCTCGACTTCCTGCCGCTCCGCCTGCAGCTCGTTGCCGATCTCGGCCGGCCCCAACCCGCTTTCCTTCTTCCGGCGACCGAGGTACGCCATAACGAGTGGCGCGAGCATCATGAGGAGACGGCCGATCTGCTGGCTGTTGAGCCCGGTGGCGCGACCGATCCCCTGTTGTACCGGCTCGCGTTTGCGGCCGAGGACGTGCTCGAGGATCCCGGCGCCATTGAGCGCGCGCGGAACGGGGACGTCGGCGGCGCCGGTCGTGGCAGGCCCGAAGAGCGCCGAGACGTTGTCGAGCAGGCTGCCGTCATGGTCCTCCTCGAGGGCGCGGTTGAGCGATTGTGCGCCGTGCGGCGTCTGCGCCTCGCTGGCGAGGCCGCCGATGAGCATGGGCAGCGCCATCGAGATCGCTTGCGCCGTCGCCTGCTCGTCGGCGCCGAGCTGGCGGCTCATCTGCGTAAGCGTGTTGCCCTGGATCTGAGCGGTGATGTCGTCGAGAAGGGCCATGGCGCGAGCCTCGCTGCAAGGGGAAGAGTTGATGCTCGCGCCCCCCGATGCGGGAGTCAAGTCGTTGCGCTGCGGCTGTCACAAAAAAGCTTTGATCGCCGAGGAAAAGGCTTGGCCGAAACGTGAATTCACCCGCCGGTAGTCGCCGCTCACCGCACGCCAGTTGTCGAGAAACAGAGGTGCCTACGAGACTTCCCGCGCGGCACCCCGGGAGAGCGCCACGGCGTGATCGGCCAGAACGGATCGAGGTGCTCGCGATGGACGCGGCAGGAAAATAGATCGGCGATGCTGACGGTGACGGTGGTCGTGCCGTAGTAGCGGCAAGGCCTCGCGGGGGCAGGAGAGAGCGGTATGGCAATTCCGCCATACCGGCCCCGCGAGAGCTGCCTAGGGTGGTGGCTGATGGGCGCGTGCCGGGGCGACCACCTGCCTATCGAGCATGTGTCGCATCAGCTTCCCACCCCTCGACGGCCCCATGTCCGCAATGGCCGCGTACACGGCGGTAGCGGCGTCGCACACTGCGCGTGGCCGGGACAGCCCGTTCCTCGGATCGGCCATGACCGTCAAGATCTCGCGCGCCCTGCGCTCGCCATGAGATGCCCGCAGTCGCGCCACCATCATTCTGCCGAGCGTGACCGCGCTCAGGCTGTCCACGCGCGGCTGTGGAGACCGCCGACCCTCGTCGGCGACTCGTGCGGTCAGTTCCTCAAAGCGAGCGTCGAGAGCGCCGCTCAGCTGCGGCGGAACGCGCGAGTGGAGGACGCCATAGAGGAAGTTCACACACACCACCGAGTCGCCCCGCAGCTCGCGGAGTGCCTCCTCGAAGAAGCTCGCCAGGGCGACCCCGGTGGTATCGGTCGCGACGCCGGCGTACTTCCAGAGTGGGGGAATGACAGGAGTGTTCTCCGCGGTCCAGTCGACGACTTTGTCTCGCACCTGCTCGAGACTGGCGCTGTCGGGCAGGCTGTCGAGGAACGCTCGCACCCTGGCTCGGAAGTCGGGATCCTTCTCGTCCATGTTCCGAAACTCGGGCCGCGAGAACATCGCGTCCTCGATCATGGTGTTTCTGATCTGCGCCTGGCTCCGCTGGCCCGCGCGGGAGCTTCCGAGCAGGAAAAGTCCGGCAAAGCCACCGGCCGCCAGGATGAGACGGACGACGCCATGCAGTCCGAGGCGGACTGCGAGGGCGTAGGCGATGAGGGCTCCGAGAACGCCGAACGCCATCGGCATCCCGCTGTGCACGATCGAGTCGATCCAGGTTTGCATCGCGGCCAGAATGAAGGCTCTGGTGAGACACCAGCGGTCAGCGAGGACGCTTCCAGTCGGACACCACCGGCGACCACCGGGGGGTGCTCGATCCCTCGAGAGAATTCGTCAGCTTCCGTACGTCGGAGCCGTCGGCATTCATGACGTAGATCTCGGGGCGACGAACCAGCCACCCGGGATTGCTGTCCTGCTCGCTGGAGAACACGATGCGGCGCCCCTCCGGCGACCAATGCGCCTCGCCATCACCATCGCCGCACGCGAGGAAGGACAAGCACGCGAGGGGAAGGATTCGAGGGCAGCGCATCCAATCCATTTGGAGGTTTCGAGAGCGTAAGTCAACCTCGCGTCGATTCCATCATCGCCACGCCCGTGGGCTCGGCCGCTTGTCGTCTACCGTGAGCCAGTCTAGTCTACCGGTTGATGCTTACGCACGGTCTCCATGTCACAGCCAGTGTCTGACGCTACCCCACCCGACGCCGCGCCTGTGCGCGCGCGCGATTTCATCCGTGAGATGGTGGCCGAGGACGTCGCGGCAGAGCGCTTTGGCCGCCAGATCGCCACGCGCTTCCCCCCCGAGCCGAACGGCTATCCGCACCTCGGGCACGTGAAGTCGATCTGCCTCAACTTCGGCATCAAGGAGGAGTTCAGCGGTCGCTGCAACCTGCGGTTCGACGACACCAATCCCGAAACGGAAGACATCAAGTACGTCGAGGCGATCAAGAACGACATCCGCTGGCTCGGCTTCCAGTGGGACGAGGAGCTGTACGCGAGCGACTACTTCGGCAAGCTGTACGAGTTCGCCGAGCTGTTGGTGCGGAAAGGATCGGCATACGTGGATTCGCAGACGAGTGAGCAGATCCGGGAGGCGCGCGGCACGGTCATGGTGCCGGGGACGAACAGCCCGTATCGCGACCGGTCAGTGGACGAGAACCTCGACCTGCTGCGCCGCATGCGAGCGGGCGAGTTTCCGGACGGCGCGCACGTCCTGCGCGCGAAGATCGACATGGCGCATGCCAACATGGTCATGCGCGACCCGGTGCTGCTGCGCATCCGTCATGCGCACCACTACCGGCAGGGCGACGCGTGGTGTCTGTATCCCCTCTATGACTTCGCGCATCCGTTGTCGGACGCGATCGAGAACATCACCCACTCGTTGTGCACGCTGGAGTTCAAGGACAACAACGACATCTACCGGTGGCTGATGCGCGAGTGCGGCATCGAGCGGCCGCCGGAGCAGACCGAGTTCTCGCGGCTCGACCTCGAGTACACGGTAATGAGCAAGCGGAAGCTGCTCCGCCTGGTGAACGCGGGGGTCGTGGAGGGGTGGGACGACCCGCGGATGCCGACGGTGTCGGGGCTGCGCCGGCGCGGTGTGACGCCCGAGGGGCTGCGCGACTTCGTGACGACGGCCGGCGTCTCCCGAAAGCCGCAGCGCACCGAGCTGGCGACGCTGGAGCACGCGATCCGGAACGATCTCAACATGCGCGTGCCGCGGGTGATGTGCGTGGTGCGCCCCCTCAAGGTCGTGATCACGAACTATCCGGAAGGCCAGGTCGAGCAGCTGGATGCGCCTTCCTATCCGCACGATGTGCCGAAGACGGGATCGCGACCCGTCCCTTTTTCGCGCGAGCTGTTCATCGAGCGCGACGATTTCATGGAGAACCCGCCGAAGAAGTTCTTCCGGCTCGCGCCCGGCCGCGAAGTGCGGCTGCGCTACGGGTATTTCATCACGTGCCAGGAAGTCGTGAAGAATTCCGCGGGAGAGGTCGTCGAGCTGCGCTGTACCTACGATCCGGCGACGCGCGGCGGCGATTCGCCGGACGGGCGCAAGGTACAGGGGACCATTCACTGGGTCTCGGCGCCGCATGCGCTCGACGTGACGCTCAGGCTCTATGACAAGCTGTTCACGGTGCCGGAGCCGGATGCGGGCGAAGGCGACGTGCTGGAGCTCGTGAATCCGGAGTCGCTGACGATCGTTCGCGGGGCGAAGATCGAGCCGAGCGTGGGGAAGGACCCGTTAGGCTCGCGGTATCAGTTCGAGCGGACGGCGTACTTCATCTCGGATCCCCTGGAATCGAAGCCGGGGGCGCTCGTGTTCAATCGGACGGTGACGCTGCGCGACAGCTGGGCTAAGGCGCAGGCACAGAAATAACGCGGGACCGTCCCGATCTCGCTGGGCGCGAGGTGACCCCGAGATCCTGGAAGGGCGCTAGGGGATGACGGTTCCCTGGAAGGCCTGCACCATCCACCGCCCATCGCGCTTCACCCAGGTGCCCGTGAAGAGCGCGCGGCGATCGAACGGTTTGCCCTGGGCATCCCGTCCTCGAGTACGGTTGATCCCCGTTATGATGGCCGTGTTGCCGTCCACCCTGACCGTGGGCTCGAGGAGCTCGATCGATTCGAGCACGCTCTTGTCGGCCCGGATCGACTCGAGGTACTCACGCTTCGTCTGAAACGTGCCGGTGGTGGCGGAGGCGGCCGTCGCATCGTCGGTGAGGATGCGCTCGAACCACGCGATATCCTTTCGTATTCGTGCGTCGTTCCAGTCATTCTCGAGGTAGAGCAGAACGCCCGCGTCGGTGAGGGCGTGTCCCGCGTTCCCGACGACCTGCCAGCGTCCTCCGCGTTTCTCCAGCACGTGGACGGAGCGGAAGTACGACGCCTGCTCCCGCCCGTCCACCGTGGCGGTCGTCGTGGCGCGATGCGTTATAACCGCGCTGACCGGCGTACACGAGATGATGTAGTTGTCGTAGACCGTCGGGGGCGCCGCTTGGCCGGTCGCTCGCCTCCGTTCGGCGGCGCGTACGGCGCCGTCGATGGTCGTCGCCTTGTTCTGCGAGCCGTTGATGTCCGTCGACGCGAAATCGTCAGCGAAGATCGACTCGAGCTGCGCGCGATTGCCGCGATTGGTCGCGTCTGCCCAGGCCCTGTCGAACTCCTGAAGCTTGCGCTTCTCGGCGTCGTCACACTGCTGCGAGAGGGAGGGGGCGGCGACGAGGGTCATCGCGGCCGCAAGCAGAAAGGCTTTCATGACGAGATCCTCGGCGCCAGGAATGATAGCCCGATCATTGGGCGGACGGTTCTTCGTCGGCGGCCTGTCGCGGGGGGTATGGCAATTCTGCCATACCGCCCCGCGTCAGTGTGGCCCGTCAGTCGGCGCGGATGGCGGAGCGGACTCGTCGCTCCAGATCGGGCGTGATCTCGGTTATGCCGTGGTCGCGTGCGGCGTGAGCCGCAGCCTGTTGCATGATTTCCTCGTCCGTACGACCGTGCGCCTCGAAGTCGCAGTCCATCCCGACATCACGGCAGCGCATGTGCTTCTCGGCTTCGGGCATCTCGTGTCTCCTCGATGAGGGTTGCGTGAGCTCATGGAATGTTCGTGCCTTGCGTCGCCCACACCAGCCCCAGGCCGCCGCGCTCGATGAAGGGGTCGCCAAAGCGTTCGATCACGAGACGATGCTGCTTCAGCCGGCCCCACGGGTCAGGTCCGTTTCGCGCCCTCCACAATTCGATCGAATGCCAGGCCGCTCGACCCGGCGCCATGGCCGGTCTGCTTGCGTGCCCCGAGCCACACCAGCACCCGCCCATTCGTCCATCGCGTACGCTGGTAGGCCTGCCTGACGAGCACGCCCGCCCGGGGGACCTCCTCTTCGTGCAAGAAGTATTTGTGCTTGGGCGCCTCCAGACCATCGCGCAGCAGCACGGTGCGCGGTCGAACTTTGAGCGGGTCGTCGGGGTCTCCCTCGAGAATGCGGGGCATCGCCGCCCGCTGTAGCTGCGTCGCGCGATTGTCGCCTGGCACGTGCACCGGAACGAAAGGAATCCAGTGCTCCGGCACGGTATTCATCACCTCGTATCGAATCGGCGCGGCGGGCGGCGTGGAGACGATCGAGCCCGGATGCGCCTGAAGCCACTCGTCCAACAGGCGTCGGAAATAGGCGAGTGTCTCGGCGGCCGCTTCGGAGCCGGACTTGCCCGATCCGGTGGCCAGACTGACGGTCTTCTCCACGCCCCATACCATGTTCGCCACTTCATCGCGCAGGAGCAGTGCTTCCTCGAGCGGGTTGCCTTCCTGGATCTTCGGGACGGTCGGCAGCAGGAGCAGACTGGTGTCGGCCACCTGTCCCTTTTCCTTCGTGGAGGCCGAGAGGGTGAACAGACTCCAGCGCTGCCACTGGGCCTCGGCTCCCGACCCGGCGGCGTCGATCCAGAAGCGCTCGCCAAAGACGGTGGTCACCGCCATTCCTTTCACGCGCGCCAGCGAGCCAGCGCGAAGCACGATCGGGATGAGATACCAGTCGTTCGCGTACACCAGGCCGAACTCCAGGAACATGAGCGTTCCGAGATCGGTGGTGCTCGGTGTCACGCCTCCCAGGTTCACCTGCCGATCCTCGAACGTCCACCATCGCGTGTTGGGCATGCCATCGTACGTGATCGGCACGGGAATCAGCGATTGGACGACATTGCCCTTCGGGTCTGGCAGCCCGGATGACAGGCCGCCGAGGGTCGCGCGTTCGCGTGTTACGTCGAGATTGTACCAGTCGAGATGTCCGTGATAGTACTCCTCGGCGCTCAGGATGATGTCGCTCTTCCCTTCCGGCGCGGCGCAGGTGAACTGGTATTCGAGCCGATCGGAGAGCCACGCGTCTTCGCCGGTGTCGGGGGGCTGGGTGAACAGATTCTCGAACCACGACACGAACGACTTCGCGAGGTCGTCAATGGGAGCCCGGTGAAC
>JAICOJ010000104.1 GCA_025930755.1 Gemmatimonadaceae bacterium
ACTGCATCACCACCGAGGCACAGAAGGGCACGGAGGACCGCAACGGCTCGCTGCAGTTGCGGTCCTCCGTGCCCCTCTGTGCCTCGGTGGTGATGCAGTCGGGACGCCCGCGACCGGACCTTCACTCCCGCGCGTCCGCCCCCCACTATTGACGCCTCCCAACCGGAGGATCCGCATGCTCCCATTCATACTCGTCCTGCTCGCGCTGGCGCTTTCCTTCCCGGCCACCGCCCAGGACCGCTTCCGGCCCCTGCGCCCCGTCGCCACGTACTCGATCGTCGCCCGCGACTCCGCCACCGGGGAGATCGGCGTCGCCGTGCAGTCGCACTGGTTCTCGGTGGGGGCGCTCGTGACGTGGGCGGAAGCGGGGGTTGGCGCCGTCGCGACCCAGTCGTTCGTCGATCCCCGCTACGGGCCGCTCGGTATCGAGCTCATGCGACTCGGCCGCTCCGCGCCCGAAGCGCTCCGCGCCCTTGTCGCGAGCGACGCCGATTCAGCCGTTAGGCAGGTGGCGATGATCGATGCCCGGGGACGCGTCGCCGCCTTCACGGGAGCCCGCGCGATTCGCGCCGCCGGGCACCACATCGGCGCGCAGTACTCGGTGCAGGCCAACCTGATGGAAAAACCCAGCGTCTGGCCCGCCATGGCGCGCGCGTTCGAGAGCACCAGAGGCGACCTGGCCGAGCGGCTGCTCGCCGCTCTGGAGGCGGCAGAGCGGGAGGGCGGCGACATTCGCGGTCGCCAGTCGGCGGCGATCGTGGTCGTCGGGCCGACCAACACCGGCCGTCCGTGGACCGACCGCCGCTTCGACCTGCGTGTGGAGGATCATCCCAACCCGGTCGCCGAGCTGCGGCGTCTCGTAACGGTGGCGCGGGTCTACCAGAAGCTCAACGAGGGCGATGAGTGGGTGACGAAGAACGACATGCCGAAGGCGGTGCAGGCTTACGGCGCGGCCACGAGCCTGCTGCCCGACGCTGCGACCAACGGGGAGGCAGTGTTCTGGACCGGGATCAGCCTCGTCGGGGCCAAACGCGTGGACGACGCGCTCCCTTACCTGCGCCGCGCGCACGCCGCCGACGCGCGGTGGGCCGAGCTGGTGACGCGCCTTCCCGAGGTCGGCCTGCTGCCAAACGATACCGCGCTCGTCAGGCGGCTCGTAGCGGAGATGAAGCGCCCCGCCCGGTGATCACGCCGCCGTCGGCGGCGGAGCCAGCGAGATCTCGCCGTCGACGTGAAACTCGCTCAGCACGCCGGGGATGGTGAGTGTGGCGCGCACCGGCATCACCTCCGTTCCTCGCAGAGCACCGCGAGCGAGCGCGCTCTCGACGGCGGATTCGATCTCGCGCTGCGCGGTCACTCCGAAGCGCTTCAGAAACTTCCGAAGCTCGAGGTTGAAGACGTCAGGATCCACGGATGTCCTCCATGTCGTCGCGGCTCATTGTGGCGTCGGCGTGACCTCGCATGGCGCCCTCCGGAATTGACGCGCTACACGGCGCGATCGGCAGACTGGCGCAGGCGCGCCGCGAGGATCTGCACGCGCTCGTTGAGATGTGGGTGCGCGACGAGGTTGAAGTGGGTGAGGACCTTGCTGTCGGTAATATCGCGATCGGCGGCCAGCTCGTCCGCGATGGCTCGCGCCAGTCCGGGCCATTCCTTGATTCCGATGGGACCGGGTGGCCAGCCGTGGTTCCGCGCGTGGACCCAGCCGTCCCAGAAGGTGAGCGCGATGTGCAAGCGCCCGAGCTCGGCGGCAATCCCGCGTGGAAACCGGTGCTCGAGCGCGTCGAAGCGGCGGCCGACCGCGTCGTACTGCTCCGCGTCGTGAGCCGTCGCGTCCTGTCGCAGCTGCGTCACGAGCGCATCGCGCGCTTCCTGATACGTCATCATTGTGGCCATCGCGCGCCGCCGGTTGAAGAAGCGTCTCGGTCCGTCACCGCAGGTAGAACAAAGCCGCCGCCGGGCATTCCCTCAAGTATAGAGCCCGGGCCTGCTACATTTCATCGTGCCCTTTGGATCACTCAAGCTCCACCCCGACCTCCTGCGGGGGGTGAAGGAGCTCGGTTTCGTTCGTCCGACGCCCATTCAGGCGGACGCCATCCCACCAGCGGTCGCTGGACGCGACGTCCTGGCGTGCGCGATGACTGGAAGCGGAAAGACCGCCGCCTTCCTCCTCCCGGTGTTGAACCGGCTCCTCACGCGCCCGCGCGGCACTACCCGCGCGCTCGTGGTGACGCCCACCCGCGAGCTCGCGGCGCAGGTGCTCAAGGAGCTCGAGGATCTTGCGGTGCATACGCCGATCACGGCGGCCGCGGTCTTCGGCGGAGTGGGCATGGGGCCGCAGGAGCACGCCTTCCGCAGTGGCGTCGATGTCCTCGTCGCCACTCCGGGGCGGCTGCTCGACCATCTCAAGCGCCCCTACGCGAAGCTCGACCGCATCGAGTTCCTCGTGCTCGATGAGGCCGATCGGATGCTCGACATGGGTTTTCTCCCCGATATTCGCCGCCTGCTGCGATACCTGCCCCGCAAGCGGCAGACGCTGTTCTTCAGCGCGACGATGCCGGACCCCATTCGCATTCTCACGCAGGAGATGCTGCACGATCCGGCGACGATCAATCTCGATCGGAAGGCGGCTCCCGCTGTCGGCATCACGCAGGCCGTCTATCCGGTGCCACAGGAGCTCAAATCGCGCCTCCTGCTCGAGCTGCTTCGACGCGGCATCATGCGCGAGGCGCTGGTGTTTACGCGCACGAAGCACCGCGCGAACCGGCTCTGGGAGTTCCTCGGCAAGCAAGGCATCTCGGTGGCGCGCATTCACGGCAACCGCTCGCAGGGCCAGCGCACCGAGGCACTCGAGGGGTTCAAGACCGGCCGGTATCGCGTCCTCGTCGCTACCGATATCGCGGCGCGCGGCATCGATGTCGAGGCGTTGGGGCACGTCGTCAACTTCGATGTGCCCGCCGCCTCCGAGGACTACATCCATCGCGTCGGTCGTACGGCGCGCGCCGAGCTGACGGGTGAAGCGTTCACCCTGGCAGCACCGGACGAGGCGAGCGAGCTGCGCTCGATCGAGCGCGCCATCGGCAAGCCACTCCTTCGCGTCACGCTCCCGGACTTCGACTACGACGCCAAGCCGACCGCGAAGCTCGAGGTCCCCCGGGGCCAGCGAATCGCCGAAATTCGCGCTCGCCGTAACGCCGAGCGCGCCCGATCGAAGGCGAAGGCGGAGCGCGCCGCGGTGGCGACGGCCCCAGCTCCCCCTCGACGCGGGCGACGCCGGCGTCGGCCGCGCTAGGCACGCGCGCCCCGGCAGTCCCTCTGCTCGTGGGCTAATCGAAGATCAGGCGCGCCACGGCTGTCTCGAGATCCCAATAGATGATCGCGAGCGCCGTCAGGTCGAACGCGGCGTGGGCCCACATCAGCATCCACAAGCGGCCCGCGGTCGCGTAAATCGCTCCGAAGACGAGGCCGACGATCATTCCCTGCTGCACACCAGCGGTCCCCTGCTCCAGAGAGTGCGCAAGGCCGAATACTGCCGCGGTGAGCAGCACGATCGCCGCCCGGGGACCGCGGCCACGTCCAAACAATCTGCCTAACCGCTCGAACAGATACCCCCGGAATACGGTTTCTTCGCCCCAGCCCGCCCCGATGGTGACGGCGAAGATCATCCCGGGAAGCGCCGCGGTATTTCCGACGAGGTAGTGATAGGTCGGATTGATCGGATCGGCCCCGAGGAGCGGCATGACGACCGCTTTCATCAGGAGCTTGAGCACACTCCCGAAGACGATCCCGATGACCGCATCGCCGACCCAGCTCCGTGGACGCACGTACCCGACGGCGCGCCATGGGGTGCGCGACCGGTGAACCCAGGCAAGGGCCAGCACGGCACTCAGAGGGGCGATGATCAGATTCCCCGCGAGGATGGCGAGCATCGCGAGAATCCCCATCGGCCCGAATCCCCGGAGCCGGGCGGCGACGGCATCGTCGGCCGGACCGCTCAGCGCGTCACGCAATGTTCATGGATTGGTAATGCGACCCTCAGCCGCGCGTAATCTGATCCCCCTAAGGTTGGTGGCGCCAAACGAGACCATTCCCAAGGGGGCAGACGATGCGGCCCAGGCTCGCGCAGGTTCTGGTAGCGGTGGTAGCGGTCGCCCTACTCTACTTCATCTTGCAGGCGTCCACGATCGCGAGACGATCCACCGGCGACGTTGCGCAAGACACGATGTGCATCGCGTCGCGCATCGGGCTGCCATGCAGCCCTGACTAGATGAGCGCGTGCTAGCGTCCGTCGAGACGGACGCCCGCAGAACGCGCTCGCACCGAGCGCACAATCGTCGCCGCCAGCAGGCCCACGACGAGGTACAGGACGACGTCGGCCAGGAACGCGCTCAGGTGGAAGTGATCCATCCCGAGCAGGGCGCCGCTGAGAGAAGCGCTGCCGACCACCGAAATTCCGTGATAGTCCGAGATGTACGGCAACGGGAAGCCGAGGACGATGACCGGCCGAGCGCACGACGCCGGCGGTGGAGGACAGTCCCAGTCCTGTACTTCCAGGCGGGTGCTGGACACCAGGCTCGACAGGAGCGTGAGCCCCAGCGCCAGAGCGAGGAGCCCCACGCCCGTCAAGACACGCCGCTTCATGAATCGTTAGGGCTCGGCTAGTTAGGCGGGGGACTGGCGGGCTTCACGCTGCCCAGTCGGGTGCGTTTCCAGGCGCTCGAGCCCATGACGAGGCAAAACACGCCTGCCGCTACCCACGTCCAGCTGATCTCCTCGCGCCAGTAATACCGGATGCCAGCCGCAGCCAGCGCCAGCACCGCCGCGACGAACCACATCACACTCGCCAGTCGTGCTCCCGAAGCGCGCTCCGCCATGAATCCTCCCGCTCAATGAAACTCGCCGCTCTATCGCTCGCTTCCTCGCGGAACCCGGGCTATATAGCTATGCAATGATCGACTGTGCCAGGTACTCGTCGGACAGGCCTGCACGGCGGTCTGAGCACATACGGGCATGGAGGATCGCGATCAATGACGAGAAGACCATTGTACCTCAGCATCGCGGTAGCGGGCTGCATGATACTCGCCGCCGCTGTCCCGCGAACGAGAGACAGCGATCCCTCCGTTGAACGTGTCGCAGCGGCCGAGAACGACATCGCGGGCGTCGTCACCGGTGCGAACGGGCCCGAGGCCGGCGTGTGGGTAATCGCCGAGACGTCGGAGCTTCCCACGAAATTCGTGAAGATCGTCGTCACCGACGACCGAGGTCGGTATGTCATCCCCGAGCTTCCCAAGGCGCGCTACAGCGTGTGGGTGCGTGGGTACGGGCTGGTGGATTCGCCCAAGCGCCAGGCGAGGCCGGGAACGACGCTCAACCTGACCGCCGTCGCCGCCCCCGATGGACGCGCGGCCGCCGAGTACTATCCCGCCGGCTACTGGTACTCGCTGATGCGCATCCCGGACAAGAGTGAATTTCCCGGCACCGGGCCGGAAGGCAACGGCATTTCGCCTAACGTGAAGAGCCAGGCGCAGTGGCTCAGGAGCGTGAAGTCGGGCGGCTGTCTGGCCTGCCACCAGCTGGGGAACAAGGCGACTCGAGAGTTTCCGCCATCGCTCGGGAAGCACGCGTCCTCCGTGGCCGCGTGGGACTATCGCATCCAATCCGGCCAGGCGGGCCGCGGTATGAGCAACGCGCTCGACAACCTCGGCCGCCAGCGGGCACTGGCGATGTTCGCCGACTGGACGGACCGCATCGCCAACGGCGAGGTGCCGAGCCCCGCGCCGCGCCGCCCGCAGGGGATCGAGCGCAACGTTGTCATCACCCAGTGGGACTGGGCAGATCCCAAGTCCTACCTCCACGACCTGGTCTCGACCGACCGACGGAAGCCGACGGTCAATGCCAACGGCGCGCTGTACGGCGCGCTCGAGCTGAGCGCGGATTATCTGCCGGTGCTCGATCCGGTTCGCCACGTTGCGAGTCGCGTCCCGCTCACCGTGCGCGATCCGAACACGCCGGCGACGAACCCGTCGATGCCCCACCGTTCTCCGTACTGGGGCGAGGAAGTCCTGTGGACGAGCAAGAACAACGTGCACAACCCGATGCTGGACGAGCGCGGCCGCGTCTGGATCACCTCCGCCGTTCGTCCTCCCGACAATCCGGCGTTTTGCAGGGAAGGCTCCAGTCACCCATCGGCGACGCTGTTCCCGGTCGCGCGAGCGAGCCGGCATCTCGCCGTCTACGATCCCAGGACGAAAGAGCTGAAGCACATCAGCACGTGCTTCGGAACGCATCATCTCATGTTCGCGGAGGATGCGAACAACACGCTCTGGACGAGCGGCGGCGGACCGGTGGTCGGGTGGCTGAACACGAAGCTGTACGATGAAACGGGGGACGAGCAGCGCTCGCAGGGGTGGACGGCTCTGATTCTCGACGCCAACGGTAACGGGAAGCGCGATGCCTACGTCGAGCCCGACGCCCCGCTCGACCCGACCAAGGACAAGCGGATCGCGGCTGCCTTCTATGCGGTGTCGCCAGCGCCGGACGGGTCGGTGTGGGGATCGTCGTTAGGTTTTCCCGGCTCGGTCATTCGGTTGAATCCCGGCGCCAACCCGCCGGCGACCGCGCTCGCCGAGATCTACGAGTTGCCGTGGAACAACCCGAAGGCGTCCGTACACGGCTTCTCCCCGCGTGGCATGGACATCGATCGCAACGGGGTCGTCTGGGCGGCCCTCGCGAGCGGACACCTCGCGAGCTTCGATCGGCGCAAGTGTGGCGGACCGTTGAACGGTCCGACGGCGACGGGTCAGCACTGTCCAGAAGGGTGGACGTTTTATACCGAGCCGCTGCCACAGATGCAGGGAGTGACCGAGCCGGGGAGCACCGAAGCCAGCTATTACACGTGGGTGGATCAGTTCAACACGTTCGGGTTGGGCGCGAACATCCCCATCAACACCGGCAACCTGTCGGAAGGCCTGTTGGCCCTGAAGGACGGTGAGTGGGTCATCCTGCGCGTGCCCTATCCGCTCGGGTTCTTCACGAAGTGGGTCGACGGCCGCATCGATGACCCGAATGCCGGTTGGAAGGGGAGGGGACTCTGGGCGACGGTGAGCACGCGCGCGCCGTTTCATATGGAAGGTGGCAAGGGGACGACGAGCAAAGTCCTGAAGTTCCAGCTGCGTCCCGATCCCCTCGCCAGATAAGCATGCCGCGCGCGCTCTCCTGGTTTCGCCCCCTCGCGATCGCCGGGCTCGCCGCGCTGGCGGTCGTGGGGATAGAGCACGCTCGGGCCGCGCAGGCGCGACCGATCGTCTATGTCGTCCCGGTCAAGGGGATCATCGATCTCGGTCTCGCGCCGTTCCTCGAGCGAGTGCTTGCGCAGGCGGAGCGTGACTCCGCGGCCGTCGTCATTCTCGACATCAATACCTTCGGGGGCCGCGTCGATGCCGCGGTCGCGATGCGCGATGCGCTGCTCGCCTCTCGCGTCAGAACCATCGCGTTCATAAATCGACGTGCCATCTCCGCCGGCGCGCTGATCAGCCTGGCCGCTGAGCGCATCGCCATCGCCGACGGCGGGACGATCGGCGCCGCGATGCCGGTCCAGGGTGGGGCGCCGGGCGCCGAGGCCTCGCCCGTCGATGAGAAGTCGGTTTCGTACGTGCGAAAGGAGTTCCGCGCCACCGCCGACGCTCGCGGGCGGCCACCGCTGGTTGCTGAGGCGATGGTCGATGCCGACGTGGAGATTTCCGGCGTGATCGAGAAGGGGAAGCTGCTGACACTCACGACCGAGGAGGCATTGACGCTCAAGGTTGCCGACTTCCGCGCCAATTCGCTCGACGCCGTGCTCCAGCAGATCGGACTCGCCGGCGCTGAGGTGCGGGCCACGTCGCCTAACTGGGCGGAGCGTGTCGTACGCCTGCTCACGCATCCGGTCGTCAGCTCGATCCTGCTCTCCGTCGCCATGCTCGGCATCCTGATCGAGATCCGCACGCCGGGCTTCGGGCTGCCTGGTGCGCTTGGCGTCGTGAGCCTGATACTCGTGCTGGGCGGTCACTGGATCGTCGAGTTGGCCGGATGGGAGGAGCTCCTGCTCGTCGCCGCGGGTCTCGCGATGCTGGCGGTCGAGATCTTCGTCATCCCTGGATTCGGTGTCGTCGGTGCCGCGGGGGTTGCTGCTCTGCTCGCTGGCCTCGCGCTCAGCCTCGTCGGAGCCGGCGCCACGCTCACCGGCGTCGGCGTCGCGATCGCGCGCGTCGCGATCTCCGCCGCCGTCGCGATAGTCACGAGCATCATGGTGATGCACTTCCTGCCGCGCGTGCCGTGGGGGCGACGTCTGATGCTGGAGACGGAACTGGCGGCGACCCAGGGGTATGCTTCGGCGGACGAGCGCGACTCGAGCCGCCTCGGCCGCGCGGGGCAAGCGCTCTCGCCTCTCCGCCCGGCGGGCTTCGCCGAGATCGATGGCGAACGCGTCGATGTCGTCGCGGAGGGAGAAATGATCGAGGCGGGCGCGCCCGTCGTCGTCACGCGTGTCGACGGCAACCGCATCGTGGTGCGGCGGCACCGCACTTCAACGTAAGGAGACGAACCGATGACCGAGTTCATCGGAGGCGGCATCGGGCTGCTGATCCTCGTGGTCGTCGGCATCGGCATCATGCTCTATCTGGTGCCGATTCCCCTCTGGATCGCCGCCTGGGCCTCGGGCGCGTATGTCGGGCTCCCGACCCTCATCGGGATGCGCCTGCGGCGCGTTCCGCCGGGGACGGTCATCACCGCCCGCATCAGCGCCGTAAAGGCGGGGCTCGACATCCCACTCAACGACCTCGAGGCGCACTACCTGGCGGGCGGAAGTGTCGTGCGGGTCGTGACCGCGCTCATCTCCGCCGACAAGGCGAACATCCCGCTCCCCTTCAAGCGCGCCGCCGCGATCGATCTCGCCGGTCGGGACATCGTCGAGGCGGTGAAGATGTCGGTCATCCCGAAAGTCATCGAGACGCCGAGAATCGCGGCCATCGCCAAGAACGGCATTCAGCTCATCGCGGTGTCGCGTGTGACGGTGCGGACGAACATCGACCGCCTCGTGGGCGGCGCCGGAGAGGAGACGGTCATCGCCCGCGTGGGCGAGGGGATGGTCAGCACCATCGGCTCCGCGGAGTCACACAAGGACGTGCTCGAGAACCCGGATCACATCTCCAAGCACATCCTCAGCAAGGGCCTCGACGCGGGCACGGCGTACGAGATCCTCTCGATCGACATCGCGGATGTCGACGTCGGCGAGAACATCGGCGCCAAGCTCCAGATCGATCAGGCCAACGCCGACAAGCAGATCGCGCAGGCGAAAGCTGAGGAGCGGCGGGCGATGGCGGTCGCCCTCGAGCAGGAGATGCGCGCCCGCGTGGTGGAAGCCGAAGCGGAGGTCCCACGAGCGATGGCGGAAGCGTTCCGCGCCGGCAATCTCGGGATCATGGACTACTACCGGATGAAGAACGTCCAGGCCGACACCGAGATGCGCGATGCCATTGCCGACAGCGGTGACGCGCCCGACCAACGGTCGGGGCGGTAGCGGAGGCGACGACCGTGCGCGATGGGAACTTCGAGCAGCTCATCATCCTCGCCGTGGTCGTGCTGGCGTGGCTGGTGAACTTCGTGATGGACCTTGTAAGGAGGCGGGGCCGCCCCGCGCCACCGCAGGAGCGCGAAGAAGATATCGCCGTCGACGAACAGGAGATCGACCTTGCCGAGGTGATGCGGGAGCGCGCGGCCGAGACGGAACAGTCGGCCCGCGAACCTCGGCCTGCCGACGCACGGCCGCTGGTCGTCGTCGCGCCCGCGGTGCCGTCCGTTCGGGCGCCCGTCGCGGCACGGCGGCCCGCCGCCAGGTCGCCGGAGCGTGCGCGCGTGCGTCGCCGCATCGATGCCGTCGAGGCGCGGCGAGGCGTCGTGCTCATGACCATTCTCGGTCCGTGTCGCGGTGTCGAGCCGATGCCTAACGGGACGGCAGCCGGCGATCGGCGTTGAGCACAGCGTCGTGCTCCTGATCTACGGCTCGACTGGATACACGGGACGTCTGATCGTCACCGAAGCACTCGCGCATGGGCTGCGCCCCACACTCGCCGGCCGCAATGCCGGGGCGGTGCGGACGCAGGCCCAGGCGTCAGGGTTGGAATGGCGCGCTGCGCGCATCGACGATCCCGCGGCGCTCGACGCCGCGCTCGCGGGCGCGACCGTGGTGTTGCATTGCGCGGGGCCGTTCGCGCACACCTGGCGCGCCGTGTCCGATGCCTGCCTCCGGCAACACGCGCACTACCTCGACATCACCGGCGAGATCCCGGTGTTCGAGGGGCTCGCGCGACGAGACGCCGAGGCCCGAGCGGCGGGGATCATGCTGCTGCCCGGCGCTGGTTTCGACGTGGTGCCCTCCGACTGTCTCGCGGCGCACCTCGCCCGCCGCCTGCCTGACGCCGTGCGTCTCGCCCTCGCGTTCCGCGCGCTCGGCGGCGCGTCGCGCGGCACGCTCACGACCATGATCGAGAACCTCGGGTCTCCAGGCGCGATACGCCGGGAGGGCAGGATCGTGTCGGTTCCACCGGCGTGGCGCACGCGTCGCATCGACTTCGGCGACGGCACGCTGCGCGACGCGACGACGATTCCGTGGGGTGATGTGTCCACGGCCTTTCATAGCACGGGCATTCCGAACATCGAGGTGTACATGAGCATGCGGCCGGCGCTGCGGCGCGCGGCGATCGCCTCACGGTGGCTCGGCCCGGTGCTGCGGAGCGGCCTCGTCCGACGGGTGCTCACGTCGCGCGTGAGACGTGGCCGTCCGGGCCCGAGCGAGGCAGAGCGCGCCCGGGGTGCAAGTCTCCTCTGGGGCGAGGCGGTCGCGTCAAATGGTGAGCGCGCGGAGGCGCGACTCCGTGGAGCGAGCGGGTACGTCATGACGGCCCAGACCGCCGTGCATCTGGCCGCAAAGGCGCTCGCGGGGAAGGCTCCCCCGGGATTTCAAACCCCGTCGCGCGCGTACGGCGCGGACGTCATTCTCGCGATTCCCGGCGTCACGCGGACCGACGTCACGACCGCCTAACGTCTTCCGACAGCGCGAGCCCCAGGAGCGTAACGGCGTATGCTCCGGCAACGATGAGTACGAGAAAGCCGGCATTCCGATGGGGCGGCAGTGCCGCGTACGCGTGGAATGTCATGGCGGCAATGGCCGCGACGATGGCGAGCCGTCGCGCACGGGTATGCCGGCGCCACAGCGCGAGCGAGGCGAGCGCCAGCAGCACACTCACAACTGCGCCCAGAAGCCCGACGATGAGGGGCTGCACTTCACCGCCGCGCACGCCGCGAACGATCAGCTCTTCGACCGCGCCAAAGCCGAGAAACGCCGCCACGAGGACCCCCACCACCGCGGCCGCGCCGCGCGACAAGACGGTCATTTGCGCCTCCAGAGTCAGAGTGTGCAGTATCGAACGCGCGGAAACCGCCGGGAGGATAGCGAATGGTCGCCCCGCGCGCATGAACGATCCGTGAGTGCAGGGTGAAGATTCCATTACAGCGCGACTGTCTCTTGCCCATGCGGTGCGACGATGGCGAAGGAAGAAGCAGCGGAGGTCCTCTCGATCGAGGGTCACGAGGTCCGGATCACCAATCCGGGCAAGCCGTACTTCTCGCGAGACGTGAAGCTCACGAAGCTCGAGCTGGTTCGCTATTACCTGTCCGTTGCGTCCGGCGCTGTCGCCGGTATCCGGGATCGACCACTGGTACTCAAGCGCTACGTGAACGGCGCCGAGCGCGAGCCGTTCTACCAGAAGCGTGCTCCGGAGAGTCGGCCGGCATGGTTGAAAACGGTGATGCTGTCGTTCCCATCAGGCCGCACGGCGGAGGAGATCGTCGTCGACAGTGCGGCGGGTCTCGCGTGGGTCGTCAATCTGGGGTGCATCGAGCTGCATCCCCACGCAGTGCGCGCGACCGACCTCGACCACCCGGATGAGCTGCGCATCGATCTGGATCCGGGACCGGGTGTCGCGTGGGACGACGTCCGCCACGTCGCGATGGAGGCGAAGCATCTGCTCGAGGAAATGACACTTCGCGGCTGGCCGAAGACGAGTGGCTCGCGTGGCATGCACATCAACGTCCGAATTCAGCAGCGGTGGACGTTCACCGAGGTGCGGCGGGCGGCGCTCGCCTTCTCGCGCGAGATCGAGCGACGCGCGCCGACGCTCGCGACATCGAAATGGTGGAAAGAGGAGCGGCGGGGCGTCTTCCTCGATTACAACCAGAACGCCAAGGACCGAACCACGTGCTCCGCCTACTCGGTGCGGCCCCTTCCCGACGCGCGTGTCTCGGCGCCGCTGCACTGGGAGGATGTTCCCGACGTCGAGCCCGCCGACTTCACCGTGCTCACGATGCCGGCGCGTCTGGCGGAAGGTGGTGATCCGCACGGGGCGATCGACGACAGCCCCGGCTCGCTCGACGGTCTGCTCGAGCTCGCGGCGCGCGATGAGGCCGCAGGCCTGGGCGACGCTCCATGGCCGCCCCACTTCCGGAAGATGGAGGGAGAAGCGCCGCGCGTGGCGCCGTCACGCGCCAAGGGTACCCGCACGGCGGCGAAGAAAGCGCCGGCGAAGCCACGGCCCAAAATGCCATTGATCGTCGTGGCCAACTCCAGCGACAGGGAGGCAGCGCTCGCCGGGCTCGAGCGGTGGAAGGCGAGGCATCCGGAGGTCGCGTCCCACCT
>JAICOJ010000195.1 GCA_025930755.1 Gemmatimonadaceae bacterium
TGTCATCACCGCTGCCGTCGAGCAGGCGCAGCAGTCGTGGACGGGAAATGTCGAGCCGTCGCGCCGCCTCGCTCTTGTTACCGCCGCACCGCTCCAGCATGGCGACGGCGGCCGCTCGCGAGATATCGGTGAGCGTGGCGGGGAACGGCAGCGATCCGGCCGGCGCGGCCGCCATCGATCCCAGCGAAATGTCCTCGGCGCCGATGGACGAGCCGCGGTGGAGCAGTACCGCCCGCTCCATCGCGTTGCGGAGCTCCCGCACGTTGCCGCTCCAGTCGTGGGCAACGAGCGCCCGCTCTGCCGCGCTCGTCAGGCGCGGGGGTGCCAGGCCATACTCACGTGCGAACCGCGTGAGGAAATGCCGAGCCAGCGGAAGGACGTCATCGCGACGCTCCCGCAGCGGCGGCAGTGACAGTGGGACAACGTTGAGCCGATAGTACAAGTCCTCCCGGAACTCTCGCCTGCGAACGGCGAGCGCGAGATCGACGTGCGATGCTGCCACGATTCTCACGTCGACAGCGATGGTACGTGTCCCGCCGACGCGGCGAATCGCTCGTTCCTCCAGGGCACGCAGGAGCTTGCCCTGGAGTGACAGCGGGAGATGGCCGATTTCGTCGAGAAAGAGCGTGCCGCCGCTGGCCACCTCGAACAGACCCGGCTTCGTCGTCGTCGCGTCGGTGAATGCGCCTTTCTCGTGACCGAAGAGCTCGCTCTCCAGCAGCGTCTCGGGGATCGCGGCGCAGTTCACGTCCACAAATGGTGCGTCGCGGCGGGGACCGTTGTAGTGGATGGCGCGCGCCAGGAGCTCCTTCCCTGTGCCCGTTTCCCCGGAGATGAGGACGGTGACTGCGCCATGCGGAATGACCAGCGCTGCTCGCTCCAGCGCCTGACGGAGGGCGTCGCTCTCGCCGAGAATGCCATCGAAGCGGTACTTCGCCGCCTCACGCGTGACGAAGGCTTGTCGCGACTTCGCCGCGTGCAGCCGCTCGGCGCGTTCGCGGATCCACGAGCGAAGCAACTCGGCATCGCCCGGCAACGCGAACAGCTCGGTGCCGCCGGCTCTCACGACCGCCGCGGCGAGATGGTGGTCGGCCAGCGCGCCAACGGCCGCTACCTCTCCGCCCGATGGGGAGATTTCGCGCAGAATCATCTCGATGCGCTCCTCTGCCCCGCCAGCCGCAACGAGCCCTACCGCGTCGTGCAAGCGATGGAGCTCGGCCGCACCGGATGCCAACCGCAGCGTGAGACCGGATGACTCCGCGAGACTCGGCCACATCGCAGAGAAGGATTCGGTGAGGGGGAGGACGGTGAGAAAGGACACGGGAACGCAGAGCGGAGAGCGTCGCGGCTCTCCGCCCCAGCCTGGTCACATGAGAGAAGGGTTATCGGTCATCGCTTCCATGCCCGCCATCGCGCCGCCCGTCGCGATCGTCATCGCGGAATGCGGCGAATGAGGCCAGAATCCGCGATTCGATCGACGCGGCGGCGGCTGGGTCGAGCGGGTTCAGCAGCGTCGTTCCCAGCCGGAACCAGCTCGAGACATCGACGTCGATCGTGACATTGGTCCCACCGGAGCCCACGACGAGGTTCGGCTCGAACTCCAGCTCCAGCTCGAAGCGGCTCGCGCTCATGAATGTGAATGGCTGCCCGTTGAACGTGCCCTCGATCACGACGCTCTGATTGCGCGGAATGTCCGGGTGCGCGGCAAAGAAGGTGCGCGCGCCCGCATTGGAATCGTCGACGGGCTCGATATCGAATTCGATCTCATGGTAGCTACCGGCCGGGATCCGCGCGCTGATGGCCGACCGGACGCCGCCGGCGAGAGGGAGCTCTACAAGGAAGGGACCGATCTCGATCTCGGGGCAGCTGGGATCGCGTCCGGGGCCGGAGTTGTCGCAGTCGCGACCGCTGAACTCCTCGAGCTCGATCTCATCGAGAACGAGGCGGGCGCGTGTCACGACGAGCGTGTTCGCTCCCTCGGTAATCGTGATGTCGCTCAGCGTGGTCACGGACGGCGCCGTGGCCGTGCGTGCCGAAGCGCTCTCGGTCGCGCTGAAGGACATGGTAAAATCACCGGTGTCGAGTCCGGATGCGTCGCTGCAGGCGAGGCAGGCAACGGCGGCGGCGGGTAGGAAGATCGTGCGCATTGAGCTCTCCAGGGGTCCGAGGTCGTGCGCACGGGATCGTGCGCGCCCCCCGACCAAAGCAGAGCGCGCGCCCACGGGCCGCGACACCCTTCGCCGTGGTACATCCGCCTCGTAGTCAAGAATTTAGCTCCGTCAATCGCGCGACGGGTGTGGTCGCGTGCCCTACATCGAAACAATGCAGGCTGGAACGTTTTGTTACAACTCGACGAAGCTCGACTGCGGATCGCGCCAGGGCCGCGCCCACTACCAATTGCGCCCCCGCGCATGCCCGCACAGCTCGCTTCTCTCCCGCTCCTCGCGACGTCATGCTCCCTCCGTGGCTTCCTGCAGACCGCCCCGCAAGGGCATCGGCGCTTTGGCTGGGCTACGCAGCTCCCGCTCACGCCAGAGCGAGTACACCGCGGGAATCACCACGAGGGTGAGCACGGTGCTGGAAATCATGCCGCCGATCATGGGTGCCGCGATCCGCTTCATGACGCTCGCCCCGGCCCCGTGCCCCCACAGGATCGGCAGTAGCCCGGCGATGATCGCGGTGACGGTCATCATTTTCGGACGCACTCGCTCTACCGCCCCTTCCACCACGGCGGCGTAGAGGTCGCGCACCGTCGGGCGACGTCCGTCGGCCGCGCGAGCGCGCCACGCGTGGTCGAGGTAGATCAGCATCACGACCCCAGTCTCGGCCGCCACACCGGCGAGGGCGATGAATCCAATCGCCACCGCGACGCTCCAGTTGTACCCGAGTAGCCAGATGAACCAGAGGCCGCCGATCAGCGAGAACGGAAGCGAGAGCATCACGATCGCCGTCTCCGCGACGCTCCGAAAGTTGAAATAGAGCAGGAGGAAGATGATGGCGAGGGTCGCCGGGATGACGAGCTTCATGCGCTCTTTCGCGCGCTGCATGTACTCGTACTGACCGCTCCAGACCATCGCGTATCCCGGCGGAAGCTCCACCTCGCTCTCGACCATTCGCCGCGCCTCGGCGACGTAGCTGCCGATGTCACGTCCGGCGACGTCCACGTACACCCACGCCGTTGGCATGGCGTCCTCGGTCCGAACCACCATCGGACCCGCGACCGGCCTGATCGTCGCCACCTGGCCGAGCGGCACCTGGGTCACGGCACCGCCTAACGCCCCCCCGCCCATCCCGGCGGCTCCCATTCCGCGAAGCATTGGACGCCCCGAGGAGGGCCGGCCACCGTCGGTCCCGTGCCCCACGGGGATGAGCACGGACGCCAGCTTTTCCGGCGTGTCCCGCAGCTCTTGAGGATACCGCACGCGGACGCCATACCGCTCTCGCCCCTCGACCGTCTGCGTGATCGTCATGCCACCGATCGCGGTGGCAATGACGATCTGGATGTCGCCGACGTTGAGGCCGTGTCGTGCCGCGGCAGCGCGGTCGATGTCGATGTCCAGGTAGTACCCCGACACCGCCCGCTCGGCGAACGCGCTGCGAGTTCCCGTCACCATCGTGAGGGACCGCTCGATCTCCTGGCCCAGCCGCTCGAGCTCCGCGAGATCGGGCCCGAAAATCTTGATCCCGACCGGCGTGCGAATGCCCGTAGCGAGCATGTCGATGCGCCCCTTGATCGGCATCGTCCACGCGTTCGTGACGCCGGGGAGCCTAACGGCTGAATCCATCGCGGCCACCAGCGTCTCGGAGGTGACGCCCTCGCGCCACTCATCCTGCGGCTTGAGCGAGATGGTCGTCTCGATCATGTCGAGCCCGGCGGGATCGGTGGCGGTGTTGGCCCGGCCCCCCTTGCCCCACACGTGATGCACCTCGGGAAAGCTCTTGAGGATGGAGTCCTGAATGCGGAGGATCTCGCGGACTCGTGCGACACTCACGCCCGGAAGTGTCGTGGGCATGAACAGGATCGATCCTTCGTCCATCGGCGGCATGAACTCGCCACCGATCCGCTTCCACGGGATCCACGTCGCAATGAGCGCCACGACCGCGCTCACGATCACCGGCCAGCGGTGGCGCAGGACGAACGCGATCACGGGGTCGTAGGCCCGGATGAGGGCGCGGTTGAACGGGTTCGCGCGCTCCGTGTAGATCTTGCCGCGGATGAACAGTCCCATCGCCACGGGAACGAGCGTCACCGACAGCAGGCTCGCGGCCGCCATGGCGAACGTCTTCGTGAAGGCGAGCGGCTTGAACAGGCGCCCTTCCTGCCCCTCGAGCGTGAAGACCGGGAGGAACGAGACGGTGATGATGAGCAGCGAGACGAAGAGCGCCGGTCCCACTTCCTTCGAGGCCTCGACCACGATCCGTCGTCGCTCGCTGGCGGTCAGCACACGCGTGTCGAAGAAGCGCTGACCACTGGCGCTGGACGAGGTACGCTCCTTCTCCGCGATCGCACGCTCGAGATGCTTGTGCATGTTCTCGATCATGACGATGGCGGCGTCGATCATCGCGCCGATCGCGATCGCAATGCCACCCAGACTCATGATGTCCGCGCCGACGCCCACCCACCGCATGGCGACGAAGGCGATCAGGATCCCGATGGGCAAGGTGATGAGGGCGACGAGTGCCGAGCTCGCATGCAGCAGGAACACGATGCACACCACCGCCACGATCACGGTCTCCTCGATGAGCTTCTCGCGCAACGTCGCGATCGCGCGTGCGATGAGATCGCTGCGATCGTAGACCGGCGTAATGACGACCCCGGCCGGGAGGCCCTTCTCGACCTCGACGAGCTTCGCCTTCACGTTGTCGATCGTCGCGAGCGCGTTCTCGCCGAAGCGCATGACGACGATGCCGCCGACCGCGTCGCCGCGGCCGTCGAGCTCGGCGATTCCACGCCGCACGGCGGGCCCGACTGTCACGCGTCCAAGCTCGGCGACGCGGACCGGGGTGCCCGAGGCCGTCGTCCCCACGACGACGTTCTCAATGTCGTTGATGCTCTCGAGATAGCCGAGCCCGCGCACCATGTACTCGCGCTCGGAGAGCTCCATGACCATCGCGCCGACA